>NZ_JBHWEN010000025.1:0-77897 GCF_042734215.1 Kitasatospora sp. NPDC059673 | reverse complement strand
GTGTGGGTTCCGCTTCGCGGTGTGGGTTCCGCTTCGCGGTGTGGGTTCCGCTTCGCGGTGTGGGTTCCGCTTCGCGGTGTGGGTTCCGCTTCGCGGTGTGGGTTCCGCTTCGCGGCGAGGGTTCCGCTTCGCGGCGAGGGGTGGTGGGAGATGGGGCCGGGCGTCGTCGGGCTCGGAATCGCCGGCCCTCGCACCCGCCGAGCCATCGGCCTCGCCTGGCACGCGACCCGCCCGCTCACGTCGGCGGTGGCGGGGTTCCGGGAGTTCGTGGTGTCGCGGCGGGGGTGGCGCGTGGCTGAGCGAGGGTTCCGTTTCGCGGGGCGCGTGGCTGATCTACGCGCGTAGGGGCTATGCTCCGGCAATGGAGAAGCAGATCACTCTCGCGGGCACCACGGTCCCGCGTGTTCCCACGGCGGAGCAGATCGTCCGGGCGCCGAAGGTGCTGTTGCACGACCACCTGGACGGTGGGTTGCGGCCGGGGACGATCGTCGAGCTGGCGGCCGATTGCGGCTATGAGGGGCTGCCGACCACGGACCCGGAGGCGCTCGGGGTGTGGTTCCGGGAGGCGGCGGACTCGGGGTCGCTGGAGCGGTACCTGGAGACGTTCGCGCACACGTGTGCGGTGATGCAGACCCGGGAGGCGCTGATCCGGGTGGCCGCCGACTGTGCGGAGGACCTGGCTGCGGACGGCGTGGTGTACGCCGAGGTGCGGTACGCGCCGGAGCAGCACCTGGAGGCGGGGCTGAGCCTGGACGAGGTGGTGGAGGCCGTCAACGAGGGCTTCCGGCTGGGTGAGGCGAACGCGCGGGCGCGCGGGCACCGGATCCGGGTCGGGACGCTGCTGACCGCGATGCGGCACGCGGCGCGTTCGCTGGAGATCGCCGAGCTGGCGAACCGTCACCGGGACCGAGGTGTGGTCGGGTTCGACATCGCGGGCGCGGAGGCCGGTCACCCGCCGACTCGGCACCAGGCCGCGTTCGACTACCTCAAGGGCGAGAACAACCACTTCACCATC
Organism: Kitasatospora sp. NPDC059673; assembly: GCF_042734215.1. NCBI lineage: Bacteria > Bacillati > Actinomycetota > Actinomycetes > Kitasatosporales > Streptomycetaceae > Kitasatospora > Kitasatospora sp. NPDC059673. The sequence goes on along the minus strand of NZ_JBHWEN010000025.1, from coordinate 76,882 downwards.
CACGCCGGCGAGGCGTTCGGGCTGCCGTCGATCTGGGAGGCGGTGCAGTGCTGCGGCGCGGACCGGCTCGGTCACGGCGTGCGGATCGTGGACGACATCACGGTCGGCGAGGACGGCCGGGTGGAGCTCGGGCGGCTGGCCGCGTACGTGCGCGACCGGCGGGTGCCGCTGGAGATGTGCCCGACCTCGAACCTGCAGACCGCCGCGGCGGCCTCGTACGCCGAGCACCCGATCGGGCTGCTCGCGCGGCTGAAGTTCCGGGTCACCGTCAACACCGACAACCGGTTGATGAGCGGCACCAGCATGAGCCGCGAGTTCGAGCACCTGGTGGACGCGTTCGGCTACACGCTGGGCGACATGGAGTGGTTCACCGTCAACGCGATGAAGTCGGCGTTCCTGCCGTTCGACGAGCGGCTGGCGATGATCAACGACGTGATCAAGCCGGGGTACGCGGAGCTCAAGGCCGAGTGGCTGTTCGGTCCGCGCGACTGAGGGCCCGGGTGGCCCCCGAGCGGTCAACGTCCATGGAGATGGTCGGACTTATCACTCGGGGGAGTGGTCGGATTTTGAACCGTGCGCACCACTCTCACTACGGTGAGCCGGTCACTGCTGACTCGGTGTGACGGCCGCGCCCTGAAATCCCCGGGCGTGCGACCCCGCACCGGCCCGACCAGGACTGAGGACGCACACATGAAGCAGGCCACTCTGAAGGCCGCCGGCACCGCCGTGCTCGGCGTTGTCGCCGCCGCCGTTGCCGCGGGCACCGCCTCGGCCGCGCCGGTCGCCCCCGGCGGCCTCGGACTGCCGACCGGCGCGCTCACCAACCCGGGCGTGACCAGTGCCGCCACCGGGGCCGTGAGCAAGCTGCCCGGCGCCGACCAGCTCGGCACCGTGACCGGCGCGCTCAACCCGGCCGCCGGCGCCCCCGCCCAGGCCGCCGCCCCCGCCACCGAGCAGGCCGGGCCGGTGGCCGAGCAGGTCGGCCCGGCCGGCGTCGACCCGCAGGCCGCGGCGCCCGAGGGTGCGCACCGGATCGGCGGTCTGGACTCCGTCCCCGGCGGCCAGGGCCTGGCCAAGACCCCGGTCGGCAGCGTCATCGGCACGCTGACCAGCCTCTCGCCGACCGGTGGCGGCGCCCCCGGCCTGCCGGCCCTGCCCGGCGTGGGCGGCTGACGCACCGTCCGAGCCAGGGCCGAGGGGCCGCCCCGTGGGGCGGCCCCTTCGTCATGGGCGTTTCGTCGTGGGCGTTTCGTCAGGCGGTGGAAGTGGCGGGTCACGGCTCCTGGGGGAGCAGCAGCCACAGCGCCAGGTAGATCAGGAACTGCGGGCCCGGCAGCAGGCAGGATGCCAGGAAGATGGCCCGGACCGTCCACGGGGTGTACCCGAAGCGCCGGGCGATGCCGGCGCAGACGCCGCCGAGGACGCGCTGGTGACGGGGACGGGCGAGGGTGCTCATCTTCTCCTCCGAGGGAGTGCTCCCGGGTCGGGCGGTCCGACCTGGCTGACTCCATCGTCCCGCCGCGACCTGCGGTTTTCCGTCGGTCGCGATGCGGATTCGGACCCGGAGGAGCTCCCCGTCCGGAGGGATCCCGGCCTCGGGGTCGGTTCCGGGGCGGACCCCGAGATTGGCCGCCGGGTAGGCGGGTACCGGCCCGCCGGAAGCGGTGGCCTCCGGCCCGTCCGAACCGCCGGAAGCGGTGGTGTCCGGCCCCGGGCGGCTGGAAGACTCGCGGCACCGGGATCACCCGGGGAACAACGCGAGGGGCGAGAGCGATGCGGGCGAAACGGTGGCCGACCACGGCCGTACTGGTCGGGCTGGTCGTGCTGGGGCTGGCCGGGGTGGTCTCGGTGGCGGCCTGCGAACCGGATCGCGCCGGCGGGGACGGCGCGGCGTCCGTGGTGGGGGCGGGCGGCGGCCTGGAGGACCTCACGCCCGAGCAGATCCTGGCGAAGGCCCAGGAGTCGGGCGCGGGGCTGGCCTCGCTGCGCGGGACGGTCCGGCTGCAGCAGAAGTCCGGGACGCTGGAGTACGCGCTCTCCGTCACCCGGGACGGCGACTGCACCGGGACGGTGTCCGAGAACGGCGTCGAGGCGGAGGTGCGGCGGCACGGCGGCACGGTCTGGGTGAAACCTTCCGCCGCGATGCTCCGGTCCGCGCTGCCGGACGCCGGGCCCGGACTGGCGGACAAGTGGCTGGCGGGCGCCGGCGACCTCGGCAGGACCTACGCCGGGTACTGCGACCTGGTCTTCCGGCTGGCGACCGGCGACGGACCGTTGAAGGCCGCCGGGGAGTGGACCAAGACCGGCGTCCGGCAGGTGAGCGGCACCCGGGCGGTGTTCCTCGGATTCCGCTCCGACGAGGGCGGCCCGCACGGGTCGGCCGGCACGGTGGCGATCGCCGCCGAGGGACAGCCGTACCTGCTGTCGGCGAACACGACCGGCGACAGCGCCACCGCGATGCGGTTCGACGCCTTCGGCGAGCCGGTGGAGGCCACCCCGCCGTCCGCCGACGAGACCGTCGACGCGAGCGGCTACCGGATCGTCCTCGGCGAACACCACTGAGCGGGCCTGCGGCGCACGCGTTCTTCTTCCACCCGAACAACGGCAAGGGGCCGGCAAAGGGCTGGAACTGATTGGCCATCAGGTGCGCGGGGGTGTCACACTCGCGCGATTTGATGTTCTTCGGTTCACCAGGGGGAATTTCCATGCGCGCGAATCGCCTGCCGGCCACCGTCGCCCTGACCGTCCTCGCCATGGCGGGAGTCAGCTCCTGCGATTCGGGCGACGCGCCTGACCCCGCCGCGGGGAACGGGCTGGCCGGGCTCTCGGCGGCGGAGATCGTGGCCAAGGCGCAGGCCGCCGGGGACCGGGCGAGCTCCGTGCGGATGACTCTGCGAACGGCCCTGAAGGACGACCACAGCGCCATGACGATCACCGCCGCCCGCGACGGTGACTGTTCGCAGGAGATGACCGAGGGTGACCCGATCCTGGACGGCGCGCGCCGTTCGCGGGAGTGGGTCCACGTGCTGCGCAAGAACGGGCAGGTCTTCCTGAAGACGGACCGGTCCCAGGGCAACGGCCCGTCGGCGAACGGCTGGTGGACGACCAGCCGCACCCCGCAGTCGGACCTGCTCGACTCCTGCGGCATGGCCTTCAGTCTGATTCGACAGCTCGACACCATGACGGTCGGCGACACGCACGGCCAGTGGCTCCGCGAGGGCACCACCCGGATCGGCGGCGTCCCGGCGGTGGTCCTGCGGTACCGGGCGGGCGACGCCGTGGCCGAGCTCGCCGCGAAGCCCCGAAAGAGCACGGGGATGCGGATCGCGGTCGCCGCCGAGGGCGAGCCGTACCTGCTGCGGTTCGAGTCCGGCCCGGCAGCGGAGCGGACCATCGTGCGGCTCGGCGACTACAACGCGCCGGTGACGGTCACCGCGCCGCCCGCCGAGGAGGTCCGCGACTTCGACGGGGCGACACTGCCGAACTGAGCCGTGGCCGGCGCCGGATATGCTCGGCCGCGCATTCGGGCAGTCGATCGTGAACGAAATCGTGGGGAACGGGAATTGGCCATACACGGAAAGCGGACGGCGGTCGCGGCCGCGCTGACCGCCGTCCTGGGCGCGGGAATGTCGGCGTGCGGACCGGACCGGGACAGCGAGGCGGCAGCACCGGCCGGTCCGGTGTCGGCGCCGGCGTCGGCCTCCGCGTCGGCCTCCGCGTCGGACGTGACGGTACTGCTGCCGGAGTCCCGGACGGTGGGGGCCAAGGTCCGCTCGGTCCGGATCGCCTTCCGGCTGGACCTGAACGGCAAACTCCTCTCGGGCGAGGCGTTCGGGGACAAGGACGGCACCTGCGTCGGCTGGGCACAGACCGACGGTGACGGCCGGACGGACTTCGTCCGCAAGGCCGGCACGGTGTGGGTGACGCCGAAGGACGGCGCCACCCAACAGACCCTGAAGCTCCCGGCCGACAACCCGACGGCCAAGAAGATGACCGGCTACTGCGACACCGGCCTGGAGATCCTGGCCACCGGCGGCCTGAACACGATGGGCGCGGACGCCATCAACAGGCCGGCCGGTCAGAAGGACGTCGGCGGAGTGAAGGCCCAGGTCTTCAAGGACCTCACCGGCTCCGAACTCGTCATCGCCGCCGAGGGCCCGGCGTACCTGCTGTCGATGTCGGCCAGCACGCCGGCCCGGATCGAGATGCAGTTCAGCGACTTCGACCGCCCGGTCCAGGTCGTCGTCCCCCCGGCCGCTCAGGTCGTCGACGGCACCCAGTACCTCGGCGGCGGCGCCGGACACTGACGGTCAGCGGCGCGGTGCGGTCGCGCTGAGCCATGGGGCCGGGAGGGGGTGCTGACGTGCCTTCTCCTGGCCCCGCGTCGCGGCGGGGCGCGGCCCGGGCCGGGGCCCGGTGGGGCGGCGGAGGGCGCGGGCGCGGATCGGGGGTATCAGGAGCAGGTGGGCGGTGGCCGCGCCGAGGGTGCCGAGCAGGATGTTGTCGACGTTGAGGACGTGGCCGGGGGCCCAGCTCGCCAGGATCTCCAGGGCGGTGGCGAGCAGGGCGACGGCGCCGGTGCTGCGGAGGAAGGAGAGCAGCCAGCCGCGCTGCGGGGTGCCGACCGCGAGCGGGAGGAGGACGCCGACGGGGGCCAGCGGGAGGAGACCGGTGGCGAGGGCGGCGAGGACGGTGTGGGTGGCGAGCGCCTGGTGCACGGTGGCGAACGGGGTGAGGTTGGACGGGCCGGTCCAGGCGGCGGTGATCGGGCGGAGCGCCAGCCAGCCGAGTGCCAGCAGATGGAGGGTCAGTAGCAGCCGGGCTGCCGTCCGCTGCCGGTACGGCGCCGTCCTGTGGTCGGTTCGCGCAGTGGTGTGCACATCCCGGGGGACGCGCGCCGTACCGGAGGCGGTTCCGCCGGACGGGTGATCAGGGGCAGTGGCTCGCTGACGGCGCGCCGAACACCCCGGGCGCCGACACCGCCGCCGAGGGCGTGGCCGACGGCGACTGCCCGGCCTTCGCGGAGGGCTTCCCGGACGCGGCGGGAGCGGTCGGAGCGCCCAACGGGGGCGTCGCGCTCGGGCTGGCCGCCGGGGCGACCGGCATCAGTACGGGCGTGGGGCAGGCGGTGCGGCTGGCGGGTGCGCCGGCGTCGACGGGCACCGCGGTGGGGCGGATGCCGCAGCCGGTGAGCAGGGCCGTCGAGCCGGCCAGCAGGGCGACGGCGCGGATGCGGCGGCGGGTGGTCATCGGGCCTCTTCCGGGCCGGGGGCGGGCGGTTGGGTGAGCGGCAGGGTGAGGGTGAACACGGCACCGCCCTCCGGGTGGTTGGCGGCGGTGATGGTGCCGCCGTGGATGCGGGCGTTGGCCTCGGCGATGGACAGGCCCAGGCCGCTGCCCTCGGACCGGGCCCGGCCCTTGTCGGCCTTGTAGAAGCGGTCGAAGACGTGCGGCAGCACGTCCTCCGGAATGCCGGGGCCGCCGTCGGAGACCGACACCACCACGGTGTGGGCCTCGTCGTCCTGGCGGACCCGCACCTTCACCGGGGAGCCGCCGTGCTTGAGCGCGTTGCCGATCAGGTTGGCGAACACCACGTCCAGCCGGCGCGGATCCACGACGGCCAGGATGCCGCGCGGGGCGTCCAGCTCGACCGCGTCGTACCAGGCCCGGCCGTCGATGCAGGACATGATCAGGTCGGCCATGTCGACCTCGTCGGCCACCAGCTTGGCGGTGCCCGCGTCGAACCGGGTCACCTCCATCAGGTTCTCCACCAGGTCGGACAGCCGGCGGGTCTCCGAGACCACGATCCGCACCGCGGGCTCGATCATCGGGTCGAGCGAGTCGGCCTCGTCCTCCAGGATGTCGGTGACGGCGGTCATCGCGGTCAGCGGGGTGCGCAGCTCGTGCGACATGTCGGCGACGAACCGCCGGGACTGCGCCTCGCGTGCGCTCAGCTCCGCGACCTGCTCCGACAGCGACTCCGCGGTGCGGTTGAACGTCCGTGCCAGATCGGCGAGTTCGTCATTGCCCTCGACGTCGAGCCGGGTGTCGAGCTTGCCCTCGCCGAGCTGCCGGGCGGCGTCGCCGAGGCGGCGCACCGGCCGCAGCACCGTCGCCGAGGCACCCTGCGCGAGCAGCGCGGAGCCGACCAGCGCCAGCAGGGTGGCGAACGCCAGCGACCAGCCGAGGGTGTTCAGGTCGGCGCGCTCGTTCTGCAGCGACTTGAACATGTAGGCGGTCGGCCCGTTCGGCGCCACCTTCGTCCCGCCGACCACGTACGGCCCGGCCAGGTTCACCCGCTGCCAGTACAGGTGGTACTCGTACGGGTTGCCCGGGCCGGTCTCGCGCGGCTTGTTGACCGCCGTGACCAGCGCCGACGGCACCTGCTTGACGGTGAAGGCGATCGGGTCGGAGGACGCGGTGCAGTCCGGCTGCGAGTTGTCGACCACCACCACGTCGTACGCCAGGCCGGAACTCGCCACCTGCACGGCCAGCGACGCCAGGTCCTGGCAGGTCGGATGCAGCGGCAGCTGCGAGACATTGCGGGTCAGCGAGCCGCGGAAGTCGTTCAGCGAGGCGTTCTGGGCACGCCTGAGCACCGCGTCGCGGTTCAACCAATAGGCGATCCCGGACGCGGACACCGCGGTGACCAGCGCGACCGCGGCGAACACCGCGATCAGCCGGACCCGCAGCGAGCTGAGCCGCAGCGAACCGAACCACCGCCAGGACAGCGGACGGGCACGGCGCGGCGCGGACTGGTCGTCGGTCAAGAAGAGCTCACCAGGCAGAAGGGAGAGGTCACGCGGGCGGGTCCAGACGGTAGCCGACCCCGCGGACGGTACGGATCAGCGTCGGCGCGGACGGCACGTCCTCGACCTTCGCCCGCAGCCGCTGCACGCACGCGTCCACCAGCCGGGAGTCGCCCAGGTAGTCGTGCTCCCACACCAGCCGCAGCAGCTGCTGCCGGGACAGCGCCTGCCCCGGGCGGCGGCTCAGCTCCAGCAGCAGCCGCAGCTCGGTCGGGGTCAGCTGGAGGTCCTGGCCGTCCTTGGTGACGGTCATCGCCGAGCGGTCGATCACCAGGCCGCCGTACGCCGCGGAGTCGGAGCTCTCCCGCTCGCCGCGCCGCAGCACCGCGCGGATCCGGGCGTCCAGCACCCGCGGCTGCACCGGCTTCACCACGTAGTCGTCGGCACCGGACTCCAGCCCGACCACCACGTCGATGTCGTCGGAACGCGCCGTCAACAGGATGATCGGCAGCTGGTCGGTGCGCCGGATCCGCCGGCACACCTCGAAACCGTCGATGCCCGGCAGCATCACGTCGAGCACGATCAGATCCGGACGCTGCTCCTTGAACAGGCGCAGACCGTCCTCGCCGGACGCGGCGGTCGCGACGCGGTGACCCTGGCGGGTGAGGGCGAGTTCGAGGCCGGTGCGAATGGCGTCGTCGTCCTCGATCAGAAGCAGGAAAGACACGGAGGTCATTGTGTCCCACCCTGACCCAGGAAGCACCCACCCGGGTGATCCTCGCGCACCCGGGAACCGGACCGGCCCGCTCCGGCGTCAGCCATCTCGGAGCCGCCGACTGCCCCGAACCGGGCGCCCTTGTGACAGCCCTGTGACAGTCGACAGACACCGCCATGACGAGCGACCGGCAGGATTTTCCTTGTCGCCGCAACAACGCACCAGGCCAAGCCCGGTGCGGCGACGAGCAAGGAACCGCTCGTACCGACCATGGGGGTGCCCGATGACCGCAACGCTGACGACCCGAAACGCCGGGCCGCGTGCAGCCGTGCTGGGCACCAACCGGCCGCGTCGCGAGGAGGAGAACACCGGCACCCTCTTCGTACGGGGATGCGCACACAGCACCGGAACCCGCCGCCCGGTCGTGGGGACCAGGAACGGGGACACCACCCACGCCCGGACCGGCGGCAACACCTTCGCCGGGCCGGCCGCGGGACGGATGCTGCGGCTCGCGCCGCAGACCTTCCAGGCCGACCAGGGAGACGCGCAGGGGGAGCACCCGGCCGCCGCGAAGGACGAGGCACGCAACATCGCCGAGTTCACCGCGTACGTGCGCGAGCGCCGCGCCTCCCTGTACGCCACCGCCTACCACCTCACCGGCGACCGCTACGAGGCCGAGGACCTGCTGCAGTCCGCGCTGTTCTCGACCTACCGCGCCTGGGGCCGGATCACCGACAAGGCCGCGGTCGGCGGCTACCTCCGCCGCACCATGACCAACCTGCACATCTCCGCCTGGCGCCGCCGCAAGGTCAACGAGTACCCGACCGAGGAACTCCCCGAGCACGCCGGCGACACCGACGCCATGGGCGGCACCGAACTGCGCACCGTGCTCTGGCAGGCGCTCGCCAAGCTGCCCGAGAACCAGCGCACCATGCTCGTGCTGCGCTACTACGAGGGCCGCACCGACCCGGAGATCGCCGACATCCTCGGCATCAGCGTCGGCACCGTGAAGAGCTCCATCTGGCGCGCGCTGCGCCGGATGCGCGAGGACGAGCAGCTCAACCGCTCCGGCGACACCGTGCACGCCTTCGGCGAGCTGGTCGCCTGACCGCAGAACTCCCGTGGGGGACGGGTGGTGGGGGAAGGTACCGGACGACGGCGAACCGCTCGGGGGAGCGGGCCGCCGGGGGCCGTCCGGTACCGCGGACGAAGGCGGGCCCCGGTGCGGGGGAGAACGCACCGGGGCCCGCCTGAGTCGTTTCCCCGCACGGCTGCCGCGACAATGAGCGGATGGACGATCCTCTCGCGGAGACCCCGCAGGCCCGCGCCGACCGGCGGCTGGTCGAGATGCTCCAGGAACTGCGGGTGCTGCAGACCGGCGTGCAGATCGTCTTCGCCTTCCTGCTCGGCGTCGCCTTCACCCCGCGGTTCGCCGAACTCGACGACGTCCGGCAGGACTTGTACGTCGTGGTGCTGCTGCTCTCGGTGGTCGCCGCCGCCGTGCTCGCCACGCCCGTCGCCCTGCACCGCGGCCTGGCCCACCATCCCGACCGGCGGCGGATCGTCAAGGTCTCCGCCCGGATCGCCCAACTCGGCCTGGTCCTGCTGGCGATGGCGCTCAGCGGCGCCGTCCTGCTGGTCCTCGCCGTGGTGCTCGGCTTCCCCGCCGCCGTCCCGATCACCGCGGTGATCGCGCTGATCTTCGCCGGCCTCTGGTTCCTGCTGCCCTGGCTGGTGCGCCGCGGCGTGCCCGCCGAGGACTGACGCCCGTCAGCGCGCGTCGGTGGTGTGCAGCACGTCCTGGGCGCGGTTCAGGCCGCGCAGGACGAACGCCGCGACGGCGTCCGCGCAGCGGTCCAGCAGCTCCGGCATGCGTTCCCGCTCGGCGTCGGAGAACCGCTGCACCACCCACTCGTCGACCCGGGTGCCCTTCGGCGGCCGGCCCACGCCCACCCGCAGCCGCGCGTAGTCGGCGGTGCCCAGCGCCCGGTGCACGGAGCGGGCGCCGTTGTGGCCGCCCGGGCCGCCGCCGCGCTTCAACCGGGCCGTGCCGAACGGGAAGTCCAGGTCGTCCTGGACCACCAGCAGCCGCTCCACCGGCACCTGGTGGCGGCGCAGCAGCGCCGCGACCGGACGCCCCGACAGGTTGATCGACCACTGCGGTTCGGCCACCAGCACGGTGCGGCCGTCGAGTTCGAACGAGGCGGTGCGGGTGGCCACCCCGCGCCAGCGGGCGCCGTGGCGCTCGGCCAGCCGGTCCGCCACCAGGAAACCCGCGTTGTGCCGCGTCCCCGCGTACCGGCGGGTCGGATTGCCCAGCCCCGCCACCAACCAGCGCTCGCCCATGGTGCGGTGCCTCAGACCAGTTCGGCGGGCAGCTGCCGCGCCACCGAGGCGATCCGGCGGCTCGCCTCGACGCCTGAGCAGGCGTAGGAGCCAAGTTCGACCTGGCGGGCGACGATGCCCCGCTCGGAGCGCATCAGCCGCCAGCCGCGGCGCAGCAGGTACGGGATCGACTTGCGGCCCTCCCGGACGTCCCGGCGGAAGCGCCGCCAGGCCGTGGTGGACGGCTTGTTGCGCAGGCACAGGGCGTCGCCGAGCAGGCCCTCGGCCTGGCAACGGCGCACCAGTTCGGCCGCGAAGATGCCCTCGGCGACGAACGCGGCGGCGCCGTTCAGTTCGAGTGTCCGGTGGCCGGAGCGGCCGTTCGCCGGGATCGAGTACGTCGGCACCTCGGCCACCCCCTCGAACGCCAGCGTCCGGATCGCGGCCAGCGCCTGCTCGCCGTGCCAGGCGTCCGGCGAGTCCCAGTCCGGCCCACCGCCGTCCGGCAGTTGCGGCAGCGTCGGGTCGTCGCCGTCCTTGTAGAAGTCGTCGAGCTGCAGCACCGGCAGCCCGCTGCGCTCGGCCAGCGAGGACTTCCCCGACCCCGAAGGGCCCGACAGCAGGATGACGCGGGATATCTGGCGGCGGTTCAGCGGGGAGTCACTCACGAGATACCAGTCTGGGGCATCCGACGGGCTGGTCGTAACCCGCCGTTCGGCCCCGATTCGAGTGCGAGGGCATGAGGACGGGCCCGCACCAGGGGGGGGAGAAGTGCGGGCCCGTCGCGGCCGCCCGGGCCCCCGGGGGGGTAGGGGCGCTGAGGGCGGCCGGTCTGTGTGGAGTTGGCCGGTCGGGCCGGGCTAGATGCCCATCGGGTGCCAGACCGTCTTGGTCTCCAGGAAGGAGAGCAGTCGCCCGGTGCCGGGATTGACCGTCCAGTCCACGGCGGACGGGTCGGCGGCCGGTCGGACCACTCGCTTCAATGTATCGGCCGCCGACGCCTCCAGAGCGGCCGCCGCGCCGGGGCCGTCCTGGTCGATCGCGCCGGCCAGGTCGAGGGCGTTGACGTCCTGGTGGGAGGCGAGAGTCGGGGCGATGTCCGCGGTACGGCCGGAGATCAGGTTGACCACGCCGCCCGGCACGTCGGAGGTGGCGAGCACCTCACCCAGCGACAGTGCGGGCAGCGGGGCCTGCTCGGCGGCCGCCACCACCACGGTGTTGCCGGTGGCGATCGCCGGGGCGATCACCGACACCAGGCCGAGCAGCGAGAAGCCGTGGCCGGCACGCGGCGCGAGCACGCCGACCACACCGGTCGGCTCCGGGGTGGACAGGTTGAAGAACGGCCCCGCCACCGGGTTGGCGCCGCCCGCGATCTGCGCGACCTTGTCGGTCCAGCCCGCGTACCAGACCCAGCGGTCGATCGCCGCGTCCACCAGCGCCGCCGCCTTCTTGGCGCCCAGCCCCTCGGCGGCGGCCACCTCGGCGGTGAACTGCTCGCGGCGGCCCTGCAGCATCTCGGCCACCCGGTACAGCACCTGGCCGCGGTTGTACGCGGTGGTGCCCGACCAGCCCTTGACGGCCGCGCGGGCGGCCAGCACGGCGTCCCGGGTGTCCTTGCGGGTGCCCAGCGGGGCGTTGGCCAGCCACTGGCCCTTGGCATCTGTCACTTCGTACACCCGGCCGCTCTCCGAGCGCGGGAACTTCCCGCCGACGTACAGCTTGTAGGTCTTGAAGATGTCAATGCGCGTTGCGGTCTCAGACATCGAGGGCCTCGACATTCAGGTAGGGCTCCAGACCGTGGCGGCCGCCCTCGCGGCCGTAACCGGACTCCTTGTACCCGCCGAACGGCGAGGTCGGGTCGAACTTGTTGAAGGTGTTCGCCCACACCACGCCCGCCCGGAGCCGGTTCGCCATCCACAGGATGCGCGAGCCCTTCTCCGTCCAGATGCCTGCGGACAGCCCGTACGGGGTGTTGTTGGCCTTCTCCACCGCCTCGGCGGGGGTGCGGAAGGTCAGCACCGACAGCACCGGCCCGAAGATCTCCTCGCGGGCGATCCGGTGGGCCTGCGAGACGCCGGTGAACAGGGTGGGGCGGAACCAGTAGCCCGCGCCCGGGAGTTCGCACTCCGGTGCCCAGCGCTCGGCGCCCTCCTGCTCGCCCGCGACGGCCAGCTCGGTGATCCGGGCCAGCTGCGCGGCCGAGTTGATCGCGCCGATGTCGGTGTTCTTGTCCAGCGGGTCGCCGACCCGCAGGGTGCCCATCCGGCGCTTCAGCGCGTCCAGCAGCTCGTCCTGGACCGACTCCTGCACCAGCAGGCGGCTGCCCGCGCAGCACACGTGGCCCTGGTTGAAGAAGATGCCGTTGACGATGCCCTCGACGGCCTGGTCCAGCGGCGCGTCGTCGAACACGATGTTCGCGGCCTTGCCGCCGAGCTCCAGCGAGAGCTTCTTGCGGGTGCCGGCGATCTGCTTGGCGATCGCCCGGCCGACCGGGGTCGAGCCGGTGAAGGCGACCTTGTCCACACCGGGGTGCGCGGTCAGCGCGGCGCCGGTGCGGCCGTCACCGGTGACGATGTTCACCACACCGTCCGGCAGGCCCGCCTGGCGGCAGATCTCGGCGAAGCGCAGAGCGGTCAGCGGGGTGGTCTCGGCGGGCTTCAGGACGACCGTGTTGCCGGTGGCCAGCGCCGGGGCGACCTTCCACGCCAGCATCAGCAGCGGGAAGTTCCACGGGATCACCTGCGCGGCGACACCCAGCGGACGCGGGTTCGGGCCGAAGCCGGCGAAGTCGAGCTTGTCGGCCCAGCCCGCGTAGTAGAAGAAGTGCGCGGCGACCAGCGGGAGGTCGACGTCGCGGGTCTCGCGGATCGGCTTGCCGTTGTCGATCGACTCCAGGACGGCCAGCTCACGGCTGCGCTCCTGGATGATCCGGGCGATCCGGAACAGGTACTTGGCGCGCTCGCTGCCCGGCAGCGAGGACCAGTCGGCGAACGCCTTCCGGGCCGCCGCCACCGCGCGGTCCACGTCCTCCTCGGTGCCCTGCGCGAACTCCGCCAGCACCTGCTCGGTCGCCGGGTTGACGGTCTTCAGCGCCTCCGAGCCGGAGGAGTCGACGAACCGGCCGCCGATGAAGTGGCCGTAGGACGTCGCGATCTCGCCCGCGGCGGCGGGGGATTCGGGCGCCGGGGCGTACTCGAACAGGCCGGCCTTGCGGGCGGGCTGCTGCTCGGTGTCGGTCTTCTTGTTCTTCGCCATCGTCCTCAGTCCACCGTCACGTAGTCGGGACCGGAGTACCGGCCGGTGCGCAGCTTCTGGCGCTGCATCAGCAGGTCGTTCAGCAGGCTGGACGCGCCGAACCGGAACCAGTGCGGGCTCAGCCAGTCGTCGCCCAGCGTCTCGTTCACCATCACCAGGTACTTCATCGCGTCCTTGGTGGTGCGGATGCCGCCGGCCGGCTTCACCCCGACCTGGGTGCCGGTGGCCGCGCGGAAGTCCCGCACCGCCTCCAGCATCAGCAGCGTCACCGGGGGAGTGGCGTTGACCGCGACCTTGCCGGTGGACGTCTTGATGAAGTCCGCACCCGCGATCATCGCCAGCCAGGACGCCCGGCGGACGTTGTCGTAGGTCTGCAGCTCGCCGGTCTCGAAGATCACCTTCAGGTGGGCGGAGCTGCCGTCCGGGCGCCTGCACGCCTCCTTGACGGCGCGGATCTCCTCGAAGACCTCCAGGTAGCGGCCGGAGAGGAACGCGCCCCGGTCGATCACCATGTCGATCTCGTCGGCGCCCGCGGCGACCGCCTCCGCGGTGTCCGCCAGCTTCACCGGCATCCCGGCCCGGCCGGACGGGAAGGCGGTGGCCACCGACGCCACCTGGACACCGCTGCCGCGCAGCGCGGACTTCGCGGTGGCGACCATGTCCGGATACACGCAGATCGCCGCGACCTGCGGGGTGCCGCGGTCGGTGGGGTCCGGGTTCAGGCCCTTCGCGCACAGCGAGCGGACCTTGCCGACCGTGTCCGCGCCCTCCAGCGTGGTCAGGTCGATCATCGAGATGGCGAGATCGATGGCGAAGGCCTTCGCGGTGGTCTTGATCGACCGGGTGCCGAGAGTCGCTGCGCGCGACTCCAGGCCCACCTGGTCGACCCCGGGCAGGCCGTGCAGGAAACGGCGCAAGGTGGCCTCGGACGCCGCGACGTCCGCGAGGCCGCCGCCCGTGGCGCCGGGGGCGTTGGCTGCAAGAGTGGACATAGTCACCAGAGCAGCATATCTACGCGCGTAGGGGGATGGTAGGCAGGGGAGCGGATTCAGGGGCTCGGGGAACTGCGAGGCCAGGCTGCGATTGGTCATGCCCGCGGAGGGTCAAAGACGGGGACCAGAAACGGCGGAACGCTCAGCGCCCTGTTGATCGCCAGCAGACATGGCCTCGCAGTTCCCCGAGCCCCTGAGTGTTCCCTCCCCGCCCTGCACAATGTTTGCGTGAGTGAGGCGAAGACAAGGGGACGGCGGCCCGGGGGTGAGGACACTCGGGGGGCGGTGCTGGTCGCGGCGCGGGCCGAATTCGCGGCGCGGGGGTACCAGAAGGCGAGTATGCGGGCGATCGCGAGGGCGGCGGGGGTGGATGCGGCGTTGCTGCACCACTATTTCGGGAGCAAGGACCGGCTGTTCATGGCCGCGCTGGAGTTCCCGTTCGAGCCGCGCGCCGTGGTCGAGGGCGTGTTCGGGGGCGACCCGGCGTCAGCCGGTGAGCGGGTGGCGGGGTTCGTGCTGGGGCTGTGGGAGCAGCCCGCGGTGCGGGACCGGTTGCTCGCGCTGGTGCGGACGGCGGCGGCCAGTGAGGAGGTGGCGGCGCTGATGCGGTCCTTCATGGTGACCGAGCTGGTCGACCGGGTGGCGGCCCAACTGGACGTCGAGCAGCCGGAGTTGCGGGTGGAGCTGGTGATGTCGCAGATCGTCGGGCTGGCGATGGCCCGGTACGTGATCGGGGTGGAGCCGCTGGCCTCGGCACCCCCGGAGGTGCTGGTCCCGTTGCTGGGCCGCACCGTCCAGGGGTACCTGACGGGCTGAGGGGAGGTCAGGCCGCGCCGCCGCCGAAGCGCTCGGTCCAGGTGGCCAGGTCCTCGTCGGTGATCTTGGCGAACAGCACCGGCGGCACGGTGAAGCCGGTGCCGGCCGGGACCAGGGAGAGCGACCGGGCCTCGTCGGCCGTGATCCAGGTGCGGGTGTCGCCGTCCAGCGCGAAGGACTCGCGGATGGTGCGGGCCGCGGCCGGGATGAACGGCTCGGAGACCACCGAGTACAGGTGGATCAGGTTGATCGCGGTGCGCAGGGTGCGGGCCGCGGCCTCCGGGTCGGTCTTGATCTGCGTCCAGGGCGCCGTCACGTCGAGGTAGGCGTTGCCGGCCGACCAGAGCGCGCGCAGTGCCTGCGCGGCCTTGCGGAAGTTGAGCGCGTCGAGCTGGGCCTCGTACTCGGCGAGCAGGTCGGCGATCTGCGCGCCGAGCGCCGTCTCGGTCTCGCTGTTCTCCGCGCCGGCCGGGACCTCGTCGCCGAAGCGCTTGCGGCTGAAGGACAGCACGCGGTTGACGAAGTTGCCGAGGGTGTCGGCGAGGTCCTTGTTGACGGTGGCGGCGAAGAGGTCCCAGGTGAAGCTGGAGTCGTCGGACTCGGGGGCGTTCGCCATCAGGTAGTAGCGCCAGTAGTCGGCGGGGAGCAGTTCGAGCGCCACGTCGGTGAAGATGCCGAGCTTCTGGCTGGTGGAGAACTTGCCGCCGTAGTAGGTGAGCCAGTTGAAGGCCTTGACGTAGTCGACCTTCTTCCACGGCTGGCGCGAGCCGAGGATGGTGGCGGGGAACATCACCGTGTGGAACGGGACGTTGTCCTTGGCCATGAACTCGGTGTAGCGGACGGTGCCGTCGGCCTCGTACCACCAGGAGCGCCAGTCGCCGCCGGTCGCGTCGGCCCACTCCTTGGTGGCGCCGATGTACTCGATCGGGGCGTCGAACCAGACGTAGAAGACCTTGCCCTCGGCGGCCAGCTCCGGCCACACGTCGGCCGGGACGGGGACGCCCCACTCCAGGTCACGGGTGATGGCGCGGTCCTGCAGGCCCTCGGTGAGCCACTTGCGGGCGATCGAGGAGGCGAGCACCGGCCAGTTGTCGCCGTGCTCGGCGATCCAGGCCTCGACCTCGTCGGTCAGCTTGGACTGGAGCAGGAACAGGTGCTTGGTCTCCCGGACCTCCAGCTCGGCGCTGCCGCTGATCGCCGAGCGCGGCTCCAGCAGGTCGGTCGGGTCGAGGACGCGGGTGCAGTTCTCGCACTGGTCGCCGCGGGCCTTGTCGTAGCCGCAGTGCGGGCAGGTGCCGACGATGTAGCGGTCGGGCAGGAAGCGGCCGTCGGCGATCGAGTAGACCTGGCGGATCGCCCGCTCCTCGATGAAGCCGTTGGCGTGCAGCTCGCGGGCGATCTCCTGGGTGATCTCCCGGTTCTGCGGCGAGGAGGAGCGGCCGAACCAGTCGAAGGACAGCTGGAAGCCGTCGTAGATGGCCTTCTGCTGGTCGTGCGCCCGGGCGCAGAACTCGGCGACCGGCAGCCCGGCCTCCTGGGCGGCCAGCTCGGCCGGGGTGCCGTGCTCGTCGGTGGCGCAGATGTACAGCACCTCGTGGCCGCGCTGGCGCAGGTAGCGGGAGTACACGTCCGCCGGGAGCATCGACCCGACCATGTTGCCCAGGTGCTTGATCCCGTTGATGTAGGGAAGCGCGCTGGTGATCAACTGCCGAGTCATCCTGAGGAACTCCGATGCTCTCCGGCGGGCACCCGGGGGTGCCCGCGAGCGGGTGTCGAGGGCCGGTTCCGCGGCGCGTTCTCAGCAGCCGCCCGGCCGCCGCAATCGTACCGAACCGACCCGCCGCCGCCGTACCGCTTATCGCCGGGCTGTCAAGCCCCGGGACGGTTCTGCCTGACGGTGGATCAGATCGCGTAGGGCCAGGCGGTGATCATGTAGGCGCCGTACCAGCAGCCGAACAGCGAGGCGCCGCCCAGCACGGCGACCTGGGTGGAGAGGCGGGCCCGGGCCAGGGCGCCGGCGGCGGGCAGCAGGAAGATCAGCGCGGGGATCAGCAGGCGCGGCTTGCAGTGGTAGTAGTTGCTCTGCGCCAGCGTCAGCACGACCACCGTCATCCCGTAGACCAGCAGCGGCGGCCATGTGGCGCGGCGGACGGTCAGGGCGGTGGCCAGCAGGTGGGCGATCACCAGGACGGCGATGGAGACCGGGACCCAGCCCTCGCCGGTCTGCAGGGTGTGGACCAGGAACTCCCAGAGCGAGGCGCCCCAGTCCCACTGGGTGTTCCAGCCGGCCCGCTGCACGGTGAACCAGGCGTCGGCGTCGCCCAGCCGGTCGGCGACCCACCACAGGTACAGCGGGGTGCTGGTGCAGGCCAGCGCGGTGGCGGCCAGCGGGCGGGCGAGCACGCGGCGCTCGCGGTACATCTCCAGCAGGGCGGCGACGCCGAGCGCGGCGATCACGGCGAGGCCGGCCGGGCGGGTCAGCCCGGCGAGGAAGGCGCACAGTCCGGCGGTGAGCCAGGCCCGCCGGTGCGCGGCGAGCAGGGTGGCGGCGGCGGTGGCCAGCAGCAGCGACTCGCTGTACGACATGAAGAACACCAGGGACATCGGCTGCGCCGCCGCCAGCAGCACCAGGACGACGGTGGCGGTGCGCCGGGTGTACAGCCGGCTCACCAGCTGGTGGATCAGCACCAGGGCGGAGAGCAGCGCCAGCTGGGCGGCGACGATGCCGGAGACGGCCCAGCTCAGGCCGGTCACCGCGTGCACGACGCGGACCAGCATCGGGAACAGCGGGAAGAACGCCAGGTTGTTCCCGGTCAGTTGGCCCTTGGGGGTGTAGGTGTAGGAGTCCGGGTAGCCGCCGGCGGCTATCTCCAGGAAGTGCCGCCCGTCCCAGGAGGTCAGCCGGTCGGTCAGCGTGGTGCCGGGCCGGGTGATCATCAGCGCCAGCAGCGTCAGGTGCAGGGCCAGCGCGCCGGCGTACACCGCGAGGGCCGGGCCCGCGGTGTGCCACAGCCGGGCCAGCGGGTCCGGGCGGGACGGGTCGGCCGCCGCGCGCGGGGCCGGTACGGCGGGTATCGGCGGGTGGTCGGTCAGCGGGGTGCTGGGCATCGGGGGTCCTGGTCGGTCGGGGTTCACGGCTGCGCGGGGGTGTTGCTGGGCACGGGCGGCGGGGGCGGGGTGGTGACGGAGGCGGTCGGCGACTGCGCGGGGCCCAGTGTGGCGGAGGCGCTCGGGCCGGGAACGACGGACTGGGCCGGCGTCCCGGTGAGCGACGGGGCGTCGGCCGGGCCGACCGTGCGGGGCGGGCGGCCCGGGGTGAGGGTGACGCCCACGGCGATCGCCAGGCAGGCGGTGACGGTGACGGTCGCGCCGACCCGGACCCGGCGGCGCCGGCGGCCGAGGGCGGCGATCCGCGGTGCGGGCGGTGCGGCGGTGCGGGCGGAGGCGGCGTCGGCGGCCGTCCGCAGCGCGCCGGCCAGGCGCGCGTCGATGGAGGTCATCGGTGGTTCTCCTCGGCCTCGGAGGGGGTGTCGAGGTGCTGGGCGAGGGCGGCCCGGGCCCGGGACAGGTGGGCCTTGACGGTGCCCGGGGCCATGCCGGTCTCGGCGGCGATCCGGTCGAGCGGCAGGTCGCAGACGTAGTACAGGGCGGCGCACAGCCGCTGGCGCTCGGACAGCCGGCGCAGCGCGGCGGTCAGGTCGACGGAGGCCGGGTCCGGGCCGTCCACGTCGGCGGGCCGGCCGTGCCGCCGCCAGGCCCGGGCGGCGGTGCGGGTCCGGCGCCAGCGGCTGATCGCCAGGCGGCCCGCGACGGTGCGCACCCAGGCTTCGGGGGCGTGGTCGCGGTCAAGCGTACGGCGGTGGCCCCAGGCGCGGACGAAAGCCTCCTGGACCACGTCCTGCGCCTCGTGCAGGTCGCCGGTGACGACGTACAGCTGGCCGGTGAGCCGGCGGACCGAGTGGGTGTAGAACTCGGTGAACTCCTCCTCGGTCATCGGTCGGCTCCTCGCAGATTTCGGTTGCTTACCTGTCGCTACGAACGGCGGGGCGTTCCGGTTGACGGGGGTGACGCAGCTCACTGCGGCGGGTGTCCGCGGCCTTGACGGGGTTCGGCGGGGCGACGCAGAATTCACCACATGATGAATTCTGCGGCGGGGCCGGGCGAGGACCCCGCGATCCGGATCACCGGACTCCTCGTCCGGCGCGGCGGCACCACCGTGCTGCCCGGCCTCGACCTGGACGTCCCCCGCGGCACCGTCACCGGACTGCTCGGACCCAGCGGCTGCGGCAAGACCACCCTGCTGCGCGCCGTCGTCGGCGTACAGCGCACCGACGCCGGCACCGTCACCGTGCTCGGCCACCCCGCCGGCAGCGCCGCCCTGCGCGACCGGGTCGGCTACGTCACCCAGGCCCCCTCCGTCTACGGGGACCTGACCGTCGGCGAGAACCTCGACTACTTCGCCGCCGTCCTCGGCGCCCCGCGCACCGACCCCGACCGGGTCATCGAACAGGTCGGCCTGGACGCCCACCGCCACACCCCCGTCGCCCGGCTCTCCGGCGGCCAGCGCGCCCGCGTCTCGCTCGCCGCCGCACTGCTCGGCCGTCCTGAACTGCTCGTCCTGGACGAACCCACCGTCGGCCTCGACCCCGTCCTGCGCCGCGACCTCTGGCAGCTGTTCGCCGACCTCGCCCGGGCCGGCGCCACCCTGCTGGTCTCCAGCCACGTGATGGACGAGGCCACCCGCTGCGACCGCCTGCTGCTGATGCGCGACGGCCGGCTGCTCGCCCACGACACCCCCGCCGCGCTGCTCGCCGCCACCGGCGCGAGCGACGTGGAAAGCGCCTTCCTCACCCTCGTGCAGCACCCGCAGGAGACCCTCCGATGAGCGCCGCCGCCCGCCGCACCCTGGCCACCGCCCGCCGCGTCCTCGCCCAGCTGCGCCACGACCCGCGCACCATCGCCATGCTGCTGGCCGTCCCCTGCGTGCTGCTGGTACTGCTCAAATACATGTACGACCGGCAGCCCGGCACCTTCGACCGGATCGGACCCGAACTGCTCGGCGTCTTCCCGCTGATGGTGATGTTCCTGGTCACCTCGGTGGCGATGCTCCGCGAACGCACCACCGGCACCCTGGAACGCCTGCTCACCATGCCGCTCGGCAAGATCGACCTGCTGCTCGGCTACGCCCTCGCGTTCGGCCTCGTCGCCCTGGTGCAGGCCGCCCTCGCCTCCGGCCTCACCATCGGCCTGCTCGGCCTCAAGGTGGCCGGCCCGACCTGGCTGCTGTTCGCCGTCGCCCTCGCCGACGGGCTGCTCGGCATGGCCCTCGGCCTGCTGGTCTCCGCGTTCGCCGCCACCGAATTCCAGGCCGTCCAGTTCCTGCCCGCCGTGCTGCTGCCCCAGCTGCTGCTCTGCGGACTGTTCGTACCCCGCGACGACATGGCCCCCGTACTGCGGGCCGTCTCCGACGTGCTCCCGCTGTCCTACGCGGTCGACGCGATGGGCCGGATCACCACCCGCGGCGGCCTCGACGGCCCGGTGCTCGCCGACCTCGCCGTGGTCGCCGGCAGCGCGCTGCTCGCCCTCGCCCTCGGCGCCGCCACCCTGCGCCGCCGCACCGCCTGAACGCCCCGGCTCTGAACGCCCCAGGTCACGGGACGGATCATTCGTAACCGTCCCGTGCCCCCGCCACCATTGGGGACGGCCGTGCCCCTGGGGCAGAATCGACGCCATGACCGAATCCGACCGGACACCCGACCAGGGGTCCGCCGCCAACGGGCCCAAGTACGCCGACCGCGTCTACCGCTCCGTTCCCGGCGTCATCGCGGGCGTCATGCTGCTCGGAGTCGCCGCCTGGCTGATCATCGACGCGATGGTCACCGGCACCGGCGCCACCCCCTGGGTCGCCCTCGCCGCCGCGCCCGTCTTCGGCTTCCCGGTGGCCGCCTACACCCTGCGGCCCATCGTGAAGGCCAACGACCAGCGGCTCCTCGTCCGCAACCCGCTGCGCACCGTCGTCGCGCCCTGGGCCACCGTGGAAGGCCTGAAGGCCGGCTACTCGGTCGAACTCCTCGCCGGCGGACGCAAGTTCCAGGTCTGGGCGGTCCCCGTCTCGCTGCGCCAGCGCAAGAAGGCCAGCCGCCGCGCGGCCAAGGCCACCGCCGCGGGCGACCCGCACCTGCCCGCCACCGGCAAGAAGCCGCAGCGCCACGACCAGCTCGACCCCACCCGCGCCTGGTCCGACGCCGTCGTCGCCTCCCTCCAGGAACAGGCCGACCGCAACGCCACCAACCCCGCCGCCACCGGCGAAGTCCAGGCCACCTGGTGCTGGTGGGTCATCGCCCCCACCCTCGCGGGGCTGGTCGCGCTGATCTCGGTCGTCGCGGCGACCTGAGCCTTTCGGCAGCCGTCATGAACAGGGCCCCGGGGATTTCCCGGGGCCCTGTTCGCGTTTCCTGCGGTTTCGCGATTTCGTCCTGCTTTGTCGGCGAACTCCCCGGCGTTGCGGTCTGCCGGATCTCCTGGGCCTGGATGTCCTATTCCCTTGCATGAGCGAACCTTGACGATCTATCAGGACAATAGTGGGCATCCTGCGGAAAGGCCTTGACCTTTTCTCCACAGGGGATGCATTGTTCCCGACCGAGTGCCTGTCCGTGGGGGGTGGGCTGCTGGGAGGGAGACCGCGCACGCCATGTCCGATACGACCCCATTGAGAAACCGCAGACGGGGTACTCGATCCGACGGGAGAGGCGTGCTCGGCCGGGCGACGGTGGCCGCGGCCACGGCGCTCGTGCTCACCGCCCTCTCCTCCCCGGCCGCCTGGGCCGCGGACCCGGCGCCCGTGCCGACGCCCACCGGCGGCACGGAGACCGCCCCGCCACCGGCCGAGAGCGAGCACACCAAGGCGATCCGGGCCGCCCTCCAGCAGGCCGGTCAGACCGGGAAGCCGGTCCGGATCGACTCGATGACGAACGAGACCACCGAGGTCTTCGCCGACACCGACGGCCGGTCGCTGCATTCGGAGGCCCACGCGCAGGACGTCCGGACCAAGCGCAACGGCTCCTGGCAGACCCTCGACGCGACCCTGCACCGCAACGCCAACGGCACCGTGTCCCCGGCCCTGACCGGTGCGGACCTGGTGCTCTCCGGCGGCGGCAGCGGCCCGCTGGCGATGGCCACGGGCGCCGACGGCGTCTCGATGTCGATCAGCTCGCCGTTCCCGCTGCCCACGCCGACGCTGGACGGGGCCACGGCCGTCTACGCCTCCGTGCTGCCCGACGTGGACCTGCGGGTGACCGCTCATCCGGACGGCGGCTGGCGGGACGTGATCGTCGTCAAGACCGCACAGGCCGCCGCCGACCCGCGGCTGAAGAGCCTGCACTTCCCGCTGCAGACCACCGGCATGAAGGCCAGCGCCGACGCCGCGGGCAACATCTCGTTCACGGACGCCCAGGGCAATGTGCGCGTCCACGCGCCGACCCCGTTCCAGTGGGACTCCAGCACCGCCCCCGCCCCGTCCCCGCTGGCGAACCCGGGCGCGACGCAGCCGAAATCGATGTTCGCCGCACCCGTCGCCGCGGCGACGGCCACGGCCGACGTCTCGACCCCGGACGCACCCGGCACGGGCGCCGTGGTCTCCACCATCGGGGTCTCCGTCAGCGACACGGAACTGGTGCTCACCCCGGACCCGGCCACCTTCGGCAAGGGCACCGGGCCCTGGTACCTCGACCCGGACAAGAGCATCACCAACCACCCCCAGATCAACGCGCAGGTCCAGGAGAACCACCCGGACACCGCGAACGTCAACACGCTCAGCAACCTCGGCGTCGGCTACTGCGGCTACTCCGACTGCACCGGCTACGGGCGTTACCGCGCCTACTACCAGATGTCCACCCCCGACGGGCTGTTCGAGGGCGGCAGTCACGGCACCGCGACCGTCAACGAGGCCACCCTGTTCGTCGACGTGACCAGCGCTGCCGCGCCCGACACCAAGTCGACGATCAACCTCTACAGCACGCCCGCCTTCCAGGGCACCACCACCTGGAACAACCAGCCCTGCGGCACCAACGGCAAGATGGCCGGCTGCACCTGGGTCGGCAACTCCGACGTCACCAACACCGGCCGGCTGAGCTATGACGTCAAGAGCTGGATGCAGTTGATCGTCAACGGCAAGTATCCGAACTGGACGATCGGGTTCTCCGCCGACGACGAGTACGACAAGGCACTGCGGCACCACCTCAGCTCCGACCCGTACATCGTCACGAAGTACGACATCGCGCCCACCATCTGGTGGCCGCGCACCACGCCGCAGCCCGGCTTCGTCAACGACCCGGCCCTCGGCACCCAGGGCAACGACTGCCAGACCCCGGGCGGCGGCTACGCGTGGTACCAGCCCGGCTGGGTCGGCGCCAACCAGAACATCTACCTGACCGCCAACATCTGGTCGCCGATCGGCGCCACCGTGACGGCGAAGTACCACCTCTGGGACGACACCGACAAGACGGCCCCCCAGCTGTACCCCAGCACCACCGGGGGCGGCAGCTACGGTCCCGCCCCGGTGGCGGTCGGCGGGCTGGCGGACGGCCACCAGTACGGCTGGAACGCCTACGGTGACGACACCCAGCTGCGGTCCGGCGAGACGCCGTGGTGCTACTTCCGCGTCGACAAGACCCCGCCGCAGGTGAGCATCGCCTCCACCGACTTCCCGGCCAGCGGCACGATCGGCGCGCTCCCGAAGAAGAAGGTCCGGGAGGCCGGCAGCTTCACGGTCGCCGCCCAGGACCCGGCGCCCGGCCCGGGCCTCGGTGCCTCGGGCGTGGCCTGCATCCGCTG
Source organism: Kitasatospora sp. NPDC059673 (assembly GCF_042734215.1). Classification (NCBI taxonomy): domain Bacteria; kingdom Bacillati; phylum Actinomycetota; class Actinomycetes; order Kitasatosporales; family Streptomycetaceae; genus Kitasatospora; species Kitasatospora sp. NPDC059673. Next base: position 53,198 of record NZ_JBHWEN010000025.1, on the reverse strand, counting down.
GAGCACCGACCCGACCGCCGTCACCGGCTGGTCCTGCGACGCCGCGGGTGTCCCGAACAACAACGGTGTGGTCAAGGGCTCCTCCGGCACCTTCCCGTTCACCCCGACCACCTGGGGCACCAACACCCTGTTCGTGCAGGCGATGGACGTGGCCGGCAACTACAGCCAGCCCATGCCGTACACCTTCTACGCCCCCTGGGACCCGAGCATCGGCACCGGCACCCCCGGTGACCTCAACGCCGACGGCCGCGGCGACATCCTGCTCCCCGACGACCTCGGCAACCTGCGGGTCGTCGGCCTGGACAGTGACGCGACCACCTCCCAGGCGGCTCCGCTCGGCCTCGCGCCCGGCGGCACCAGCTGGAAGAGCGACCCGGCCGCCGGGGTGACCGTCAGGACCACCCACCTGGGCGCCCTGCGTGAGATGCCCGCCGCCGTGGATGACGCCGTCGTCTGGACCAGCGCCACCCCCTCGGGCGGGACGTCCCTGGCCAAGAACCTGTACCTGTACCAGAACAACGGAGACGGCACCTTCAAGGCACCCGTGCTCCTGCCCAAGCCGACGTCCTGGGTCGGCCTCGACGGCGCCCCGCTCACCGCGGCGCCCGCGGGGTGGAACAGCACCTGGACCGGGCTGACCCAGGTGGTCTCGCTCGGCTCGCTGAACGCCGGCCTCAACGACAACGACTCCCTGACCACCATCAACCAGACCTCGATCCTCACGGTCGAGGGCGGCAACCTGTGGCTCTACCGCACCGAGCCCACCAACAAGGTCAACGCGCCCGCGCTCAAGGTCTCCGGCGCCGACTGGAGCAACTACGAGCTGATCAACCCCGGTGCCGCCTCCGGCACTGCCCAGCCCACCCTGTGGACCCGGGACAAGACGGACGGCACCATCCGCGCCCACGACATCAAGCTCAACGCCGGAGGTTTCCTGGACTTCGGCAACCTGGCCGACCCCACCAGCAAGGCCCGGGTGGTCGGCACGCAGAAGTTCACCGTCTCCGCCTACCCGCAGCTCGGCTCCAGCGGCGACGCCACCAAGGACGGCCTGCCGGACCTGTGGGCCCTCGACGCGGCCAACCACCTCAAGGTCTGGCCCGGTGCCGCAGCCACCGGCTCCACCATGGTCACCGGCTTCGGCAGCACCCCGGCCGACCAGGGCGACACCCGCCGCGCGCTCGGCCGGGTCAAGCTCGACAATGCCGCCGTCACAGACGTGTACGGCCGGTACCCGATGACGGCCAGCTCGGCGGTCACCTTCCCGACCGACACGGTCAACGGCACGAGCACCACCGTCGCGCACTTCGCCGGCAAGAACAGCAGCGGAGTCGACTCCGGTTCGGTGATCGACTACTCGGCGACCCAGACCGGCCGCCTCACCATTGACACCTCGAAGTCCTTCACCGTCAGCGTCTGGGCCAAGCCCGGCACCGCGGACGGCAGCAAGCAGGGCCCGGTCCTGTCCACCAAGGGCACCGCCTCCAGCGGCTTCACCCTCGGCCCCGACCAGGACAGCAACTGGCACTTCTCGATGGCCACCAGCGACAACACGAGCAAGAGCTACGACACCACCTCGTCCAGCGGCAGCTCCGCCGCCCGCTTCCAGCAGGACCGCTGGGACCGGCTGACCGCCAGCTACAACGCCGGCACCGGCGTGATGACGCTGTACGTCAACGGCATGCTCGCCGGAAGCGCCGTCCACAGCGGCAAGTTCGGCTACAACGCGCCGCTGGTGATCGGCAACTACCAGAACGCCGGCGGGTACGCCGCCTCGTTCGACGGGAACATCAGCGACGCCGTCGTGTACGACGTCCCGACCAATCCCGGCAGCATCACCGGCCGGCTGGTGGCCGACCTGCCGACCGCCGTCGGTGCCGACAAGTGCCTCGACGCCAACGGCTCCGTGGACGCCAACGGCACCGCGATCCAGGTCTGGGACTGCAGCGACAGCACCGCCCAGAAGGCCACCGCGCAGCCGAACGGCACCATCAAGATCCTCAGCCGCTGTCTCGATGTCACCGGTGCCGCCACCGGCAACGGCGTCAAGATCCAGTTGTGGAACTGCGACGGCAACCCCGCCCAGCAGTGGGTTTTCCGCGCCGACGGATCGCTCTTCAACCCGATGTCCGGCCGCTGCCTGGACATGCCGAACGGAAACATCGCCAACGGAACGCAGCTGCAGATCTGGGACTGCAACCAGTCCTACGCGCAGCGCTGGCGCTCGGGGGCGGTCGCCTGACGGACAGCCGAACAGGCCCGGCCGAGGGCTCTCCAGCGCCCTCGGCCGGCTCCCACCGCCTCGGAAATATGCCCGGGAATTGTTCGGGTGAATTCCACCGGGGCGGTTTCAGGCGCACTTTCCTCCGATATGGCGGCGGTGTCTCAAAGCCTTGTAACGGGATGGTCAATTTGACTGTCCGGGGCTGGTGTTGGTGACCCGTCAATCCTTAGTTTCAGTGCAGACCACTGCACATGCTCCATGACGCCCTGTTGCCTGACGGGGCGTCTTTTGTGCGTGGTCCCACCTGAATTGGGGAGACAGAGATGGGGGCACAGCGAGCACGCACCCCGCTCCGGCGCCGGCTGAAAGGCCGGTACCGGGCGATAGGGGTGCTGACGCTCATGGCCGTGACAGGGTCATTGCTCGGCGCGCCACCGGCGTTCGCCGAGAAGGCTCCGAAGGTGTGGGTTCCGCCCAGCACGCCACTGCAGCAGACGGAATCGGTGCACGGACGGAACGAGGGAAAGATCAATGCCACCCCCGGCGGTGGCGTGCCGAAGGAGTGGAAGAAGTCCGCCGCGGCTCCGGCGAAGCCCGGTTCGGCGACCGTCCAGGTCGCCGACGTGTCGGAGGAGCAGCTGGCGGCCCGCCGGCTGGGCGGCGGGGCCGCCCCGGCGGCGGGTGGCAAGGCCCAGGTCCGGGCCGGTGACCTGCCGGTGTTCCTGGCCGATCTCGGCACCGCGAAGGACGCGGCCGCCGGCACGCCGTCCGTCAAGGTCGACCTGCTGGACGAAGGCAAGGCCAAGGCCGCCGGCTCGACCGGTCCGGTGGTCAGGGTCGAAGGGGCCGGCGGCTCGGCCAGGGCCGGGCACAAGTTCCAGGTCTCACTGGACGTCAGGGCGCTGACCGGCAACGCGATGTGGTCCGACCGGGCCCGGCTGGTGCGGCTGCCCGAGTGCGCGCTCACCACCCCGGACAAGCCGGAGTGCCGCACCAGCTCCCCGTTGCCGTCCACCCTGGAGCAGCTGTCGGGCCAACTGACCGCCGACGTGCAACTGCCCGAGGCCCCCGCCGCCGGCACGACGCACGCGGCGCTGGAGGGCGGCTCCACCGGGGCTGTCGTGCAGGCCGGGTTCGTCGAGCAGAACTCCACCGCGTCCTCGGGCGCGCTGGTGCTGTCCCTGCAGACCGATTCCTCCGGCCCGTCGGGCTCCTACGCGGCGACGCCGATCAGCCCGTCCGCGGCCTGGAGCGCCGGCTCCGGCTCCGGCAACTTCACCTACTCGTACACCTTCGACATGCCGACCGCGGTAGGCGGGGCCGCGCCCAGCGTGATGCTGGGCTACGACTCCTCGTCGGTGGACGGCCGGACCGCGGCCAACAACTCGCAGTCCGGCTGGGTCGGTGACGGCTGGGACTACTCGGCCGGCTCGATCTCCCGCTCGTACAAGCCGTGCGCCAAGTCCGGCATCGACATGTCCGGCGACGAGTGCTGGGCCGGGCAGTCGCTCCAGCTCAACCTGGCCGGCCACGCCGGCCTGGTGGTCAAGGACGACACCACCGGCGAACTGCGTCTGCAGGGCGACGACGGCACTCGGATCACCCCGCTGACCGGCCTGAACAACGGGGCCTGGAACGGCGAGGGTTTCAAGGTCACCACCACTGACGGCACCCAGTACTACTTCGGTGCCAACCACCTGCCCGGTGGCGACGGTACCGACCCGGCCACCGACTCGGTCAACACCGTGCCGGTGTACCATCCGCACGCCGGAGACCCGTGTTACAGCGCCTCCACCGGTCTGGCGTCCTGGTGCCAGATGGGCTGGCAGTGGAACCTCGACCACATCGTCGATCTCCACGGCAACCTGATCAAGTACAAGTACGCGAAGGAGTCCAACAACTACGCGCGCGGCGGCGGCCAGAACAACGGCACCGGCACCCGCACCGCGTACGACCGGTACTCCACCGTCGCGGAGATCCAGTACGGCCTGCGGCTGTCGGACCAGATCGCGTCCAAGGGCGCCGGCAACCCCGCGGCGAAGATCACCTTCAGCACCGCGGAGCGCTGCTTCGCCTCGGGCTCGATCACCTGCAGCGACGCCCAGCGCGTGGTGGCCAACCAGTCCTCCTGGCCGGACACCCCGCTCGACCAGGCCTGCGCCTCGTCCGGCGCCTGCACCAACTACGGCCCCTCGTTCTGGACCTCCAAGCGACTCACCAAGGTCGAGACCACCGTGTACGTGGGCGGCGCCGCCCGCGTGGTGGACTCCTGGGCACTCAACCAGGTGTTCTCCGACCCGGGTGACAACACCGCTCCCACCCTGTGGCTGAACTCCATTCAGCGCACCGGCAAGAACGGCCAGGCCGACATCACGCTGCCCGCCGTGTCCTTCACGGCCGCGCAGATGCCCAACCGGGTCGACGGCCTCGTCCCGGCGGTCTCGCAGTTCAACCGCCCCCGGATGAAGGAGATCACCACCGAGACCGGTGGCCGGATCACCGTCACCTACAAGCCCGTCGAGTGCTCCCGGCTCAACAACACCCTGCCGACCTCCGAGGCCGGGAACACCAAGGCCTGCATGCCGGTGAAGTGGGTGCCGCCGGGCTCGCCGTACGACACCAAGCCCATCGACGACTGGTTCCACAAGTACCTGGTCTCCTCGATCTCCGAGGCGTCGCTGGTCACCAGCGCCACCGTGGCCAAGGAGACCCAGTACAGCTACGGCGGCGGCGCGGCCTGGCACCGCAACGACTCCGAGTTCGCGGACGACGACACCCGCACCTACGACAACTTCCGCGGCTACCAGACCGTCACCACCACCACGGGCTCCGGCTCGGACGGTCCCAGGACCAAGTCCACGACCACCTTCCTGCGCGGCATGGGCGGGCAGGTGGCCGACAGCTGGGGCGGCACCATCACCGACGCCGAGGAACTGGCCGGATTCGTCCGGGAGACCCAGAACTTCGAATCGGACGCGGCGGACGCCAAGGTCGTCGGCGGCGAGCTGACCACCCCGTGGATGTCGAAGATCACCGCGACCCACACCCAGCCCAACAACCTCCCGAAGGTCACAGCCCGGTACCTCAACACCGCCAAGGTGCAGACCCGTTCGCTGCTCTCCGACGGCAGCTGGCGGACCACCGAGCGCAACGCCACCTACGACGAGGACCACGTCGGACGCCTCCTGACCACGGACGTCCTCGGCGACACCTCGCTCAGCGGGCTGCCGCAGCGTCAGTGCACCGCGATCACCTACGCCTCCGGCACCAACCCGGCGCTGGCCGAACTGCCCTCCCGGGTCCTGACGTTGGCCGGTGCCTGCGGGCAGACGCCGACCAAGGACAACACCATCGCCGACGCCCTGACCCTCTACGACGGCCAGGCGCTCGGCACCATCGGTGACAAGGCCGACCAGACCGAGACCCGCGTCCTGGAGTCCTACGGCGCGGGCAACACGCCCACCTACCGGGTGACCGCCAAGGCCCAGTACGACGGCTACGGCCGCCAGGTCTCGACCACCGACCCCAACCGCACCGACGCCACCCACCCGGGCGGCGCCACCACCACCACCGTGTACACCCCCGCCACCGGTGAGCTGCCCTCGAAGGTCGAGGTCACCAACCCGCTCGGCTGGAAGTCCACCCACGACATCGACCCCGCTCGCGGCCTGCCCACCAAGGCGACCGACGAGAACGGCCGCGTCACGCTGGAGACCTACGACGCCCTCGGCCGCCTCACCGCGGTCTGGCTCCCCGGCCGCGACCCGGCCGACGTCAACGGCAACGAAGCCCCGAACCGCAAGTTCACGTACGCGCTGAACGGCGTGGCGTCCCCGTCGATCGTCACCAGCGAGAGCATCCGCGAGGACACCACCTACAGCAAGAGCCTGCAGATCTTCGACGGTCTCGGCCGCATCCGCCAGTCGCAGTCGATGCCCGCCTCCGGGCAGGTCGGCCGCCTCATCTCCGAGTCGACCTTCGACTCCCACGGCTGGCAGATCAAGTCCACCCCGTCGTACTACAACGCGGACTCCGGCCCGGTCCCGGTCGTCTACCTCCCGCAGGACTCCGAGGTCGCGACCCAGACCTGGAACGACTACGACGGCCTTGGCCGCGTCACCGCCAGCAAGTTCGTCTCCTACGGTCACGAGCAGTGGCGCAGCACGACGTCCTACCTGGGCGCCGACCGCGTCGAGACCACCCCGCCGCCCGGCGGCTTCGCCACCGCGTCGATCAGTGACGCGACCGGCGCCGTCGTCGAGGCCCGGCAGTACAAGTCCAACACCCCGACCGGCGCCTACGACACGACGACCTTCGGGTACGACATCTTCGGCCGGCCGAGCTGGCGGCAGGACAGCAGCAACCCGCCGCACCGGTGGACCTACAGCTACGACCAGCTCGGTCAGCCGACCAGCTCGACCGACCCGGACTCCGGCACGTCGACAACGGTCTACGACAAGGCCGGGCACGTCGCCAGCACCACCGACGCGCGCGGCAAGTCGACCAGCGTGACCTACGACCTGCTGGGCCGTCAGGTCGCGCAGTTCGACGGCACCGACACCACGGACGCGAGCAAGAAGATCGCGTCGTGGACGTACGACGGGCTGGTCCTGGGCAAGCCCGACTCGTCGACCGCCTACGCCGACGCGCCGAACGGCGGCGGGAGGGTCGGGTACGTCAGCAAGGTCACCGGATACGACCTCAACTACCGGCCGACCGGGACGTCGATGACGATCCCGTCGATCCCGGGCGAGACCGAGCTGGCCGGCACCTACACCCTGTCCATGGGCTACTCCAGCGTCCTCGGTCTGCTGGAGAGCACCAAGCTGCCGGCCATCGCCGGTCTGAAGGCCGAGACGGTCGGAAACTCCTTCGACATCGACGGCAACTTCCAGACCTCCAGCGGTCTGGACTACTACGTCCAGGACATGCAGTACGACCGGTTCGGCCATGCCACCCGCACCACCATCGGCAAGGCCGGCAAGCAGGTCGTCTCCACCCAGCAGTACGACCCGGCCACCGGCCACGTCGTGCGGTCCACCCTGGACAAGCAGACCACGGCCACCACCCACGTGGACGTCACGGACTACACCTACAACCAGATGGGGTCCATCACGTCGGTGAAGACCGTCCAGGACGGTGTCAACACCGACCTGCAGTGCTTCACCTACGACTACCTCGGCCGGCTCAGCGCGGCATGGACCGACACCGGCACCACCACCAGCGCCCAGGCACCCTCGGTGCAGGGCATCGGCGGGTGCACCAACGCCACCGAACCGACGGCGCTCACCGCCGGCTCCCGGATCGGTGGCCCGGCCCCGTACTGGCAGTCCTACTCCTACGATCTGACCGGCAACCGCAAGAAGCTGGTCCAGCACGACACCACCGGCGCGGTCGTCAAGGACAAGCAGATCGACCAGACCTTCGCGACCGGCCCCAACACCCCCAGCACCGACCCGGCCACGGGCGGCGGCACCGGCGGACCGCACGCGCTGCTCACCTCCACCACGAGCGTGAACGGCACCAGCAAGGTCGTCACGTCCACCTACGACGCGAGCGGCAACACCACTTCCCTCACCGACACCTCGGGCACCAAGACCCTGACCTGGAACAACCAGGGCAAGCTCGCCAAGGTGCACGACACCGGAGCCTCCGGTGACACCAGTTACGTCTACGGCGTGGAGGGCAGCCAGCTCGTCCGCCGCACTGGTGGCAAGACCACCCTCCGCCTCGGCACCGACGAGGTCACCCTCGACACCGCCACCCACAAGCTGTCCGCCGTCCGCTACTACGCCGCTCCGGGCGGCCTGACCATCGCCCGTAGCACCGTCGACACCGGCGGCACGACGCTCAACTACCAGGCCGCCGACCCGCACGGCACCAACGGCGTACAGATGGACGCCGCCGGCCTGACCGCGGTCCGACGCCCCACCGACCCCTTCGGCAACGCCCGCGGCACCCAGCCCGGCAGCGGAGTCTGGGCCGGCGACCGGGGCTTCGTCGGCGGAACCATCGAAGGCACCGGATTCACCAACCTCGGAGCCCGCCAGTACGACCCGTCCACCGGACGCTTCCTCTCCATCGACCCGCTGTTCGACGCCTCCGATCCACAGTCCTGGAACGGCTACGCGTACGCCAACAACAACCCGATCGATGGCTCCGACCCGAGCGGTACCTGCCAGGTCCTGGACGACGGCTACTGCCACGGCGTCAACCCCGTTCCCACCTCCAGCGGTGGCGGCGGTGGTGGCGGCGGCGGTGGCGGCGGCTCCGGGAACGGCAGCACCACCACCAGCCCGGCCAGCAAGGCCGCGCAGGACTCCGCCAACGAGGCAGCCCGGCAGAAGCAGGCCGCCGACGAGGCACTCGCCAAGGCGAAGCAGGCGCGCGAGGAATTGGTCAGCAAGATCGTCGATGTCGTCGGCGACCTGATCGGCTTCAACGACGCCCGCGACTGCTTCACCAAGGGCGACGTGATGGGCTGCATCAACACCGCCCTCAACTTCGTGCCCTGGGCCAAGGTCTTCAAGGCCGTCAAGGTCGGCATCAAGGCGTTCAAGCTGTGGCGCGAGGGCGAAAAGGCCTACGACGCGATCCGCAGCGCCGAACGCGTGGCCAAGGGCGCCGAGGAAGCACTGTCCGTGGCCCGCAAGGCCGAGCACGAGGCGGCCGAGGCCGAACGGGCAGGAGCCAAAGCCGCCGAGGACGCGAAACCGAAACCCGACGAAGCGTCATCCAGTTCGCAGGGCTGTCACAGCTTCCTGGCGGGTACTCCGGTCGAACTGGCCGACGGCACCGCAAAGGCCATCGACCAGCTCCAGCAGGGCGACCAGGTCAAGGCCACCGACCCCCAGACCGGGGAAACCAAGGCCCAGCCGGTGGTCGCCACCATCACCACCCTGGACGACCGGGACTTCACCGACCTGAAGTTCCGCACCGAGGGAACGAACGACGGGGCCGCGCACAGCGACACCACCCTCACCACCACCTGGCACCACCCCCTGTGGGACATCACCACCAAGCGCTGGACCGAGGCGCAGAACCTCACCCCCGGCGACCAGGTCAAGTCCCTGGACGGCAGCACCGTCACGGTCACGGAGGTCCGCAACTACCACCAGGACGCCGTCACCCACGACCTCACGGTCGCGGACGTGCACACCTACTACGTCAAGTCGGGTGGTACGTCGCTTCTCGTTCACAACTGCGAGAAGAAGGAATGGGAGGCGGATCGCAAAGATGGGCACCCCGACGGGGAAACCGACAACAGCCCGCAGCCCAAGCCCTCGAAGGCCCTGAATTCCAGGAAGGTGGCCGAGAAGGAAAAGCTGGAAGAGGGGACGTACATCTTCGCGGTCCGCACGGACGGCTCGCTTCATGCCGTGTCCGACGCGAACGGGGTCATGAGTAAGGGGCAAGCGGGTCATACCACGCTGACGGGGGGAAAGAGTGTCCACCTGGCCGGCGAGTTCAGGGTCAACAGCGAGGGGATTATTGTTGAAATGAACGCCCTGTCCGGGCATTACAGAACCCGCAGCCTGGGTGGCAACTTCTGCTCTTTGAAATCAATTGCAGAAGAGGCGTTCGGAAAACATGGACTGCCGCTCGGAAAGAATTTCTATGACGAGTTGGCGCCACTGTATACGAGGAACCTCTAGCTAAAGCCGGGGCGCCCCTTCGGGGGTGCCCCGGTCCGTTTTCAGCAGCCTTTCCGGTCCGGTGGTCGCACGAGTGCGACGTCGTGGCCGAACCCGACCACCACACCCTCGTCGGCGATGGCCGCGAGGCAGGTGGCGGGGGCGGGCAGCAGGAGTGGCGGGGTCGATGGCTTGCCAGTGCTCAGGTCGACGAGCGTGAGGGTGCTGTCGGCGCGGGCAACGTACAGCTCAGGCCAGGTGAGGCCCGCGACGGCGGTGACGGGGGTGGGGCCGTCGATCTCCGGCCCTGCGGGCCGCCCGGTGTGGTCCCAGGCGCGGAGTGCGGTGGCGCGGTGGTGGGTCAGAAGCTCGGAGCGGACTGTGACGAGCCGGCCGTCGAGGAGTGCCAGCACGTGGTGGCCCTCGGTTCCTCGCAGGATCTTCGGCCTGGACGACGGGTTGTCCAGGTTGATCAGCCGGGCCGGCTTCGCGTAGGACGACAGGGCGGCGGTCGCGCGTCCGCCGACCTTGCCGACGGCGAATCCGGTCGTGAGCTGCCCGACGCGGTGGGGGACGCTGGCGAGAAGCGATCCGTCGGAGGGGTTCAGGATCGCGATGTCCTGGAACCCGTGGGCGATGAGTGCGTCGCCGGTGCGCAGGCGCTGGTGGACGATCCATTGGATGAAGGAGCTGTTGGTCCGGACCGGTGCGCCGGAGGGGCCGGCGGCGGCCAAGTCCCAGCGGTACAGGAGCGGCTCGTGCTCGTTGAGGCGCCCGTAGCCGGTGGCGGCGTGCGGGCGGTCGCCGTCGGTCCAGGCGGCCAGGGCCTTGGGCATCTTGATGTCCGTGGCGACGGGAGACACGAGCAGGCTGCCGTCAGCAGCACGACGGGCCACCAGCGTTCCGCCCTCGTCGGCGCTGACCACTACCCCGTCCGGCTCGGTGACGGTGACGGCCGCCAGCCCCTGGCGGTGGCCGGGCTCGCGCTCCACCGGGACGGTCAAGTCCCAGAGCGCGACCACCCCGTCCCGCTCGGAGGAGGTCAGTAGGAGGTCGCGGCCCTTCCAGCAAACGGCATCGGTGGAGGCCTGCGCGACGGGTCCCGTGAGGGGAGGTCCGAGTGGACGCATGGTGTGTGCATCCCAGAGATGAACCTGCCACTTGACCGGGATCGCGAGGGCGGACCCTGACACGGTCGGGTTGCCGTCCCGGGTCACTGTCAACCCGCCCGGCGAGGTGTCCTCGTGTGCCGTGAGCCGCACATGCTGACCGGTCGCCAGGTCGATGGTGATGACGACGTTGCGCACATCGAGAAGAGTCAGCACCTCCCGTCCGGCCGACCGCCACACGGTGGCGCCTTTGATCGGAAGCATTCCGGCGGGGACTTGGAGCTGCCGTACTCGGTTGTCACTCGGGTTCCACAGCAGGACGTCTCTTTCGACGGGCAGCACGACCGTCCCGTCCGCGAGGGTGCCGGCGCCGATCGTGTCAACGGGCGGCAGTGGTGGGAGAGGCAGCAGTGCGCCGGTCGCCACGTCCCACCGCTCGAGGTGGCCCCAACCGGTGCTGACCAGCAGGTGGGTGTCGGGCCCGGAGCCGAGTACCGCCAGGTCAGACGGTGTTTCGCCGATCTTGAGCGTCTGTCGGTGCGCGAGGTCCGCGAGGGCCCACGTCCGGACCGTGTCGTCCTCGTGGCCGGAGATCAGCAGCGGTTCCGCGGCGTCGGGTGCGAAGGCCAGGACGCGGACGGGAACCTCGCACTCCACCGTGCGCACCTGGCCCGACAGCAGGTCCCGGACCTCCAGGCGGTGTCGCTGCAGCTTCGGGTCGGCCGGTGGCTGCTCGTCGATTCTGACGGCGGTGGCCAGTACGGGACGGCCGTCGACCACGTTCCAGGCGGTGGCCACCACTGGTCCGACCCGCAGGTGCCAGACCATGCGGGGGTCCAGGTCGACGCCGGTCGCCCAGTCGACCCGCCACAGGTCGGCGTCGGGTTCGCCGATGGTTTCGCCCCGGCGGACGGCGTCGAAGTAGGCGGACTGCCGTCGGTCGACATCGTCCGCCCCCGAGTTCTCGGCTTCCGATCCGTCGGCGAAGAGCGCTTCCATCGACGTTCCCCTTCCGTGCCTCGTGCCTGGACGACCTGTCGTGCGCGTGCGACCCGGGTGGGACCGGGCTTGGAGCGTCAGGTGATCGTAGTGCGGCCCGGCGCTTCGTCGAAGGGCGTTACGAAGGGGCCCGGGCGTTACTGCCCGGGCCCCTTCGCGGAGGTGACGAATGGTCAGGCGAGGCCGGCGGCTGCCGCCAGGTCCTGCTTGATGGTGGTCAGCAGGGCGTGCGCCTGTTCGCGGGCGGCCGGGAGGTCGTCGCGGGTGGCGACCGGGAGGACGACCTCCAGGTAGCACTTGAGCTTGGGCTCGGTGCCGGAGGGGCGGACCACGATGCGGGCCGAGGTGACGGTGGGGCCGGTGAGGTAGTAGCGGAGGCCGTCGGTCGGGGGGAGGTCGGGGGTGCCCGCGGTGAGGTCGTCGGCCTGGGTGACGGTGAGGCCGGCGAGGGTGACGGGGGGCTTGTCGCGGAGGGTGCGCATGGCGTCGGTGATGACGGTGAGGTCCTCGACGCGGACCGAGAGCTGGTCGGTGGCGTGCAGACCGTGGGCGAGGGCGAGGTCGTCGAGCAGGTCGGTGAGGGTGCGGCCGTCGCGCCCCAGGCCGGCGGCGAGTTCGGCGATCTGGAGGGCGGCGGTGATGCCGTCCTTGTCGCGGACGCCGTCGGGGTCGACGCAGTAGCCGAGGGCTTCCTCGTAGCCGTAGCGGATGCCCTCGGCGCGGGAGATCCACTTGAAGCCGGTGAGGGTCTCCGCGTAGCCGAGGCCGGCCGACGCGGCGATCTTGCCGAGCAGGGTGGAGGAGACGATGGTGGTGGCGAAGACGCCGCTCGCGCCCTTGGCGGCGAGGGCCGCGCCGAGCAGGGCGCCGACCTCGTCGCCGCGCAGCATCCGCCAGTCGCCGTCGGGGGTGGGGACGGCGACGGCGCAGCGGTCGGCGTCGGGGTCGTTGGCGATGACCAGGTCGGGGCGGGCGGCGCGGGCGGTGGCGAAGGCCAGGTCCATCGCGCCGGGCTCTTCCGGGTTGGGGAAGGCGACGGTGGGGAAGTCCGGGTCGGGCTCGGCCTGTTCGGCGACCACGGTGGGCGCCGGGAAGCCGGCGCGTTCGAACGCGGCGAGCAGCACGTCGCGGCCGACGCCGTGCAGCGGGGTGTAGGCGGTGGTGAGCGAGCGGGGCCCGTCGGTCTCCAGGACGGAGACGGCGCGGTCGAGGTAGGCGTCCAGGACGTCCTCGCCGAGGACCTCCCATCCTTCGGTGGCACGCGGCACGGAGGCGAGCGCGCCGAGCGCGTCGATCTCGGCGGCGATGTCGGCGTCGGCGGGCGGGACGATCTGCGAGCCGTCGCCCAGGTAGACCTTGTAGCCGTTGTCCTGCGGCGGGTTGTGGCTGGCGGTGACGACCACGCCGGCCGCCGCGCCCAGGTGCCGGATGGCGTACGCGAGGACGGGGGTGGGCAGCGCCCGGGGCAGGATCGCGGCGCGCAGGCCGGCGCCGACCACGACGGCGGCGGTGTCGAGGGCGAAGTCGTACGACTTGTGGCGGGCGTCGTAGCCGATCACCACCAGGTCGCCGAGCGCGGGGTTGTTGCGGACGTACGCGGCGAGGCCGGCGGCGGCGCGGATCACCACGGCGCGGTTCATCCGCATCGGGCCGGCGCCGAGTTCGCCGCGCAGGCCGGCGGTGCCGAACTGGAGCCGCCCGTCGAAGCGTTCGGCCAGCCGCGACCAGGCGATCCGCTCCTCGGCCTCGGCCTCCGGGCCCTCGGCGGCGGCCAGCAGCGCGGCCAGCTCCTCGCGGGTCTGCGGGTCGGGGTCCTCGGCCAGCCAGGCACGGGCCCGGTCGAGGAGGTCGGTGGTGGGTGCCTTCGGCATGCGGCCCGCTCCCTGTACGTGGGTGGAAGGAGTGTCAGTGCTGCGGCGAACTGAGCGAGGCGGCCACCGAACCTGCCGATGGCCGCCGTCCTGCGCCGATTCTCTGTCAGAGGTGCTGCGCTGTCCGGGAGTTGTCTCCCGGGCGGGGTGTCAGATGCGCTCCAGGACCTTCGCCAGCAGGGCGCCCATCCGTTCGGCGGAGGCCTTGCCGGCCTCCAGCACCTCGGCGTGGTTGAGCGGCTCGCCGGTGATGCCCGCGGCCAGGTTGGTGACCAGCGAGATGCCGAGCACCTCGGCGCCGGCCTCGCGGGCGGCGATGGCCTCCAGGGTGGTGGACATGCCGACCAGTTCGCCGCCGAGCACCCGGGCCATGTTGACCTCGGCCGGGGTCTCGTAGTGCGGGCCGCGGAACTGCACGTACACGGCCTCGTCCAGCGACGGGTCGACCTCGCGGCACAGCGCGCGCAGGCGCTTGGAGTACAGGTCGGTGAGGTCGACGAAGTTGGCGCCGACGATCGGGGAGTCCGCGGTCAGGTTGATGTGGTCGCTGATCAGCACCGGCTGGCCGGGCGTCCAGCCCTGGCGCAGGCCGCCGCAGCCGTTGGTGAGCACGATGGTCTTGCAGCCCGCCGCGGCGGCGGTGCGCACGCCGTGCACCACGGTGGCCACGCCGTGGCCCTCGTAGTAGTGGTTGCGGCCGAGGAAGACCAGCGCCCGGCGCTCGCCGTCGCCGGGCATCCGCACCGAGCGGATGGTGCCGGCGTGGCCGGCCACCGCGGGGGCGGGGAAGCCGGGCAGCTCGGTGACCGGGAACTCGGCGAGCGTCTCACCGAGGGCATCGGCGGCCGGCACCCAGCCGGAGCCCATCACCAGGGCGACGTCGTGGCGTTCGGCGCCGGTGAGTTCGCGCAGCCGGTCGGCGGCTTCCCGGGCGGCGGCGTAGGGGTCGGCGGAGACGACCGTCTGAGGAGATGCGTTCACGGGGTCGAGGATAGGTCACATCTGCCTACGCGCGTAGACAACTGGCCCGAGCCATGCCGGATCGTTACCCGGAATGCACGGAACGCCAGTATTCGTCCCGGCCCGGCGCAGCGGGCAGTGGAGGTTGCGTCGGCCGAGCTCCCGGCCGGGGCAGCCGCGGAGGCGCGGTCAGCAGGGGCGGTGGCGCAGGTCCAGCACGTAGTCGTCGGGGGCGCCGGCGCTCTCCGCGGCGTCCGCGATCAGGCCGAGGTAGCGGGCGGCGGGCAGGCCGCCCTCGTAGTCGTTCAGCACGTACGTCCACACCGCGACTTCACCGTCCAGGGTCTGCGCGCGCAGCTTCACCTTGCGGTAGATGCCGAGCTGCACGCCCTCCCAGCGGTCCAGGCCGTCCTCGTCCATCGGGGCGACGTCGTACAGCGAGACGAAGACCTGCTCCTTCTCGTCCTCCACCACGGTGGCCAGCGAGCCCTCCCAGCCCAGCTGCTCGCCGCCGAAGGTCAGCCGCCAGCCGGGCAGCCAGCCGGAGCCGCGCAGCGGGGAGTGCGGGGCGCGGCGGCTCATCTGCCGGGCGTCGAGGTTGGTGGCGTAGGCGGCATAGAGCGACATGACCGCCAGCCTACGGGAGCGGCCCGCCGGCGGCCCGCGTCCCTACCCGGGGGATCGGCCCGGGCGCAAGGGTCGTCAACAACGGCCCCGGCGTGGAATCCGTTCCGGGGTGCGGGACAATGGAGCACGTGACTCGGATCGTGATCATCGGTGGCGGACCAGGCGGATACGAGGCGGCCCTCGTGGCCGCCCAGCTCGGCGCGGAGGTGACCGTCGTCGATCGCGACGGTCTGGGCGGATCGGCGGTGCTGACGGACTGCGTGCCGTCCAAGACGCTGATCGCCACCGCCGAGGTGATGACTACCTTCGACAGCTCGTACGAGGAACTCGGCATCCTGGTCGCGGACGGCACGCCGGACGCCGCCGACCCGGCCCGGGTGGTCGGGGTGGACCTCGGCAAGGTGAACCGACGGGTGAAGCGGCTGGCGATCGCCCAGTCGCACGACATCACCCAGGCCGTGACCCGGGCCGGCGTCACCGTGCTGCGCGGCCGCGGCCGGCTGGGCGGCGGCGGGCAGGCCATCGACGGCTCCCGCGAGGTGCTGGTCGACCACGCCGACGGCAGCGTGGAGGTGCTGCGGGCCGACGCGGTGCTGATCGCCACCGGCGTGCGCCCGCGCGAACTCCCCGACGCCCAGCCGGACGGCGAGCGGATCCTGGCCTGGACGCAGGTGTACGACCTGGAGGAGCTGCCGCGCGAGCTGATCGTGGTCGGCTCCGGCGTCACCGGCGCCGAGTTCGCCGGTGCCTACCAGGCGCTGGGCTCGAACGTCACGCTGGTCTCCTCGCGCGACCGGGTGCTGCCGGGCGAGGACCCGGACGCCGCCGAGGTGTTGGAGGACGTGTTCCGTCGCCGGGGCATGAACGTGATGAGCCGCAGCCGGGCGGAGAGCGCCAAGCGGATCGGCGACCGGGTCGAGGTGACGCTGTCCGACGGCAAGGTGATCACCGGTACGCACTGTCTGATGGCGGTCGGCTCCATCCCCAACACCGCGGACCTGGGCCTGGAGGAGGCCGGCGTCGCGGTCAACGACTGGGGCCAGATCAAGGTGGACCGGGTCTCCCGCACCTCCGCCCCCGGCGTGTACGCGGCCGGTGACTGCACCGGCGTGTTCATGCTGGCCTCGGTGGCCGCCATGCAGGGCCGGATCGCCATGTACCACGCGCTCGGCGACGCGGTGCAGCCGCTGAACCTGAAGACCGTGGCGTCCAACGTGTTCACCGACCCGGAGATCGCCACCGTCGGCTACACCCACGCCGACGTGTCCTGCGGAAAGATGGACGCGGTCGAGATCAAGCTCCCGTTGCGCGGCAACCCGCGGGCCAAGATGCAGGGCATCCGGGACGGCTTCGTGAAGCTGTTCGCCCGCCCCGGCACCGGCATCGTGGTGGGCGGTGTGGTGGTCGCGCCGCGCGCCTCCGAGCTGATCCACTCCATCTCGCTGGCGGTGGACAACAACCTGACGGTCGAGCAGGTGGCCAACACCTTCACCGTCTACCCGTCGCTGTCCGGCTCCACCGCCGAGGCGGCCCGTCAGCTGCACATTCGCAAGCGCGAGGGCGCCGGTTCCTGAGGCTCCACCGGCTCGTTCGGGCCGAGCCGGGCGCACGCCGCCCGGCTCACCCGCCCGGCGGAGCGCGCATTGTACGGTCGTGCGCCGCTCCCAGGTGAGCAAATCCAGTTACCAGGTGCAAACGCCTGAAAGCAGACGGTCACTCGGGTTACCGTCGGTTCTGTGTTTGCTGCAGAACGTCGCCAGTTGATCCTTGAGATGGTGCGCGCCAACGGAGCCGTGTCGCTCCGAGAGCTGGCCCGCGTCGTCCAGACCTCCGAAGTCACCGTCCGCCGGGACGTCCGGGCGCTGGAGGCCGAAGGGCTGCTCGACCGCCGGCACGGCGGCGCGGTGCTCCCCGGCGGCTTCAGCCGGGAGCCCGGCTATCCGCAGAAAACCCACCTCGCCGCGGCCGAGAAGAGCGTCATCGCCGATCTCGCCGCGGGCCTGGTCGAGGAGGGCGACGCCATCGTGGTCGGCGCCGGCACCACCACCCAGGAACTGGCCCGCCGGCTCGCCCGGGTGCCCGGGCTGACGGTGGTCACCAACTCGCTGCTGGTCGCCCAGGCGCTGGCGCACGCCAACCGCGTCGAGGTGGTGATGACGGGCGGCACCCTGCGCGGCTCCAACTACGCGCTGGTGGGCAGCGGCGCCGAACAGTCGCTGGCCGGGCTGCGGGTCACCAAGGCCTTCATCTCCGGCAGCGGGCTGACCGCCGAGCGCGGCCTGTCCACCGCCAACATGCTCTCCGCCAGCGTCGACCGGGCCCTGGTGCAGTCCGCCAACGAGGTGATCGTCCTCGCCGACCACACCAAGCTCGGCGCGGACAGCATGTTCCAGACCGTCGCCACCGACGGGATCACCCGGCTGGTCACCGACGAGCACACCGCCGCCGAGGAGCTGACGGCCCGCGAACTCGACGCGCTCGCCGACCGGGGGGTGCAGGTCTCGGTGGCCGCGCTCGGGCTGCTCGCCGAGGCCTCGGCGGCGCATCCGCAGCCGTCCCCGGCGGTGCCGCGCCGTCCCGTCCCGCCGCCCGGCCTGGCCCCCGGCACCCCGCTGCCCGGCCAGCGCCGTCCTGCCCCGCACGGGCCGCTGCCGGTCGCCACTCGGCTCGCCGAGCGCATCCGCTGACCGCTTCCGGCCGGGCGGCCACCGCGCTCCGGCCGCCCGGACCGCCCCGCTCGTAGCGTCCGGCCCCATCGACGCAGTGAGTGAACGGCTCGACCGGCGGGTGCGGCCCCGCGACCTGGGGGCAGCGGGCCGTCCGCACCGCGCCGGTCGAGCCGGGGAGTCGGCGCCGGACGCGGCCGAGCGGCCGAACATGCCGAAGGGCGGCGGGAGTTCGTGAACTCCCGCCGCCCTCCTGGACGGATCAGACGTCCTTGATCTCGCAGAGCGCGGCGCCACTGGAGACCGACTGGCCGACCTCGGCCTTCAGGCCGACCACGGTGCCCGCCTTGTGGGCGTTCAGCGGCTGCTCCATCTTCATCGCCTCCAGGACCACGATCAGCTCGCCCTCGGCGACCACCTGGCCCTCCTCGACGGCGACCTTGACGATGGTGCCCTGCATCGGCGAGGCCAGGGTGTCGCCGGAGACCGCGGAGGCGGCCTTCTTGGCACCCACCCGGCGCTTCGCCTTGCCCGCGCCGGCGGCCGGGGCCGAGGCGACGCCCAGCGAGGACGGCAGCGACACCTCGATGCGCTTGCCGCCGACCTCGACCACCACGGTCTCGCGGCCCTCGGGCTCCTCGCCGTCGCCGCCGGCGCCGGTGAACGCCGGGATGGTGTTGTCGAACTCGGTCTCGATCCAGCGGGTGTAGACCTGGAACGGGCCCTCGGAGCCGTGCACCTCGGGGGCGAACGCCGGGTCGGTGACCACGGCCTGGTGGAACGGGATGGCGGTGGCCATGCCCTCCACCTTGAACTCCTCCAGGGCGCGCTTGGCACGCTGCAGGGCCTGCTTGCGGTCGGTGCCGGTGACGATCAGCTTGGCCAGCAGCGAGTCCCAGGCCGGGCCGATGACCGAGCCGGACTCCACGCCGGCGTCCAGGCGCACGCCCGGGCCGGACGGCGGGGCGAACAGCGTCACGGTGCCGGGCGCGGGCAGGAAGTTGCGGCCCGGGTCCTCGCCGTTGATCCGGAACTCGAAGGAGTGGCCGCGGACCTCCGGGTCGTCGTAGCCGAGCTCCTCGCCGTCGGCGATCCGGAACATCTCGCGGACCAGGTCGATGCCGGTGACCTCCTCGGACACCGGGTGCTCGACCTGGAGGCGGGTGTTGACCTCCAGGAAGGAGATCAGGCCGTCCTGGGAGACCAGGAACTCGCAGGTGCCGGCGCCGACGTAGCCCGCCTCGCGCAGGATCGCCTTGGACGCCCGGTACAGCTCCGCGTTCTGCTCGGCCGTCAGGAACGGCGCGGGGGCCTCCTCGACCAGCTTCTGGTGGCGGCGCTGCAGCGAACAGTCACGGGTCGAGACGACCACCACGTTGCCGTGCTGGTCGGCCAGGCACTGGGTCTCCACGTGCCGCGGCTTGTCCAGGTACTGCTCGACGAAGCACTCGCCGCGGCCGAACGCGGCCACCGCCTCGCGCACCGCCGACTCGTACAGCTCCGGGATCTCCTCCAGCGTGCGGGCGACCTTCAGGCCGCGGCCGCCGCCGCCGAACGCCGCCTTGATGGCGACCGGCAGGCCGTGCTCCGACGCGAACGCGACCACCTCCTCGGCACCCGACACCGGGTCGGCGGTACCCGCCACCAGCGGGGCGCCCGCGCGCTGCGCCACGTGCCGGGCGGTGACCTTGTCGCCCAGGTCGCGGATCGCCTGCGGCGGCGGGCCGATCCAGGTCAGGCCGGCGTCGATCACGGCCTGCGCGAACTCGGCGTTCTCGGACAGGAAGCCGTAGCCGGGGTGGATCGCGTCCGCGCCCGAATCGGCGGCCGCCTTCAGGACCTTCGCGATGTCCAGGTAGCTGCTCGCGGGGGTGTCGCCGCCCAGCGCGTACGCCTCGTCGGCCGCCCGCACGTGCAGCGCGTCCCGGTCCGGCTCGGCATACACGGCGACACTCGCGATACCGGCATCCCGGCACGCCCGGGCGACGCGGACAGCGATTTCGCCGCGATTGGCGATGAGCACCTTGCGCACTGTGGCTCCCTTCTCGAACCTCGTCGAGTCTATGGATTGGAGGGCGCTACCGGCGAGTAGTCCCTGGTGGTGAGCGTGCTCACACGCTCGGGTTTCCCGACTTCCGTACGGACGGCGGCGGTTGGCGACGCGCCGCAGGTCGCGGGGCGCGCGGGGGCCGCTCGGGTGTCGCTCGGTGCCGCGCGGAAAAATATGGTGGACCGGGTGGCCTCAGCCACACCGGAGCATGGTTCAAGCGGCCGCCGACTGCGGCGGGGCGGTCGCCTCGGCGGTCACGTCCGCCTCGAACTCGACCACGTCCGGGCCGTACGCCCGGGCGTTGACCACCCGCAGCACCACCGCGAACGCCCCGTCCGGGCCGTGCCGGCGGGCCAGCGAGCGGTGGTGGGCGGCCAGGTAGCGCACCGCCGCGTGGTTGGAGACCGCGGTCTGACCGGCGATCAGGAACACCGGCCGGCTGCCCGGCCGCAGGTGTATTCGGGCCAGCAGCACGTACGCCGTCCCGCCCGGCTGCTCGGCGGGCGTCCGGAACGCGAACTCACGCTCCCCGACCAGCAGCGTGCGCACCGGATGCCCGGCGCCGTCCGGCGGGGCGACGAACACCGCGCCGGGCAGCCAGGACGCCAGATGCGCACCCGTCCGCCCGTTGCTCTCCGGACCGCCCACGCAGAACTCGGGCTTGTCGCCCAGCCCCTGACGCACCTCGTCGTGCGAGGTCAGTACCGGCCGGGCCCCGCACTCGCGGACCAGTGCGGCCAGTTCCATCAGCGCGTACACGTCGTCACGGGCCACGCTGTGCGGATCGGCCGAGGAGACCTGCCGGTTGGCGACCAGCAGCGCCTCGCCGCCGGACTGCAGCCCGAAGAACGCGCGCTCCCGCTCCAGCCGGCGCCGGCGGCGCACCGTCTGCGCCAGCCAGCCCAGGCCGGCGCTGATCGCCGAAGCGACCAGTCCCAGCACGACGTTGAGCACACCATCGGTCATTTTCCGCTTCCCAACGCCCCTTTCCGGTCCGGCTCGCCAGCCTAACGGCGGCCCACCCGCCCAAGGGGTGGAACTGTGCAACAGATGTACGGCCCCGGTTCTGTCCGATTCCGCACCTTGCGAACCGGAATCCGGTCACTCTCTTCGCCGGCCGACATAACGGAATGGTTCAGACCATTGACCGGTTCCGGGGCTGTCCCTAGCGTCGCAGCCACCACCACAAATCCGAAGATTTCACGGGGGAATCGTGAAGCGTCCCATGCTGCCCGTCGCACTCACCACGGCCGCCCTGATGCTCACCGCCTGTTCCAGCAGCGGCAGTTCGACCAAGGCCGCGGCCACGCCGGAGCCCAGTGCCGCGACCTACGGTTGCCTGACGAAGGCGCAGGCGGCAAAGGGTTCCTTCGCCCTCGACGCGGGCACCGCGGGCGGCACCGAGCTGGACGCCTACTACCAGGACTCCGACGCCGGCCGGGCGAGGACCGGGCTGATCCTCTCCCACCAGCTGAACGGCTCGCTGTGCGAATGGGCGTCCGTGTTCGCCGACTTCACCAAGGCCGGGTATGCCGTGCTGGCCTTCACCACCGAGGGCGACGTCACCGAGGGCATCAAGGCCGCCGCCGGAAAGCTCAAGGAGAAGGGCGTCACCAACATCGCCCTGATCGGCGCCTCCAAGGGCGCCGCCGCCTCACTGGTCGCCGCCAAGCTGGACAGCCCGCTGCCGGTCAAGGCCGTGGTCTCGCTCAGCTCGCCCGAGGTGTTCAGCCAGTTCAACGCGGCGCTCGCGGTCACGTCGGTGAAGATCCCGACCTACTTCGCCGCCGAGGAACTGGACGCCCCGTTCAACGCCAACGCCAAGGCGCTGTACGAGGCCTCGGTGGCCGAGGACAAGCAGCTGAAGATCTACCCCGGCGGCAACCACGGCGCCCCGCTGCTCAAGGACGGCGCCCTGCCCGACGTCCAGGCCTACCTGGCCAAGCACGCGCCCGCGGCGGGCTGAGCAGTCCGCTCAGGCCCAGAGGTCGGTGATCCGCACGTCCAGCTCGGCGAGCAGGTGGCGCAGCAGTGGCAGCGACAGGCCGATCACATTGCCGGGGTCGCCGTCGATCCCCTCCACGAACGGTGCGGAGCGGCCGTCCAGGGTGAACGCCCCGGCCACGTGCAGCGGTTCGCCGGAGGCGACGTAGGCGGCGACCTCGGCGTCGTCCGGGGTGCCGAACCGGACGGTGGTGGAGGCCGTCGCCTGCGCCTGCCGACCGGTGGCGGTGTCGATCACGCAGTGGCCGGTGCGCAGCACGCCCGCGCGGCCGCGCATCGACCGCCAGCGCGCGATCGCCTCGTCGGCGTCGGCGGGCTTGCCGAGCGCCTGGCCGTCCAGTTCCAGCACCGAGTCGCAGCCGATCACGATCGGCGGCTCACCGGGCTCGGCGGCCAGCTCGCCGGCGATCTTTCCGGCCTTCGCCACCGCGAGCACCAGCGCGAGCTCGCCGGGCGTCGGCGCGGACAGCGCGTCCTCGTCCACCCCGCTCACCCGCACCTGCGGATCCAGGCCCGCCTGCCGCAACAGGCCCAGCCGGGCGGGGGAGGCGGACGCGAGAACGAGCGGGCGGCGAGCGGTCATGCGCCCCAGCCTAGCCGTGCCGGGCCAGCACCAGCACCGTGGCGATCATGGCCAGCGCCGCCAGCACCACCGCCGTGCGGCGCAGTCTGCGCTGCACTTCGCGGGCCTCGGGTGACGGCTCGTCGCGGGGGTCTGACCAGAGCATTCGTTCAGCCTGCAACGGGCGGGCGGCGCGGCGCCTGAGTATCCGTACTCAGTCCGGGGACGGGCGATGGTTCGGACGCCCGCTTGACGCCGGGCCTCCGGCCCCCTGCAATGGAGCCACTGACTTGTCCGGTTCATGATCGGCGCCGTGCGGGGCGCCGAATTCCCCCCACGAACCCATGGCAGGTCAACTCCCGGTCAGGGCACGCACAGCAGACCACCCCACTGGTTCCGGCTGAGGAGTCCCATGTCCGATCTCGTCACCACCGCAAGAGCCGCCACCGACGCGGCCCGCCCGCACTTCGTCGCGCTCTACCGGGCCGTCACCGGCCTGCTGTTCGCCTGCCACGGCGCCGCCTCCCTGTTCGGCGTCCTCGGCGGAGCGCACGGCGGCGGCACCGTCCCCACCGGCAGCTGGCCCGGCTGGTACGCCGCCGTCATCCAACTCGCCTGCGGCGCACTCGTCCTGCTCGGCATCGGAACCCGGGCCGCCGCGCTGGTCGCCTCCGGCTCGATGGCCTACGCGTACTTCACCGTCCACCAGCAGAACGCGCTCTTCCCGCTCCAGAACGGCGGCGAGCCCGCGGTGCTCTTCTGCTGGGCCTTCCTGCTCATCGCTGCGCTCGGGCCGGGCAGCTTCGCGCTCGGACGCAAGTTCGCTCGCTGAGCAGGTGAGGGCGAGGACAGGGGCGCGTGGAACTGCGCGACAAGCGCCGACGCAACGGTCAGGTCGCGATCAATGGCAAGTCATTGCCGGCGCCGCGATCTTGCGGGGGCCTTCCGCTTCGCGCAGGGCCCCGCGCCCCTGAAGTCGCACCCCCGCAGGTCCCCCCGCGCCCCTCGCCGCATCCACTCGCGTCAGGGCGGTGGCGGGGAGCACGGACCCGAGAGGGCCACCGCGACCAGGGCGCGGAGGGCGGGGGCGATTTGGCCGAGGGGGAGGGTGGACTCGTCGGCGAAGAGTTCCAGGAGCCAGCCGCCCGCAGGGTTCGCGCCGCCGGCTGCGACCATCGCGCGGTAGCCGGAGACCACCATGACGGCCTCTTCCGAGGGGTCGTTGCCCGGGGCGCCGACCCGCAGGGCGAACGAGCCGCCGGTCACTGCCTTGCCGGTCAGTGGGTAGTGCCGCAGGTCGAACACCGCGTCCGGGGCCTCGATCTGGGCCCGCTGGGTCCGGGCCCGCGCCGAGGCCGGGCCGCCCGTCATCCGGTACACGGCGTGCCGGGCGGTGCGCATCAGGGGGGAGCCCGGCGGTACGTACGACACCCACCAGCCGACGGCGTTGAGCAGCCGCGAGGCGGTCTCCGCGACCACCGACAGCCGCCCCAGGGTGTCGGCCGGGTGCGTCACCGCGCCCTGGACTCCGCCCTGGTCCAGCGCCGCCAGCACCGCGGCCAGCAGCTGCCCCGGGTCCGCGCTGTGCGCCGAGCCCCGGAACCGTCGCCGGTCGCCGTTCGGCCGCCCGGTCGGTGCGCGCCGGCTGTCCGCGAGCTGCACCACCGGGTCCGGCGCGAATCCCGGCCCGTGGGCCCGCCCCGCCACCACCGGGTGGGCCGCCCGGGCGGCCTTCGCCCGGTACTGGGCGGCATCGGCCAGCCGGAACAGCCGGTCCGCCGTGGTCACCGGGCCGATCGAGTCCCCGGTCGAGGCGATTCCGCAGGCCACGCCCTCGCCGTCCGTCAACTCCAGTGCGCGGGCGCACAGTTCCTCCGCGACCGCGACCACCTCGTCCGCGGACCGGCCCTCCGTGAGCAGGCAGAACTCGTCCCCGCCGAGCCGCGCCGCGAGGCTGCCCGGCAGCTTCGCCGCCGACAGCGACAGCTGGTGCGCGAACCGCTCCAGCAGCCGGTCGCCCATCTCGTGGCCCAACTGGTCGTTGACCCGTTTCAGCCCGTTCACGTCGCACACCACCAGCGACACCACCACGCCGTCCCGGGTGTGCGCCTTCAACGCCTCCTCCAGCCGGGCATCCACCGCGCGACGGTTCGCCAGGCCGGTCAGCGCGTCCGTGAACGCCAGCCGGCGCAGATCGGCGACCCGCTCGGTCTGCGCGAGGCCCGCCGCGATCTGCGCGGCCAGCAGGGTCGCGTACTCGGCGTCGGCGTCGGTGAACACCGGCATCCCGATCCCGCGCGCCAGGTACAGCTCGCCCCACGCCTGGCCGTGCAGCACGATCGGCGCGACCAGGCAGCAGCCCCGGCCCCGCCGCCGCAAGCCTGCGGCGCGCGAGCGGCAGAACGCGCCGGAGGCCGGGAGCGGGTGCCCGGCGTGCGGGCCCAGATCGTCCGCCGTCTGCACCCACGCCCTCGGGAGCCGGCCGGTGGTCCAGTGCTCCTCCAGGTACGTCACGATCTCCGGGAAGTCCGCGACCGGGTACGACTCGTCCTCGGGCAGCTCCTCCTCGCCCGGCGCGAGTTCCCCGTGATTCACCAGCACCCGCAACCGGCCCGACTCGCGGTCCCACACCGAGACCGCCGCCATCGTCGCCCCCAACGCGGACGTCGCCCGCGCGGCCGCCGCGCGCACCGCCTCCAGCGGCGTCATCGCCCCGGCCATCGCCTGCGCGAGCTCCACCACCGCCTGCAACCGCGAGTCCGGCGCCGCAACCTGCTCACTCATCGTCGCCACATACCCTCCCGCAAGGACCGTTCGTTCCAGCCTATGGCGATATGGGGGGATTTCGGCGGAATGGGGGATGGAGGTGCGAGATGCAGGCGGGCGCGAAACCGGGGGCGCGGGGAACTGCGCGACAAGCGCAAAGCCCGTCCGCAAGGTCGCGATCAAGTGCAGGTCATTGTCCTGCGTCGCGATCTTGCGGTTTGGTGCGTTCCCCTTCGCGCAGTTCCCCGCGCCCCTGTTTGCGCACCCGCTCGCGCCCTTGGCTGTGCTCTCCTTGCCTGCTCAGCCGGCGGCGGTAGGCGTGCGCGTCAGGAGCCAGGGTTCGACCAGGCCGAGGCCGCGGACCGGGCGGCGCCACATGGGCTGGAGATGGAAGCGGTGGCCGGGTGCAGGGGGCCCCTCGGGAAGAGTCGCGGAGCCGTTGTGTTCCAGCGCCGTCGCGAGTTCCCCGTCGACCAGGACGGCGTCCTTGGGGGCGATGGAGGTGAGGCGGGAGGCCAGGTTGACGGTGGTGCCGAAGACGTCGCCCATGCGGGAGGTGACGGTGCCGAAGGCCATGCCGACGCGCAGGGCGGGCATGTTGTCCTCCTTGGCGAGGGTTTCGACCAGGGACAGGGCGATCTCGGCGACGGTGGCCGGGTCCTCGGAGACGAAGAGGATCTCGTCGCCCAGGGTCTTGACGACGCGTCCGCCTTGGCCGGCGATCAGGTCGGAGCAGGTGTTCTCGAAGCCTTCGACGAGTTCGCCGAGTTCCTCTTCCTCCAGGCGGCGGGAGAGCCGGGTGAAGCCGACCAGGTCGGCGAAGGCGACGGCGAGGCGGCCGGAGGTGGTCTCGTGGTCCTCGGCGGCCTGGACGACCCGGCCGGTGACGGCGGCGAGCTGGCGGCGCCAGACGTACACCAGGAACTGTTCCAGCTCGGGGAGGAGCAGTTCGACCAGGGGGTAGGCGACGTCGGAGCGGGTGAGGCCGGGTTCGACGGGCTGGGTGAGGTTGTCCAGGAAGGTGTCCATCTGCCAGCCGGCCAGCCTCGCGGTGGTCTGGCCGGTGGAGCGGGCGACCTGGATCGCCATGGGTTCGCTGAGCAGCCCGGACTCGATCAGGCCGGCCAGGCGGCGCAGCGCGATCACGTCGTTGTCGTTGAGGGCGCGGGACTGGCCGATGTCGGGGAAGCCCATGGCGCGCCAGAAACGGGTGGCGAGGTCCATCGGGACTTCGGCGGCGCGCGCGGCCTGGTACGGGGTGTACTTGCGCGGCGCGTCGAGGATGAGCCGCTCCAGGTCGGTTGCGACGGTGGTCTCGTCCGTCCCGTCGTGCGCGTCGGCGGGAGTGCCGCCGTTGCCGGAGCCCGTGGTGGCGCCGCCGTTGTCTGTCACCGGTCCGTCCCCGTGCGTTCGCGCACTTGTGTCTTGCCGTCCTCGGGGTTCGGGTACGCGACCACCGCAGGGGGTAGTGGCGAGCCTCACACCGCTGCCAGGTGGAATGTTCGCACGGAATCGCGTAATCCGGGGCATCCGCCCGGCAGCCGGTCCGAGGGTTCCGCAGGGTGAGACCGGGCCGGTCAGCTCTGCGGGCGGACGTGCACCACGTCGCCGGCGGCGACGGCGTGCCGGGTGCCGTCGGGGGTGCGGACCACCAGCCGGCCGTCGCCGTCGATGGCCACCGCGTCGCCCAGCAGCTCGCGTTCGCCGGGGAGTTGGACCTTCACGGGGCGGTTCAGGGTGGTGCAGCGGGCGGTGTACGCGGGCAGCAGTCCGCTGGCGTGCGGGTCGCCCGCGGCGGCCGTCCACTCGCCGTACAGCTCGGCGAACTCGCGGAGCAGGGCGCGCAGCAGGGTCGCCCGGTCGGTGGTCTCGGCGCCCGCGAGGGTGAGCGAGGTGGCGGTGGGGACGGGCAGTTCGGCTTGGCGCAGTGAGACGTTCAGGCCGAGGCCGGCGATCACGGCGCCGCCGGAGAGTTCGGTGAGGATGCCGCCGAGCTTGCGTTCCTGCCCGTCGGTCTCGGCCTGCAGGTCGTTGGGCCACTTCAGGCCGGTGGGGACGCCGGCGATCCGGTCGAGGGTGGCGGAGGCGGCGGTGCCGATCAGGATCGGCAGCCAGCCGTAGCGTTCCATCGGCACGCCTTGCGGGCGCAGCAGGACCGACAGGAACAGTCCGGAGCGGGGCGGCGCCGTCCAGCGGCGGTCGAGCCGGCCGCGGGCGGCGCTCTGCGACTCGGCGATCAGCACCGCGCCCTCGGGTGCGCCGTTCTTGGCGCGGGCAGCCAGGTCGGAGTTGGTGGAGCCGGTCTCGCTCACCACATCGAGTGAGGTCCACAGCGCGCCGGGGCGCAGCAGGTCGAGCCGCAGCGCCGCCTCGTCGAGCGGGGGGCGGTCCAGGTCGGTCCACGGGGACGGGCCGCCGTGGCCGAAGCCGCGCAGTCCGGAGCGGCGGGGGCGGGGGCTCTCGGGTGTGCTCACCCGGCCCACCCTAGTGCGGCGACCGCGCCGGTCCGCGGTCGTGACGGTCGGATGCGCGGTGGCGTCCGTTCGACCGCCGGGGGCGGCTCAAGGGGCGGACGGCTCGATCTCCCCCGCGAAGACGATGACCTGGTCGATGAGGCTCCGCCGCAGGTGGACGACGTCCGTTCCGGCCAGGCGGGGGCCTCCGTCCGGGGTGGTGAAGACCCACTGGTACCGGGCCCACTCGCCCGGCATGTCCACCGCCGAGCAGCGTGCCATGGTGCCGGTCCCCGCCGGGTGGTGCCGGATGTCCAGCACGAACCGTTCGACCGCCGCGATTCCTTCGCTGCGACCCAGCGGCCCCCAGAAGACCACGTCCGAGGTCAGGGCCTGGGAGAGCAGGGCAGTCACATAGCTGTCGTCCGAGGCGTTGAACGCGGAGATGAACGTGTCGATCGCGGAGCGTGCCGTCTCTTCCTCCATGCCCCAGTAATACCAGCCGTTGCGCGTGCGCTTGTCCCGGTCGCGGCACCGGCCGGGGATGCCAACGGCCGCACGCCGCATTATCGTCCCGCAAACCGGGCAGTGGCACGATGTGTCGATGGCCATAGGCGCACAGGCCCCCGGGCTGGCTACGCTACGCAACGGTAGACCGCAGCGCCGCCCTGCCCGTAACCCTCCACGCCCCGGGCCGGCGGCCGAGGACGCAGGGAGAGCCACCGCAATGGCCGAGGCACCGCACGACCCGCACACCACCGCCGGAAAGCTCGCCGACCTGCGCCGGCGGATCGACGAGGCGGTGCACTCCGGTTCCGCCGCGGCGGTCGAGAAGCAGCACGCCAAGGGCAAGCTGACGGCCCGCGAGCGGATCCTGGAACTGCTGGACGAGGACTCGTTCGTGGAGTTCGACGAGTTCGCCCGGCACCGTTCGACCAACTTCGGCCAGGAGAAGAACCGGCCGTACGGCGACGGCGTGGTCACCGGCTACGGCACCGTGGACGGGCGCCAGATCGCGGTGTTCGCCCAGGACTTCACGGTGTTCGGCGGTTCGCTGGGCGAGGTGTTCGGCGAGAAGATCGTCAAGGTGATGGACTTCGCGCTGAAGACCGGCTGCCCGATGATCGGCATCAACGACTCCGGCGGCGCCCGGATCCAGGAGGGCGTGGTCTCGCTCGGCCTGTACGGCGAGATCTTCCGCCGCAATGTGCACGCCTCGGGTGTGATCCCGCAGATCTCGCTGATCATGGGCCCGTGCGCGGGCGGCGCGGTGTACTCGCCGGCGGTCACCGACTTCGTGGTGATGGCCGACAAGACCTCGCACATGTTCATCACCGGCCCGGACGTGATCAAGACCGTCACCGGCGAGACCGTGGACATGGAGGAGCTGGGCGGCGCCCGCACCCACAACACCAAGTCCGGCAACGCGCACTACCTGGCCGCCGACGAGAAGGAGGCCATCGAGTACGTCAAGAGCCTGCTGTCGTACCTGCCGTCCAACAACCTGAGCGACCCGCCGGCCTACCCCGAGCAGGCCGACCTGACGATCACCGACGAGGACCTCGAACTCGACAGCATCGTCCCGGACTCGGCGAACCAGCCGTACGACATCCGCCACGTGATCGAGCGCGTGCTGGACGACGGGGACTTCCTGGAGGTCCAGCCGCTGTACGCGGGCAACATCGTGGTCGGCTTCGGCCGGGTCGAGGGCCACCCGGTGGGCGTGGTCGGCAACCAGCCGATGGACCTGGCCGGCTGCCTGGACATCGCCGCCAGCGAGAAGGCCGCCCGCTTCGTGCGCACCTGCGACGCGTTCAACATCCCGGTGCTGACCTTCGTCGACGTGCCCGGCTTCCTGCCCGGCACCGGCCAGGAGTGGGACGGCATCATCCGCCGCGGCGCGAAGCTGATCTTCGCCTACGCGGAGGCCACCGTCCCGCTGATCACCGTGATCACCCGCAAGGCGTTCGGCGGCGCGTACGACGTGATGGGCTCCAAGCACCTGGGCGCGGACATCAACCTGGCCTGGCCGACCGCGCAGATCGCGGTGATGGGCGCGCAGGGCGCCGTCAACATCCTGCACCGCCGGGAGATCGCCGCCGCCGAGGCCGAGGGACGCGGCGAGGAGCGCCGGGCCGAACTGCTCGCCTCGTACGAGGACACCCTGCTCAACCCGTACCTGGCCGCCGAGCGCGGCTACGTCGACGCGGTCATCGCGCCCAGCGAGACCCGCAGGCACATCGTCCGCGGGCTGCGGGCGCTGCGCGGCAAGCGGGAGGCGCTGCCGCCGAAGAAGCACGGCAACATCCCGCTGTAGCAGAAGGGTTCACCTCGCGACATGACTCCCATCCAGGTGCTGCACGGGCAGCCGACCCCCGAGGAGCTGGCCACCGTCCTGGCGGTGGTCCAAGCCCGGGCCGCCGCCGGGGCCAGGGCGGCCTCCGCGAGCGGCCCGGCCACCGCGTGGACCAGCCGCACTCCCCGTCCCGTCCCCGCGCCCGGGCCGCACTCCTGGCGCACCAGCCTCTGGCCGCGCTGAGGCCTCACCCGTGCGGGTCGGCGACGATCCGGTCCGCACGGGTGTAGACGTTCGCGGTGCGCCCGCGCAGGAAGCCGACCAGGGTGAGACCGAGCTCCTCGGCCAGGTCCACGGCCAGCGAGGACGGCGCGGAGACCGCCGCCAGCAGCGGCACCCCGGCCAGCGCCGCCTTCTGGGTCAGCTCGAAGGAGGCCCGGCCGGAGACCAGCAGGACGTGCCCGCGCAGCGGCAGCAGGCCCTCGCGCAGCGCCCAGCCGACCACCTTGTCCACCGCGTTGTGCCGCCCGACGTCCTCGCGGGCGCACAGCAGGGTGCCGTCCGCGGTGAACAGCGCGGCGGCGTGCAGGCCGCCGGTGGACTCGAAGGTGCGCTGGGCGGCGCGCAGCCGCTCCGGCAGGGCGTACAGCACCTCCGGGTCGAGCGTCAGCGGGTCGGCGGAGACGTCCCAGCGGCTGCGGGTGCGCACCGCGTCCACGGTGTCGCGCCCGCACAGGCCGCAGGCGCTGGTGGTCAGCAGGTTGCGGTGCGCGGACAGTGCCGGGCGGGCGCCGCGGACGGTGGCGTCGACCACGTTGTAGCTGTTGGCGCCGTCCGCGTCCGTCCCGGCGCAGTAGCGCAGCGCGGCGAGCTCCTCGGTGGCGCCGACCAGACCCTCGCCGACCAGGAAGCCCGCCACCAGGTCGAAGTCCTGCCCGGGCGTGCGCATCGTGACGGTCAGCGCCTCGCCGCCGACCCGGATCTCCAGCGGCTCCTCCGCCGCCAGGCTGTCGGGCCGCGCCCCTCGTTCGTCGCCGCGCAGCCGCACCACTCGCCGCCGTACCGTTGCCCGTGCCATCCCTGTCGCACCTCCGCGGGCCAGTCAACCATCCGGGGGCCGTGGCGCCGATTGCTTGTCATATCCGCATTCACCTGATGAGAATGTGCATATGGATATGCACAGTGTCGTCGTCCAGGTCGGCAAGGCCGACGTCAGCGCCGAGGATGTCCTCGCCGTCGCCCGGGGCGGGGCGCAGGTGGAGCTCGGGCCGGACGCGCTCGCCGAGATGGCCGCCGCCCGGGCCCGGATCGACGCCCTCGCCGCCGAACCCCGCCCGGTGTACGGGGTCTCCACCGGCTTCGGCGCGCTGGCGGTGCGTCACATCAGCCCCGAACTGCGGGCCCAGCTCCAGCGTTCGCTGGTGCGCTCGCACGCCGCCGGCATGGGCCCGGTGGTGGAGACCGAGGTGGTCCGGGCGCTGATGTTCCTGCGGATGAAGACGCTGGCCTCCGGCCGCACCGGCGTGCGCCCGCTGGTCGCCGAGACCATGGCCGCCCTGCTGAACGCCCACATCACCCCCGTCGTCCGGGAGTTCGGCTCGCTCGGCTGCTCCGGCGACCTCGCCCCGCTCTCCCACTGCGCGCTCGTCCTGATGGGCGAGGGCACCGCGTTCGGCCCCGACGGGCAGGAGAAGCCGGCCGCCGAACTGCTCGCCACCGCCGGCATCGCCCCCGTCGAACTGCTGGAGAAGGAGGGCCTGGCCCTCATCAACGGCACCGACGGCATGCTCGGCATGCTGGTGATGGCCCTCGCCGACCTCCAGCGCCTGTACACCACCGCCGACATCACCGCCGCGATGTCGCTGGAGGCGCTGCTCGGCACCGACAAGGTGCTCGCCCCCGAGCTGCACGCCCCGATCCGCCCGCACCCCGGCCAGGCCGCCGCCGCCGCCAACATGCTGGCCGTGCTGCGCGGCTCCGGCCTCACCGGCCACCACCGCGACGACGCGCCGCGGGTCCAGGACGCCTACTCGATCCGCTGCGCCCCGCAGGTGGCCGGCGCCGGCCGCGACACCCTGGCGCACGCCGCGCTGGTCGCCGACCGGGAACTCGCCGCGTCCGTCGACAACCCGGTGGTGCTGCCCGACGGCCGGGTCGAGTCCAACGGCAACTTCCACGGCGCGCCGGTCGCCTACGTGCTGGACTTCCTGGCGATCGCCGCCGCCGACCTGGCCTCGATCTCCGAGCGCCGCACCGACCGGTTGCTCGACCACGCCCGCTCGCACGGCCTGCCCGCGTTCCTCGCCGACGACCCGGGCGTGGACTCCGGCTTGATGATCGCCCAGTACACCCAGGCCGCGCTGGTCAGCGAGAACAAGCGGCTCGCGGTGCCCGCCTCGGTGGACTCCATCCCGTCCTCGGCGATGCAGGAGGACCACGTCTCGATGGGCTGGTCCGCGGCCCGCAAGCTGCGCCAGGCAGTGGCCAACCTCGGCCGCGTGCTGGCCGTCGAACTCGTCGCCTCCGCACGGGCGCTGGAGATACGGGATCAGGCCGCCGAGCAGCCCGGGGTGCTCGCCCCGGCGACCGCCGCCGCGGTCGCCGCCGCCCGCGGGGCCGGCGTCGGCGGGCCCGGCCGCGACCGCTTCCTCTCCCCGGACCTGGAGGCCGCCGCCGCGCTGGTCACCTCCGGCGCGCTGATCGAGGCCGTCGAGCGGGTGACCGGCCCGCTCGCCTGACGAAGCGCCACGGGACGGGCGCGCCGGATCACCCTCCGAACCCGCCCGTCCCGCCTGGCGGGACGACATTGCCCACCTGCCGGGACTGCGCCACAGTCGTTCCACCGCCGAAGCCACCGGCGAACGCCCAACCCAGCGTGGAGGTACCCGACATGCCCGCCCTTGACGAGACCGGAACCACCACCGGGCCCTCCGCCCGGCTGCTCCAGCTCTTCGAGGGCCACCGGCTGACACCCACCCAGCGGCGGATCGCCCACTCGCTGGTCCGGCACGCCACCGAGGCGCCGTTCCTGTCCAGCGTCGAGGTCGCCGAACTCGCCGGCGTCAGCCAGCCGTCCGTCACCCGGTTCGCCGTCGCGCTCGGCTACGACGGCTACCCGGCGCTGCGCAAGCAGCTGCGCGAACTCGGCGTCGGCGAGGCCGCCGCCCCCGAGAGCCACCACGAGGTGGTCCGCAACGAGCACCAGCAGGCCGTGCTCGCCGAGATCGCCCACCTGCGCCACCTCGCCGAACTGCTCGCCGACCCCGCGCCGATCGTCCGCGCCGCCCGGATCCTGGCCGCCTCCCGGCCACTGCCGGTGCTCGGCCTGCGCGCCGCCTCCGCCCAGGCCCGCGGCTTCTCCTACTTCGCCGCCAAGGTCCACCCCGACATCCGGCTGCTCGACGAGGGCGGCTCGATGCTCGCCGACCGCCTCGAACAGGCCGTCGCCGCCGGAGCGAGCGCCCTGCTCTGCTTCGCGCTGCCCCGCTACCCGCGCGAACTGATGGACGCCCTCACCGTCGCCCGCGACTGCGGACTGACCGTCCTGACCGTCGCCGACTCCGCGTTCGCCCCGGTCGCCAAGCTCTCCGACGTGATGCTGCCCGCCGCCGTCGGCACCGGCCTGGTCTTCGACACCGCCTGCGCCCCGATGATGCTCGGCCGGGTCCTGCTCCAGGCGATGTGCGACGAGATCCCCGGCGCGGAGGCCCGGCTGGAGGCCATCGAACAGTCCGCGACGGCACGTCAACTGTTCCTGGACTGACACCTGTTGTTCCCCCAATGACCCCCCTGCGCCGGGTTGACGACCCGCCGTGAGCGGGCATCTTCCTCGGTAGGGACTCGACAGGGACGAAGACAGCTTTGGACGGGGGAAGTCCAATGCCACCACCGATCCACCAGATGAGACTCACCGGACGGCTCGGCTCCGGCGCCGACGAATGGTCCTGCCCGCAGTGCGGCCGCCGCATCGCGCTGCGCCGCCCGCCGCACCCCGAACTCACCGTGCTCGACCCGGGCGACGAGGAAGCCGTCCACATCGGCGTCCTCGAACCCGGCGACCCGGCCGCCGAGGAGACCGCCGCCCGCTACGGCGTCGGCCCCGTCCAGCACGTCCCACGCCCACCGGCCCGCCCCGGCGACCCCCGCCCCGGTGAGCCGAACCCCGGTGAGCCGAATCCCGGTGAGCCGACCCCGCAGCCCGACGCGGAGGACCGCCGCTGGCTCGCCGAGATCGGCATCGACTGGGACGGCGACGCGGCGGCCTGACGGCGGGTCATGCGGCCCGCCCTAGGATGACCGGCGGGAGGGGGACCGATGCGCGGTTGGCTGGGCGGGCTGTTCGCGGCCGGTGGTGTGCTGGCGGTGGCCGCCGCGTGGTGGGGTATGTGGGAGGGCCGGTCCGGCGGCCGGATGGCGGTGGCCGACCTGCTCGACCGGCCGGTCGTGCTGGGCCTGACGGCCTTGGCGCTGTTCCTGGCCGCGTCGGCGGTGCTGCGGCGCAGCGGCCGGTGGGCGGTGGCGCTCGTGGGGATCGGGATGCTTGCCGTGCCGGCCTGCGCCCCGGCACTGTTCCACGGCGGCCGCGACCGCACCGTGGCGCACCGCGAGGCGGCGCCCGGCGGCGCGGACCGGGTGCTGCGGGTGCTGCACCAGGGCGGGTTCGGCATGGAGGCGGAGAGTCAGGGCTGGTACGTCGAGCTGGAGGACGGCTCCGGCTGGTCGGCCCGGCGGTGGCTGGTGTACGGCCAGGACGGGAAGTGGGCCGGCGAGGGCCTGTTCGCGGCCGCGGGCTGGGACGGTCCGGACCGGATCGTCGTCACCACCGACACCGGCACCCGGGTCTACGACGTCTCCGGCGGTGCGCCCGTGCTGCTCTCCGCCACCCCGGCCTGAGCTCCGAGCCGTCCCGGGCGCAGCCCCGGCGGGTGGGGCGCAGACTGGAGGCGGCGCACCCGTTCGGGTGCGGTGGCGGGTGATCGATCATGTATTGGCATCGCGGGTACTACCACCACGGCGGCTGGTCGTGGGTGCTGCCCGGGATCACGTTCATGCTGTTCGTGCTGCTGGTGATCGTTGTGCTGGTCGCGCTGTGGCGGGCGTCTTCGACGAACCGGACGGGCGGGACGACCGGCGGGCCGCGGTGGGGGAGTGCGCCGCAGGGGCGGGCGCCGGAGGCGGAGCGGGTGCTGGCCGAGCGGCTGGCCCGGGGCGAGATCGACGTCGAGGAGTACCGGCACCGGTTGGCGGCGCTGCGTGGTGAGCCCGGCGGGGACAGTCCACCGAGTGGACCGGACGAGCCGGGGAAGAGCTGAGCGCGGGCGCTCGAAACTCTGGTCAGCCCGATGTTGTTTGGATATATTCACTCTGCTTGATCGTGAATGAATCCATCCGCAAGGAGGCTGGTCCATGGCAGAGCAGGCGAGCGGCCCGCGCGAGGTGCGCGCGGCGCGGGGCACCGGGCTGAGCACGCAGGGCTGGCAGCAGGAGGCCGCCCTGCGGATGCTGATGAACAACCTCGACCCGGAGGTCGCCGAGCACCCGTCCAAGCTGGTGGTCTACGGCGGCACCGGCAAGGCCGCCCGTGACTGGCGTTCCTTCGACGCCATGGTGAAGACCCTGCAGGGCCTCAAGCAGGACGAGACCATGCTGGTCCAGTCCGGTCGGCCGGTCGGCGTGATGCAGACCCACGAGTGGGCGCCCCGGGTGCTGATCGCCAACTCCAACCTGGTCGGCGACTGGGCGAACTGGGAGGAGTTCCGCCGCCTGGAGTCGCTCGGCCTCACCATGTACGGCCAGATGACCGCCGGTTCGTGGATCTACATCGGCACCCAGGGCATCCTGCAGGGCACCTACGAGACCTTCGCGGCCGTCGCCAACAAGCGCTTCGGCGGCACGCTGGAAGGCACCATCACCCTCACCGCCGGCCTCGGCGGCATGGGCGGCGCCCAGCCGCTCGCCGTCACCATGAACGGCGGCGTGGCGATCTGCATCGACTGCGACCCGTCCCGGATCGCCCGCCGGATCGAGCACCGCTACCTCGACGTCGAGGCATCGAGCCTCGACCACGCGCTGCAGCTCGCCACCGAGGCCCGCGACAAGCGGCGGCCGCTCTCCATCGGCCTGCTCGGCAACGCCGCCGACCTGCTCCCGCAGCTGCTCGCGATGGACGCCCCGATCGACATCGTCACCGACCAGACCAGCGCCCACGACCCGCTGGCCTACCTGCCGACCGGCGTCGCCTTCGAGGACATGGCGACCTACGCGGCCGAGAAGCCCGCCGAGTTCACCCAGCGCGCCCGCGAGTCGATGGCCCGGCACGTGGAGGCCATGGTCGGCTTCCAGGACCGCGGCGCGGAGGTCTTCGACTACGGCAACTCGATCCGCGGCGAAGCCCAACTGGCCGGTTACGACCGGGCGTTCGCGTTCCCCGGCTTCGTCCCCGCGTACATCCGGCCGCTGTTCTGCGAGGGCAAGGGCCCGTTCCGCTGGGCCGCGCTGTCCGGCGACCCGAAGGACATCCACAAGACCGACAAGGCCGTCCTCGACCTGTTCCCGGAGAACGAGTCGCTGGCCCGCTGGATCAGGATGGCCCAGGAGAAGGTGCACTTCCAGGGCCTGCCCGCGCGGATCTGCTGGCTCGGCTACGGCGAGCGCGACAAGGCCGGCGAGCGGTTCAACGACATGGTCGCCAGCGGCGAGCTGTCCGCCCCGATCGTGATCGGCCGCGACCACCTGGACTGCGGCTCCGTCGCCTCCCCCTACCGGGAGACCGAGGCGATGCTCGACGGCTCCGACGCGATCGCCGACTGGCCGCTGCTCAACGCCATGGTCAACGTCGCCTCCGGCGCGTCCTGGGTGTCCATCCACCACGGCGGCGGCGTCGGCATCGGCCGCTCCATCCACGCCGGGCAGGTCACCGTCGCCGACGGCACCGCGCTGGCCGGCGAGAAGATCCGCCGCGTCCTCACCAACGACCCCGGCATGGGCGTCATCCGGCACGTGGACGCCGGCTACGACCGGGCTTCGGAGGTCGCCGCCGAGCGCGGGGTACACATCCCCATGAACCAGCACAGCCCGATGGCCGAGCTGTGACCGAGGGCTTCGACGCGATGTGGGCGGAGCTGCTCCCCGTGGGCCGCTCCGCCTCCTCCGGCGGCTACCGCCGGCACGCCTGGAACTCCGCCGACGCCGAGTGCCGGGCCTGGTTCGAGGAACAGGCCCGGGCCCGCGGCCTGCACCACGAGACGGACCGCAACGGCAACCAGTGGGCCTGGCTCGGCGACCCGACCGCCGGGAACGCCGTCGTCACCGGCTCGCACCTGGACTCCGTCCCCGACGGCGGCGCCTACGACGGCCCGCTCGGGGTGATCTCCTCCTTCGCCGCGCTCGACGAACTCCGCTCGCGCGGCGCCGAGTTGACGCGTCCGCTGGCGATCGCCAACTTCGGCGACGAGGAGGGCGCCCGGTTCGGCGTCGCCTGCGTGGGCAGCCGGCTCGCCACCGGCGTCCTCGACCGGGAGGCCGCGTACCGGCTGCGCGACGCCGACGGGGTGTGGCTGCCCGACGCGATGCTCAAGGCCGGACACGACCCGGCCCGGATCGGCCCCGACCCCGAACTGCTGGGCCGGATCGGCGCGTTCGTGGAGCTCCACATCGAACAGGGCCGGTGGCTGACGGACGAACAGCCGGTCGGCGTGGCCAGTGCGATCTGGCCGCACGGCCGCTGGCGGTTCGACTTCCACGGCGAGGCCAACCACGCCGGCACCACCCGGCTCGCCGACCGCCGCGACCCGATGCTCACCTACGCCACCACCGTGCTCGGCGCCCGCAAGAAGGCCCGCCTCGCCGGGGCGCTCGCCACCTTCGGCAAGGTCGCCGTCGAACCCAACGGCACCAACGCCATCGCCTCGCTGGTCCGCGGCTGGCTCGACTCGCGGGCCGCAGACGAGCAGACGCTGAGCCAACTGGTCGACGCCATCGAGCAGTTGGCGGTCGAGCGCGGCGAACGCGACGGCGTCCGGGTGACCCTCACCCGCGAGTCCTTCACCCCCGTCGTCGACTTCGACGGCCCGCTGCGCGACCGCCTGGCCCACCTGCTGGGAGCCCCCGTGCTGCCCACCGGGGCCGGACACGACGCCGGAATCCTCGCGTCCGCCGTCCCGACCGCCATGCTGTTCGTGCGCAACCCCAGCGGGGTCTCGCACTCCCCGGCCGAACACGCCGAGCAGGCCGACTGCCACGCGGGCGTCGCCGCCCTCGCGGACGTACTGGAGGATCTCGCATGTCAGCCGTCGTGACGTACTGGGCCGAACACGCCTGGCTGCCGCACGCCGACGGCCCCGTGGTCGAACGCGACGTCCTGATCGCCGTCGGCCCCGGCGGCCGGATCACCAAGGTCACCCCCGGGAGCGGGCCCTGCCCCGCCGGGGCCGTCCGGCTGGCCGGGCTCGCGCTGCCCGGGCAGGCGAACGCGCACTCGCACGCCTTCCACCGGGCGCTGCGCTCCCGCGTGCAGGTCGGGTCGGGGACGTTCTGGACCTGGCGCGACACCATGTACCAGGCCGCCTCCGCGCTCGACCCCGACACGTACCTGGCGCTCGCCACCGCGACGTACGCCGAGATGGCGCTGGCCGGCATCACCGCCGTCGGCGAGTTCCACTACCTGCACCACGCGCCCGGCGGCGTCCGGTACGACAACCCGAACGCGATGGGCGAGGCGCTGATCGAGGCCGCCCGGCGGGCCGGCATCCGGATCACCCTGCTCGACACCTGCTACCTGTCCTCCGGTTTCGGCGCCGAACCCACCGAGACCCAACTGCGGTTCTCCGACGGCGACGCCGACGCCTGGGCCGAGAGGGCCTCCGCCCTGGCCGGCGCGGAACACGCCCGGATCGGCGCCGCGGTGCACTCCGTGCGGGCCGTACCCGCCGAACAGCTGGGCACCGTCGCGCACTTCTCCGCGATGCGGAAGGCCCCGCTGCACGTCCACCTCTCCGAACAGACCGCCGAGAACGACGCCTGCCTCACCGCGCACGGCGTCACCCCCACCCGCCTGCTCGCCGACCACGGCGTCCTCGGGCCCCGCACCTCGGCCGTCCACGCGACGCACCTGACGGACGAGGACATCCGGCTGCTCTCCGACACCACCACCACCATCTGCATGTGCCCCACCACCGAGCGGGACCTGGCGGACGGCATCGGCCCCGCGAAGCGGCTGGCCGCCGCGGGCTGCCCGATCAGCCTCGGCTCCGACAGCCACGCCGTCATCGACCCGTTCGAGGAGGCCAGGGCGCTGGAACTCGACGAACGGCTGCGCACCCGCACCCGGGGCCACTGGACGGCGAACGCCCTGCTCCGGGCGGGCAGCGAGGCTGGGCACGCCTCGCTGGGCTGGGACGGGGCGG
Source organism: Kitasatospora sp. NPDC059673 (assembly GCF_042734215.1). NCBI lineage: Bacteria > Bacillati > Actinomycetota > Actinomycetes > Kitasatosporales > Streptomycetaceae > Kitasatospora > Kitasatospora sp. NPDC059673. The sequence continues at coordinate 13,573 of NZ_JBHWEN010000025.1, read as the reverse complement.
GGCGGCTGGAGGCCGGATCTCTGGCGGACTTCTGCGTGATCGCGCTGGACAGCGTGCGGACGGCCGGGCCGCCGCCCGAACTGGGCGCGGAGATCGCGGTGTTCGCGGCGAGCGCGGCGGACGTGCGGCACGTCGTCGTGGGCGGGCGACACGTCGTCAAGGACGGGGTGCACCAGCTCGTTCCGGACGTGGCCGGGCAGTTGTCGGCTGCTGTCGCCGCACTGCGGTAACGAAGAGCCCCCAGGGGCGCGAACTTACGGACGTTCACCTTCCGCCTCGCGCAGTTCCCCGCGCCCCTGACGGGGCGCGGGGGTTGAGTGGGACGGGGACACCACTTGAGGACGACCTTCATGAGCCTGTTGATCAGCAACATCGGATCTCTCGTCACCAATGACCCCCTGCTCGGGGAAGGACCGCTCGGGCTGCTGTCCGACGCTGCCGTGGTCGTGGAGGGTGACCGGGTGGTGTGGGTGGGCCGCAGTGCCGAGGCCCCCGCCGCCGACGAGAGCGTGGACGCCGCCGGGCGGGCGCTGCTGCCCGGGTTCGTGGACAGTCACTCACACCTGGTGTTCGCCGGTGACCGCACCGCCGAGTTCAACGCGCGGATGTCGGGCCGTCCGTACTCGGCCGGGGGTATCCGGACCACGGTCGCGGCGACCCGGGCCGCGTCCGATGCCGAGCTGAACGCGAACCTGACCCGGTACCTGGCGGAGATGCTGCGGCAGGGCACCACGACGGTGGAGGTGAAGTCGGGGTATGGGCTGAGCACCGCCGACGAGGCGCGGTCGCTCAGGATCGCGGCCGGTCACACGCAGGAGACCACGTATCTCGGGGCGCACGTGGTGGGCCCCGAGTTCGCGGAGGACCCGGCGGGGTACGTCGAGCTGGTGACGGGGGAGATGCTGGAGGCGTGCGCCCCGTTCGCGCGGTGGGTGGACGTGTTCTGCGAGCGCGGGGCGTTCGACGGCGACCAGGCGCGGGCGGTGCTGACGGCGGGGATGGCGAAGGGGCTGCGGCCGCGGATCCACGCCAACCAGCTGAGCTTCGGCCCGGGCGTGCAGCTCGCGGTGGAGCTGGGCGCGGCGTCCGCCGACCACTGCACCCACCTGACCGATCAGGACGTGGCCGCGCTGGCCGACGGCGACACGGTGGCCACCCTGCTGCCGGGCGCGGAGTTCTCCACCCGGGCGCCCTACCCGGACGCCCGGCGGCTGCTGGACGCCGGGGCGCGGGTCGCGCTGTCCACGGACTGCAACCCGGGCTCCAGCTTCACCAGTTCGATGCCGTTCTGCCTGGCCGTCGCGGTGCGCGAGATGGGCATGACCCCGGACGAGGCGGTGCACGCCGCCACCGCGGGCGGCGCGCTGGCCCTGCGCCGCACCGACGTGGGCCGGATCTCCCCGGGCGCCCGGGCGGATCTGCAGCTGCTGGACGCGCCTTCGCACGTCCACCTGGCCTACCGCCCCGGCGTCCCGCTGACCGCCGCCGTCTGGCAGGGCGGGGTCCGGAAGATCTAGACGGCCGGCTCCAAGGGCGGTGGCCGCCGTGCGGCGACCCGCCGGGTGTCAGCGCAAGGGTGTCAGTGCCGGGGACGCTACTTCGCCGCCAGCTGGTCCAGGTCCAGGGTGGTGAGGGCCGTGGACACGGGGATCCCGGTGCCGGCCGAGGCCGCCAGCCGCGTCCTGACCTCGCCGGGCGTACGGGGCCGCCAGCCGGGGCCGTCGCAGCAGGACGAGTGAAAGGTGACTCCGGCGTTCAGCAGCGCGGTGAGCGCGCGCCAGCCCGCGGTGTCGCGGCGGGGCGGCACGGCGAGGTCGTGTCCGGCGTCGATCAGCTCGCCCCGGCACCGCGGGCAGTGGTGCACTCCCCGCGGCTCCGACCTCTTCTTGCAGGAGGCCCGGCAGGCCAGGCAGACGAAATGCCGGCTCGAACTGATGCGGCGGTAGCACATCCGTGCATCGTAGGGGTTCCGCCGCCGGCCGAGCCGGAGTGGACATCGTGCCTGCTCGGCAGGGAGGCGGAAGCCCCCGCGCTGTGGACCTGCCGGGCGCGCGACGCGGGATCACCCCCCGGCTCCCAAGGGCCGGGGGGTGATCCGACAAGGCGGGCCGGGCAGGACTAGCGCACGTCGCCCATCAGGCGGCCGATCCGGCCGCGGGCGGCGAACAGGCCGAGGCCGGCGGCGATGGCCAGCAGGCCCTGGACGGCGAAGTACCAGGTCGAGCCGACCACGTTGTCACCGAGCAGCAGCTGGGCCAGGGCGGCCACGCAGTCGCCGGCGGTGACCGCGAGGAACCAGATGCCCATCATCTGGCTGGCGTACTTGGCGGGCGCCAGCTTGGTGGTGACGGACAGGCCGACCGGGGAGAGCGTCAGCTCGCCGGTGGTCTGGATCAGGTAGACCACGGCCAGCCACAGCGGGGTGACCTTGACGCCGCCGGACGCGGCCGCCATGGCCAGCATCATCACCAGGAACGACAGGCCGATCATCAGCAGGCCGAAGGCGAACTTGGCGGTGGTGGACGGGTTGCGGCGGCGCGCCGCGGCGTAGTTCCACAGCCAGGCGAACACCGGGGCGAGCGCCATGATGTACAGCGGGTTCAGCGACTGGAACCAGCTGGACGGGAACGAGAAACCGAACAGCGTGCCGGCGGTGTTGCGCTCGGCGAACACGCTGAGGGTCGAACCGGACTGGTCGTAGATCATCCAGAACACCGCAGCGGCGGCGAAGAACCACAGGTAGCCGCTCATCCGGGAGCGCTCCTCGCCGGTCAGCTCCTTGTCGCGGCGGATCCGGGCGAAGACCAGGACGGGAACGGCGATGCCGGCCAGCGAGAGCGGCCAGATCGCCCACGAGACGGTGAAGTGGCCGGTGCCGGCGACCACGCCGTAGAACACGGCGGCGACGGCCAGCCACAGGCCGGCCTTGCGCAGCACCGCGCGGCGTTCGGCGGCGCCGATCGGCGAGGTGACCACGCTGGAGGTCGGGCTGAGGTGCCGGCTGCCCACCAGGTACTGGATCAGGCCGAGGGCCATGCCGACGCCGGCCAGCGCGAAGCCCAGGTGCCAGTTCACTTCCTGGCCCACGGTGCCGATCACCAGCGGCGCGAGGAAGGCGCCGAGGTTGATGCCCATGTAGAAGATCGTGAAGCCGCCGTCCCGGCGCGGGTCGTTGGGCCCGTCGTAGAGGTGGCCGACCATGGTGGAGATGTTGGCCTTCAGCAGGCCGGAGCCGACCGCGATGAAGACCAGGCCGCCGAAGAAGGCCGCCTTGGAGGGCACGGCCAGCAGGAAGTGGCCGACCATGATGATCCCGCCGCCGAGGGCGACGGTGCGCCGGGCGCCGAGCAGCCGGTCGGCGATCCAGCCGCCGGGCAGCGCGAGCAGGTAGACCATGGCGTTGTAGACCGAGTACACGGCGGTGGCGGTGGCCACCTGCATCCCGAGGCCGCCTTCGGCCGCCTTGGTGGACATGTAGACCACCAGCAGGGCGCGCATGCCGTAGAAGCTGAAGCGCTCCCACGTCTCGGTCATGAAGAGGGTGGCGAGGCCGCGGGGGTGGCCGAGGAAGGTCCGTCCTCCGGTGGGGGAGGACCGTACCTCGGACTCCAGGGTGCTCGAAGCCATGCTGATTCCTTGCCTGTCTTGCTCGGGTTCTCCACCACTGTAAGTCGCGAGTTCGGCTGACTGCGGAGCGTGAATGGTATTCAGAAGGTAAAGCGGCGTGTCGTTGCACTGCGCCTTTCGATGCTTGGACGGGAGAATTGCCTGCGATGACAAGGCCCGTGCGAAGAATGTCCATGTAAGCGCAGTTGTTGCCGAAGATGCCCGCAAATGCAAATCGATCACGCCCTGTGACAGTGTTCACAGCGGTCCGGTCGGGCGCGTCACAACCCCCGAAGACCCCCTGATCAGGCGTCCCCGGGCGGTCTACCATCGCCCCTATGACCTGTGTGCTGCTGGCCGAGGACGACCCGGCAATCTCCGAACCGCTGGCCCGCGCCCTGCGCCGCGAGGGCTACGAGGTGCTCGTCCGCGAGGACGGACCGGCCGCCCTGGGCGCCGGCCTCAGCGAGGACGTCGACCTGATCGTGCTGGACCTCGGGCTCCCCGAGATGGACGGCCTGGAGGTGTGCCGGCGGCTGCGCGCCGACGGCAAGAGCTTCCCGGTCCTGGTGCTCACCGCCCGCGCCGACGAGGTGGACACCGTGGTCGGCCTGGACGCCGGCGCCGACGACTACGTCACCAAGCCGTTCCGGCTGGCCGAGCTGCTCGCCCGGGTCCGCGCCCTGCTCCGGCGCGGCAACGTCGACCAGCTCACCACCGGCGCGCACGGCGTGAAGATCGACATCGAGTCGCACCGCGCCTGGCTCGGCGAGGAGGAACTCACCCTCTCCGCCAAGGAGTTCGAGCTGCTGCGGGTGCTGGTGCGGGACGCCGGCCGGGTCGTCACCCGCGAGGAGATCATGCGCCAGGTCTGGGACACCACCTGGTGGACCTCCACCAAGACCCTGGACATGCACATCTCCTGGCTGCGCAAGAAGCTCGGCGACGACGCCGCCAACCCGCGCTACATCGCCACCGTGCGCGGCGTCGGCTTCCGCTTCGAGAAGAACTGAAGGTCCACCCGGCGTGAAGCGCAGGATGATCAACTCACTGCTGGGCGTGGTCCTGGTGGTGGTCGCGGTGTTCTGCGTGCCGTTGGCCCTGATCGAGAAGCAGTCCATCACCAACGCCGCCAACGACCGGGTGGACGCGGTGGCGGTCCGGGTGCTCGGACTGGTGGAGAGCCGGCTCGCCGCGGGTGAGCCGGTCACCGGCGAGAAGTTCGCCGCCGTGGTGACCGAGAACTTCCACGTGACCGTGGACATCCCCGGGCAGCCGCAGATCGTCCTCGGCCGCCCGGTCAACGGGCCCGCGCTGACCGCCACCGAGTCCGGGGCCAGCGGCGAGACCGTCACCGTCGCCCAGTCGCGGGCCGCGCTCGACCACGAGATCGGCAACATGCTGCTGCTGCTCGGTGTGGTCGCCCTGCTGGCCGTGCAGGCCGCCGTGGCGCTCGCCGTCTGGCAGGCCAAACGCCTGGCCCGTCCGCTCACCGACCTCGCCGAGACCGCCGAACGGCTCGGCTCCGGCGACCCCCGCCCGCAGGGCCGCCGCTACGGCGTGCCCGAACTCGACCGGATCGCCGAGGTGTTGGACACCAGCGCGGAACGGATCGCCCGGATGCTCACCGCCGAACGCCGGCTCGCCGCCGACGCCTCCCACCAGCTGCGCACCCCGCTCACCGCGCTCTCCATGCGGCTGGAGGAGATCACCACGCTCGCCGAGGACCCGGACACCGTCCGCGAGGAGGCCACCATCGGCCTCCAGCAGGTCGAACGGCTCACCGACGTGGTGCAGCGGCTGCTCACCAACCAGCGCGACCCCAACAGCCCCACCGCGGTGAGCTTCTGCCTGGACGACGTGCTCAAGCAGCAGGTCGAGGAGTGGGCCCCGACCCTGCGCGACAGCGGACGCCAACTGGTCGTCGAGGGCCTGCGGGACGTCCGGGTGATCGGCACCCCCGGCACCGTCTCCCAGGTGCTGGCCACGCTGATCGAGAACTCGCTGATGCACGGCGCCGGCACCATCACCCTGCGGGCCCGCCGCTCCGGCAGCTCGGTGGTCGCCGAGGTGCAGGACGAAGGGCCGGGCGTCCCCCGGGAACTCGGCAACCGGGTCTTCGAACGGGCCGTCAGCGGCCGCAACTCCACCGGGATCGGGCTGGCCGTCGCCCGCGACCTCGCGGAAGCCGACGGCGGCCGCCTCGAACTGCTGTCGCTGCGGCCGCCGGTGTTCGCGCTGTTCCTCGCCCACGCGGGCGAGTGACACGAGGTCAGTTGGCCAGCGAGCGGCTTTCCTCGGCGGCCAGCAGCAGCTCGGCCTCCTGCACCACCTCGGGGTCCTCCAGCTCCGGCATCGCCTTGAACACCCAGGTGCGGTAGGAGACGAAGCGGAAGACGGTGGCGATCACCAGGCCCAGGAACTTGCCGCCCAGCTTCTCGAACGGGGTGTCCAGGCCCAGCACGTACTGGGTGAAGCCCAGGGTGCCGGTCTCGATCAGCATGCCGATGCCGCTGAACAGCAGGAACAGCGTGATCTCGCGCTTGCGGGAGGCCGCGTCGCGGTCCTTGTACAGCCAGTACCGGTAGCCCAGGTAGTTGGTGCAGATGGCCACCAGGGTGGCCGCGACGTTGGAGCGCAGCGAGGCCAGGCCGATGACGTTGTTGAGGATCCAGAACAGGGCGAAGTTGACCACCACGCCCGAGGCGCCGATCACGGCGAAGCCGACCGCTTCCAGGGACAGGCCGCGCAGCCGCTGGGTCAACGAGGGGCGCGCTACTGTGGTGCTCGTCATCCGGGCGGCTCCGTATGCTTCACATGATCGGAATAAGTGGTGTCGTGCAATCCGGCCCACCAGGCTACCCGCCCCTCTTGAGTGCTCCGTACCACGCCCGGTGCGTACGCCCCACCCGCACGCCGGTGTTGGGCCTTTGACCGGCCCAGATATCCTGGAGCGCGTGACTGTAGCGGGCAATGCGAACTTTCCAGTGGTCGGAGTCATCGGCGGCGGGCAGCTCGCCCGCATGATGCACCAGGCGGGTATCCCGCTGGGCATCCGCTTCAAGCTCCTCGCCGACACTCCCCAGGAGTCGGCCGCGCAGGTGGTCGGCACCACCGAGTACGGCGACTACCGCGACCTCGACGTGCTGCGGGCCTTCGCCGCCGACTGCGACGTCATCACCTTCGACCACGAGCACGTGCCCACCGAGCACCTGCGCGCCCTGCAGGCGGAGGGCGTCGCCGTCCGCCCCGGGCCGGACGCGCTGGTCAACGCCCAGGACAAGGGCGTCATGCGGGCCAAGCTGGACTCCATCGGCGTCCCCTGCCCCCGGCACCGGATCGTCGCCGACCCGGCCGACGTCACCGCCTTCGCCGCCGAGGGCGAGGGTTACCCCGTCATACTGAAGACCGTGCGCGGCGGCTACGACGGCAAGGGCGTCTGGGTCGTCAAGGACGAGGCCGAGGCCGCCGCCCCGTTCCTCGCGGGCGTCCCCGTCCTCGCCGAGGAGAAGGTCGACTTCGTCCGCGAGCTGGCCGCCAACGTGGTGCGCTCGCCCAGCGGCCAGGCCGTCGCCTACCCGGTGGTCGAATCGGTGCAGGAGAACGGCATCTGCGCCGAAGTCACCGCCCCCGCACCGGAACTGGACCCGGCGCTGTCCGACGAGGCCCAGCAGCTCGCCCTCCGCATCGCCGGCGAGCTCGACATCACCGGCCACCTCGCGGTCGAGCTGTTCCAGACCCGCGACGGCCGGATCCTGGTCAACGAACTCGCCATGCGCCCGCACAACTCCGGCCACTGGACCCAGGACGGCGCCGTCACCTCCCAGTTCGAGAACCACCTCCGCGCGGTCCTCGACCTCCCCCTCGGCGACCCCCGCCCCCGCGCCAAGTGGACCGTCATGGTCAACGTCCTCGGCGGCGACTACCCCGACATGTACCACGCCTTCCTGCACTGCATGGCCCGCGACCCCGGTCTCAAGATCCACATGTACGGAAAGGACGTGAAGCCCGGCCGCAAGGTCGGCCACGTCAACGTCTTCGGGGACAACCTCGAAGACACCCGCGAGCGCGCCCGCCACGCGGCCGCCTACCTGCGAGGAACGATCAGCGAATGACCCAGGCACCCCTTGTCGGCATCGTGATGGGCTCCGACTCCGACTGGCCCGTGATGGAGGCCGCCGCGCAGGCGCTCGACGAGTTCGAGGTGCCGTACGAGGTGGATGTGGTGTCCGCGCACCGGATGCCGCGTGAGATGGTCGCGTACGGGGAGCAGGCGCACGGGCGCGGCCTGAAGGCGATCATCGCCGGAGCGGGCGGCGCGGCGCACCTGCCGGGGATGCTGGCGTCGGTGACGCCGCTGCCGGTGATCGGGGTGCCGGTGCCGCTGCGGTACCTGGACGGAATGGACAGCCTGCTGTCGATCGTGCAGATGCCGGCCGGGGTGCCGGTGGCGACGGTCTCGGTGGCGGGGGCGCGCAACGCGGGTCTGCTCGCGGTGCGGATGCTGGCCGCGTTCGACACCGAACTGGCCGAGAAGATGGTCGAGTTCCAGGCCGAGCTGAACAGCCAGGCGACCGAGAAGGGCCGCAAGCTCCGGGCCAAGGTGGCCGGGAACGACTCCTTCGGCTTCGGCAAGTAGTAGAACGGGAGGATGACTCCCGAACTGATCGACCGTGCAAGGGCCGTCCTCCGCACCACCCCCGTGGTGGACGGCCACAACGACCTGCCGTGGGCGATGCGCGCCCAGGTCGGCTACGACCTCGACGCCCTCGACCTGACGGCCGATCAGAGCCACCGGCTGCACACCGACTTCGGCCGCCTGCGGGCGGGCGGGGTCGGTGCCCAGTTCTGGTCGGTGTTCGTGCCCGCCGAGCTGTCCGGCGACGGCGCGGTCAGCGCGACGCTGGAGCAGATCGACTTCGTCCGGACGATGACCGAGCGCCACCCCGAGCACCTGCGGCTCGCGCTGACCGCCGACGACGTGGAGAGCGCCCGCGAGGAGGGCCGGATCGCCTCGCTGATGGGCGCCGAGGGCGGGCACTCCCTCAACTCCTCGCTGGCCACCCTGCGGGCCCTGTACGCGCTCGGCGTGCGGTACTTGACGCTCACCCACAACTCCAACGTGCCGTGGGCGGACTCCGCCACCGACGAGCCGGTGCACAGCGGCCTCACCAGGTTCGGCGAGGAGGTGGTCCGGGAGATGAACCGGCTCGGCATGCTGGTCGACCTCTCGCACGTCTCCGCCGACACCATGCGCGACGCGCTGCGGGTCTCCGAGGCCCCGGTGATCTTCTCGCACTCCTCCTCGCGCGCCGTCTGCGACCACCCGCGCAACGTCCCCGACGACGTGCTCACCACGCTGGCCGGCAACGGCGGCGTCGCGATGGCCACCTTCGTGCCGATGTTCGTCCGGGCCGACGCCATCGAGTGGACGTACGCCGCCGACGCCAACATGACCGCGCACGGCTTCAGCCCGTTCGACACCTCCCCGGAGGCGATGGCCGTGCAGCAGGCCTTCGCGGCCGACCGCCCGCGCCCGATCGCCACCGTCGCGGACGTCGCCGACCACCTCGACCACATGCGCGAGGTGGCCGGCATCGACCACATCGGCATCGGCGGCGACTTCGACGGCACCCCGTTCCTGCCGTCCGGCCTGGACGACGTGGCCGGCTACCCGGTGCTGATCGCCGAACTCCTGCGCCGCAGCTGGTCCGAGGCCGACCTCGCCAAGCTCACCTGGCACAACGCCGTCCGCACGCTCCGCGAGGCCGAGACGGTGTCCCGCCGCCTGCGGGCCGAACGCGGGCCGTCGATCGCCACCCTGGAGCAGTTGGACGGCGCGTGAACGACCGGCTTGACCCTGCCCCTGGGGCAGGCCCGACGCTGACCGGCGTGGAGGAAGAACGGCTGCTCACCACCGGTGAGTTCGCCCGCCGGGGCCTGCTGTCGCCGAAGGCGCTGCGGCTGTACGACCGGCAGGGCCTGCTCCCGCCGGACGTGATCGACCCGGCCACCGGCTACCGGTACTACCGGGCCGGCCGGCTGGCCACCGCGCGGCTGATCGTCCGGCTGCGCGGCCTGGACATGCCGCTCGCCACGGTCGCCGAGGTGCTCGCCCTGCCGGGCCCCGAGGCGGCCGAGCGGATCGGCGCGTACTGGGCGGCCGTCGAACGGCGCACCGTCTCGCAGCGGGCGTTGGCCGAACACCTCCGCGTCCAACTCAGCGGACTGGAAGGAATCGACGAGATGTACCGCATCGAACAGCGCGAGGTGCCGGACCAGCTGGTGCTCACCGAGCAGCGGCGGGCCCGCCCGCAGGACCTGGACGAGTGGATCCCGGCCGCCACCGCGCGGCTGGAGGCGATCGCCGCCGAGCACGGCGGGGTGGCCGCCGCCCCGTTCGTGATCTACCACGGGCAGGTGGACGAGGACAACGACGGCCCGGTCGAGGTCTGCCTGCCGATCGACCCGGCGCGCGCCGCGGGGCTGACCGCCCCGCACCGCGTCGAGCCCGCCCACCGCGAGGCGTTCACCACCATCACCAAGGCGCAGGTGGAGTACCCGCAGATCCTGTCGGCCTACGACGCGGTGTGCGAGTGGGTGGAGTCGGCGGGCACCGAGCGCACCGGCCCGGGCCGCGAGGTGTACTTCGCCGACTGGGCGGCCGCCGCCCCGGACGACCGGATCTGCGACATCGCCTTCCCCGTCCGGGCGGTCTGACCCGGCGTCACAGCCGGGGCAGCTCGATCGCCGGGCAGCGGTTCATCACCATGTCCAGCCCGGCGGCCCGGGTGCGGTCACAGGCGGCCTCGTCGACCACTCCGAGCTGGAACCAGACGGCCTTGGCACCCTTGGCCACCGCCTGGTCGGCGACCTCGCCGGCCAGCTCGGAGTTGACGAACACGTCCACCACGTCGACCGGGAACGGGATCTCGGCGAGCGAGGCGTAGCCCTGCTCGCCGAGCACCGTCTCGGCCTTCGGGTGCACCGGCACGATCCGCTTGCCGGCCCGCTGCAGCACCTGGGCCACCCCGTACGCGGCGCGCGCGGTGTTGGTGGACAGGCCGACCACGGCCCAGGTGTCTCCGCCGGAGGTGAGGATCTTCCGGACGTCCGTGTCGTCTCCGTAGCTCATGCCGGAGAGAACCAGCCGCCCGGTGCGGTCATTCCGCGAACGGCCGGCCCATCGCCCGGTACGTCCAGCCGGCGGCCCGCCAGGCGTCGCCGTCCAGCACGTTGCGGCCGTCCAGCAGGCGGCGCTCGGCGACCAGGGCGCCGACCTCGGCCGGGTCCAGCTCGCGGAACTCCTGCCACTCGGTGAGGTGCAGCACCACGTGCGCACCCTGGACGGCCTCCAGGGCGGACGCCGCGTAGGACAGGCTGGGGAACATCTTGCGGGCGTTGTCCATCGCCTTCGGGTCATAGACCGTCACCTGGGCGCCCTGCAGCTGGATCTGCCCGGCCACGTTCAGCGCCGGCGAGTCCCGGATGTCGTCCGAGTTCGGCTTGAAGGCCGCGCCCAGCACCGCGACCCGGCGGCCCAGGAAGCCGCCGCCGCACTGCTCGCGGGCCAGCTCCACCATCCGGGAGCGGCGCCGCATGTTGATCGAGTCGACCTCGCGCAGGAAGGTCAGCGCCTGGTCGGCGCCCAGCTCCCCGGCCCGGGCCATGAACGCCCGGATGTCCTTGGGCAGGCAGCCGCCGCCGAAGCCCAGCCCGGCGTTCAGGAACTTGCCGCCGATCCGGGCGTCGAAGGACAGCGCCCTGGAGAGCTGCACCACGTCGGCGCCGGCGCTCTCGCAGACCTCGGCCATCGCGTTTATGAACGAGATCTTGGTGGCCAGGAAGGAGTTCGCGGCGGCCTTCACCAGCTCCGCGGTCGCGAAGTCGGTCACCACGAACGGCACGCCGTCCGCGATCGGGCCCGCGTACACCTCGCGCAGCACCCGCTCGGCGTGCTCGCTGCGCACGCCCACCACCAGGCGGTCCGGGTGCAGGGTGTCGCCGACCGCGTAGCCCTCGCGCAGGAACTCCGGGTTCCAGGCCAGCTCGACCTGCTCGCCGGCCGGGGCCAGCGCGGCGAGCCGGGCCGCCAGCCGGTTCGCCGAGCCCACCGGCACGGTGGACTTGCCGACCACCAGGACCGGCCGGTCCAGGTGCGGGGCGAGCGAGTCCACCGCGGTGTCCACGTAGCTCATGTCGGCCGCGAACTCGCCCTTGCGCTGCGGGGTGTTGACGCAGATGAAGTGCACGTCGCCGAAGGCCGCGACCTCCTCCCAGGAGTCGGTGAACCGCAACCGCCCGGTCGAGCCCTCGTGGCCCTCCACGTGCTTGAGCAGCAGCTCCGACAGCCCGGGCTCGAACATCGGCACCCGGCCCGCGGCCAGCGCCGCCAGTTTCTCCCGGTCGATGTCCAGCCCGAGGACCTCGAAGCCGAGCTCGGCCATGCACGCGGCATGCGTGGCGCCCAGGTAGCCGGTACCGATCACCGTGATGCGCGGAGCCACGGGCGTTCCCTTCCGTTCGGGCCGTTCCAGGCAGTGCGACGGCCGCACGCACAGATGGTATCGGTACCGCTACCACCTGCGGGATCCGCCGATTTCACGGTTTCCCCCCGAAAGTCTGTACGGAAGCCTCACAATGCGCGCATGACTGCCGAGGAGCGGCCCGACGAGGCCGACGAGGACCAGGGGCCACTCAGCATCTTCGACCGCGACGACGAGCACGACCCTTCGAGCGAGGAGACCGGGGCCGAGCAGGCACCGCGCCGCCGCCGGGGCCGCCGGCTGCTGCTGTGGACCCTCGCCGTCCTGCTGGTGCTGTTCGGCGCCGGCTTCGGCGCCCTGGTGTGGACCGCCGACCACTACGCGTCCTCGGTGGCCCGGATCCCGAACGCCTTCCCGACCGGCACCGCCGCCCAGCCCACCGCCGTCCCGCACACCGGCCAGACCTTCCTGCTGGTCGGCCTGGACGCCCGCGCCGACCGGCCCACCACCGGCAAGGACGCCAAGGCCCCGGCCTGGCAGCTGGGCGCGCAGCGCAGCGACACCATGATGCTGATGCACATCTCCGCCGACCGGAAGTCCGTCTCCGTGGTGTCCATCCCGCGCGACACCTGGGTCCCCGTCCCCGGCCACGGCAACGCGAAGATCAACGCCGCCTACTCCTGGGGCGGCCCCGCACTGATGGTGCAGACCGTCCAGGACCTCACCCACATCCGGATCGACCACGTCGCGGTGATCGACTGGAACGGCTTCCGCGCCCTCACCGACGCCGTCGGCGGCGTCGACATCACCATCCCGCGCACCATCGAGGCCAAGGGCGACGCCCGCGAATGGCTGGCCGGAACCCACCACATGGACGGCGCCGAGGCCCTGCTCTACGTCCGCGAACGCCACGGCCTGCCGAACGGCGACCTCGACCGCACCAAGCGCCAGCAGAACTTCCTGCGCGCGCTGATGCTCCGCACCATGAACTCCGGCACCCTCTCCAGCCCCGGCAAACTCACCGGCCTGCTCGGCACCGTCGGCGACGTGGTCTCCGTCGACGACCGGCTCAGCAACAGCGACCTCTACGACCTCGCCTGGAGCCTGCGCGCGGTCCGCCCCGACGGCGTCCACTTCATGAACGCCCCCTTCGGCGGCTTCGACTCCATCGACGGCCAGTCCGTCGTCCTGATGGACACCGGTGCGGCCGGCCTGCTCTGGGACGCGATGCGCGCCGACCGCATGGACGACTACCTCGCCCAGCACCGCACCAGTACGGACACCCTCGGCGACAACGTCGACTGACCCGGCCGAGGTGCCTAGGATGAGAATTACTCGACGGTAACCAGCGCAAGGGGCAGAGCAGATGGCGGGAAACTCCGGAGCGGACTTCGACCTCTACCGGCTGAGCGAGGAGCACGAGATGCTCCGTGAGTCGGTGCGTTCGCTGGCCGAGGCGAAGATCGCCCCGTTCGCGGCGG
>NZ_JBHWEN010000024.1:0-110059 GCF_042734215.1 Kitasatospora sp. NPDC059673 | reverse complement strand
GACCGAAAGGGACGGCCCCACACTCCGGGGCCGTCCCTTTCGGTCTGTCTGCGTGCACTGCGGGTGCAGGCGCGCGGTTCGCGCTCTGCCGGGTGCGACCGCTCGGGACGGTCGCTGCTTCTGCCTCCGGCCTCGCTGCTCAAGGCCGGACGGGGCGGCGTACCGGGCCGGCGGAGGGGTGCCGCCCGCCCGGGCCAGTGCCGCTCCGTTTTCAGGCGCCGCAGTCCCGGCAGATCGGCTGGCCGTTCTTCTCGCTGTAGAGCTGGCTCCGGTGGTGCACCAGGAAGCAGCTCATGCAGGTGAACTCGTCGGCCTGCCGGGGCAGCACGCGGACCGACAGCTCCTCGTTGGAGAGGTCGGCACCGGGGAGCTCCAGGCCCTCGTTGGCGTCGTATTCGTCGACGTCGACGGAGCCGGAGGCCTTCTCGTTCCGGCGGGCCTTCAGTTCCTCGATGCTGTCCTCGTTGAGGTCGTCATCGGTCTTGCGTGGGGTGTCGTAGTCCGTTGCCATGTTTCGCTCTCCCCCTTTGGGTGTGTGCGGTATCTCCAGCGCACGTAACGCCTGGGGGGCCGGTCTTGTGCCCGACCCGAGGCCGAGATTGTGCCTTACTTCAAGCCCTGTTACTCAATCGACACCCGACCCGAGGCCCGTTGGGATGATCGAACAGAGTTCGAACGAGGTCCACCGTGCGAGTGAACGGGCCAGGGGCGCGAGTCAGCGGTCGTCACGGTGCGTGGTGGCCGATCGGCGCCGGGGGCGGCAACTCGGCGGGCAGGAAAGGTTCTTGACCAATGGTTGAGTTGCCCGCGACCCCCCGGTGCAGTGACTCAACGCAATCGACCCATCCGAACGGGTGATCACTCGGCCGGGTGGCGCGCATGGGCCACCCGGCGGAGTGTGATGTTCGTCACATCTGGCGCGAGTGCGGGCGTTTCCCGCAAAAACGGGCCTTTTGGCTCAGCTGTGCGCGGTCGGATTGTCCGCATACCGACCGGAATCGAACAGAGGCGTTCCGCTCCCGGCCCCGCGCGGTGACCGCATTCAGCTCTGTACGGCGGCCACGCCCGACTCGGCGCGGCGGGCCGTGCTCAGCCGCGGGCGGCGGCCGCGGCGGCGCGGCGGGCGAGCAGCGCGGCCTGGCGCTCGTCGAAGCGGGTGGCCTGGGCGTCCAGGCCCTCCAGGAAGGCGCCGAGCTCCTCCTGGGCCTGCCGGCCGGCCGGGCCGAGGCCGGTGAACTCCATGACCTTCAGGTGGCGCAGCACGGGCTGCAGCACGTCGTCGTGGTGGATCCGCAGGTTGTAGATGCCGCCGATGGCGATCTGGGCGGCGGAGCGCTCGAAGCCGGGCATGCCGTGGCCGGGCATCCGGAAGTTCAGCACCACGTCGGCGATGGCGCGCATGGCCTGGTCGGGGGCGATCTCCAGGGCGGCCTTGAGCAGGTTCCGGTAGAAGACCATGTGCAGGTTCTCGTCGTTGGCGATCTTGGCCAGCAGCTGGTCGCAGAGCGGGTCGCCGGAGTGGTGGCCGGTGTTGCGGTGGGCGATCCGGGTGGCCAGTTCCTGGAAGGCGACGTAGGCGACGGACTGCAGCATGCTGTGCGCGTTGTCGGACTCGAAGCCGGCCGACATGTGTGCCATCCGGGCCCGCTCCAGCTCGACCGGGTCGACGGCGCGGGTGGCCAGCAGGTAGTCGCGGATCGCTATGCCGTGCCGGCCCTCCTCGGCGGTCCAGCGGTGCACCCAGGTGCCCCAGGCGCCCTCGCGGCCGAACATGGTGGCGATCTCGTGGTGGTAGCTGGGGAGGTTGTCCTCGGTCAGCAGGTTGACCACCAGCGAGATCCGGGCCAGCGGGGTGACCTTGGACTGGTCGAGGGACCAGGCCTCGCCGCCGAGCACGCCGTCGAAGTCCCGCCCCTGGCTCCACGGCACGTACTCGTGCGGCATCCACTCCTTGGCCGCCTTGAGGTGGCGGTTGAGCTCGGTCTCCACGACCTCTTCGAGCGCGAGGATCAGCCTGGCGTCGGTCCAGGCGGTCGTTGCGATGCGCTGCACGGGGGCGATGGTCACGGCGGTTGCTCCTGCGGATGTGCGGGCGGACCTACGGCTGCGTAGGTTACGACACCGTAAGTTCTTCCGGCCGCAAATGACAAGCCGCCCCTGTCCAGCACTTATGTCGTTCCGACAGAGGCTGAGCAGGGGCGGCTGGGGCCGTCCGGCAGCGGGAAGCGCCACGGACGGGCGCAGGTGGCCCGGAGGGCGGTCCGGCGGCTAAGGGATACGGACCTGGATGCGCAGGCCTCCTCCGGGGCGGGCAGTGGCCTCCAGGGTGCCTCCATGGGCGCGCACCACGGAGCGGACGATCGACAGGCCGAGGCCGACGCCCTTGTCACTGCGGGTGCGGTCGGTGTTCTTCAGCCGCCGGAACGGCTCGAAGATGTGGTCCAGCTCGTAGCCGGGGACCACCGGGCCGGTGTTGCTCACCACCAGCTCTCCGCCTCCGCCGCGGACCGTGGTGGTGGTGATCTCGACCCAGCCGCCGGGGCTGTTGTAGCGGACGGCGTTCTGCAGCAGGTTGAGCGCGATCCGCTCCAGCAGCACACCGTTGCCGTGGGCGGGCGCGGCGGCCAGTTCGGGGCGCAGCTCGACCTCGCGGTTGCCGGCCTCCGGGCGGATCTGTTCCAGGGCGCGTTGGGCGACCTCGGCGAGGTCGACCGGGCGGCGCTCGGTCAGCTCGTTCTCGCTGCGGGCCAGCAGCAGCAGGCCCTCCACCAGCTGTTCGCTGCGCTCGTTGGTGGCCAGCAGGGTCTTGCCGAGCTGTTGCAGGTCGGGCGAGGTGTTCGGGTCGGAGAGCTGCACCTCCAGCAGGGTGCGGTTGATCGCCAGCGGGGTGCGCAGCTCGTGCGAGGCGTTGGCGACGAACCGGTGCTGGGAGTCGAAGGCGCGGTCGAGGCGTTCCAGCATCTCGTCGAAGGTGTCGGCGAGTTCCTTGAGCTCGTCGTCCGGGCCGTCCAGGTTGATCCGGCGGTGCAGGTCGGAGCCGGCCACCTCGCGGGCGGTGCGGGTGATCCGGCCGAGCGGGTGCAGCACCCGGCCGGCCACCGTGTAGCCGACCGCGAAGGCGATCACGGCCAGGCAGACCAGCGCGGTGAGCGCCTTGCGCAGCAGGGTGGAGAGCGCCTCGCTGCTGCGGGTGGCCTGGAAGTTCGCCAGCCACCGGTCGAGGTCGCCCTGGTTGGTCAGGTTGGTGCCGTCATAGGCCCGCAGGGTGACGCCCTGGCCGAGGGTGAAGTGCGGCACCAGGTCGACCTGGAAGGCCGAGCGGACGAAGTAGTACATCAGCAGCAGCAGCACCACGCCGGCCATCAGGAACATCCCGCCGTACAGCAGGGTGAGCCGGATGCGGATGGTGGGCCGCAGCGACAGCCAGGCGAACAGGCCGTCGCCGGGGCGGTAGGCGTCGTCGTCGCGGCGCGGGCCGGGCGGGCGCGGGGGGTGGTTCGGACGCGGGGGCACCTGGCCCGGGCCCGGGGTGGGCACGCCGGGGGCCCCGCCGGGGGGTGGCGGGGTGGTCATGGCCGGAAGTCCTCTCAGACGACAGTGGGTTTACGGCGGGACGGGTCAGACCCGGTAGCCGGAGCCGGGGACGGTGACGATCACCGGCGGGTCGCCGAGCTTGCGGCGCAGGGTCATCACGGTGACCCGGACCACGTTGGTGAACGGGTCGGTGTGCTCGTCCCAGGCCTTTTCGAGCAGCTGCTCGGCGGAGACCACGGCGCCGCCGGCCCGCATCAGGACCTCCAGCACGGCGAACTCCTTGGGAGCGAGCTGCACCGGCTTTCCGTCCCGGATCACCTCGCGGCGGCC
Source organism: Kitasatospora sp. NPDC059673 (assembly GCF_042734215.1). Classification (NCBI taxonomy): domain Bacteria; kingdom Bacillati; phylum Actinomycetota; class Actinomycetes; order Kitasatosporales; family Streptomycetaceae; genus Kitasatospora; species Kitasatospora sp. NPDC059673. The sequence goes on along the minus strand of NZ_JBHWEN010000024.1, from coordinate 106,195 downwards.
CGGGTCCAGGCTGATCCCGGCGCGCTCCAGCACGGGCGGCAGCGGGACGGTTGCGCGCCGGCCCAGGGCGCGGACGCGGGCGACCAGCTCGCTGAACGCGAACGGCTTCGGGAGGTAGTCGTCGGCGCCGATCTCCAGGCCCTCGACCCGGTCGCTGATGTCGCCGGAGGCGGTCAGCATAATCACCCGGGTGGCCAGGCCCTGCTCGACGATCCGGCGGCAGACGTCGTCGCCGTGCACCAGCGGGAGGTCCCGGTCGAGCACCACCACGTCGTAGTCGTTCACGGCGATCCGCTGCAGCGCGGCCTCCCCGTCGTAGACGACGTCGACCGCCATGGCCTCCCGGCGCAGACCGGTGGCGACGGCCTCGGCGAGCAGCTGCTCGTCCTCGACGACGAGTACCCGCACGGTGGTTTCCCTTCTCCCGGAGCGGCCCAGGCCGTGCTGCCCGTGCGGGCCGTGGTGCGCCGGGCGCGGATCCGGACAGATGGATCCGACGGTGCCTCCATCCTGCCTGGTCGCGCGGTAAAGCAGTCGTAAGTCCGGTGCGCCGACGGCGAAAACGGAGGCTCCGGGTGCCGGTTGGACTGTGACTCGGGCAACTTTCCGGCAAGTTGAGGTTTCCCGGGGCCCCGGGTGGGGAGGACACGTGCACACCGTGATGCCGCCCCGTGGCGGCTTTTCACGGCCACCACCCGCCGAGTGCCCCATCCGCACCGGCCGTGGATCGAGAGCCACCGGGTCGCGACTCAAGCGTCGCCCGAGCACCCGACCGGATCCTGCACCGGTCGTGGTGTCCGTCCGGGGTTCATCCGATTCCGTGCCGGGGGGTGTCTCGGACCGTGCCCGTCCGACACAGGAAAAGGGGGCCCGTATGGACGCCTTCACCGCCGGAATCCTTCAGCGGATCAAGAACGCCGAGCAGGATCTGCACCGCGCGATCGAGTCCGGGGACGAGTTCCTGGCCGAGGTCGAGCAGTCCGAGCTGGAAGACCTCCAGCGTCTCGCCGCCGAACACGGCGTCGACCCGATGCTCGGATCGCACCGCTCCGCCGCCTGATCCCCTCCTTCAACGCACCAGCGAGCCCTGGCACGGTTTCCCGAGCCAGGGCCTTTCGCTGTCCGTCGGCGGTGCTCAGTCGTGCCAGGCGCCGAGTTCCTCCAGCCGGGCCTGCAGCGGCTCGAACACGCCGGGCGGGGCGGCCACGGTGAGTTCGCCGTCCGCGGGCAGGCCGGGGCGGGAGCCGGTGAGCGCGCCGGCCTCCTGGGCGATCAGCACGCCGGCCGCCCGGTCCCAGGGGGCCAGGCCGCGCTCGAAGTAGCCGTCGAAGCGGCCGGCGGCGAGGTCGCACAGGTCAACGGCGGCCGCGCCGGCCCGGCGGATGTCGCGGACCTCGCCCATCAGCGCGTGCAGCACCTCGGCCTGGTGCACCCGGCGCTCGCGCAGGTACCCGAAGCCGGTCGCCACCAGTGCCTGGCCCCAGACCGGGGCCGGGCGGACCTGGAGCGGCCTGCCGTTCAGCTGGGCGCCGCGGCCGCGCACCGCCTGGAACAGCTCGCCCCGGGCGGGCACGGACACCACGCCGACCACCGCTTCGCCGTTCAGCTCGGCGGCCACGCTGACCGCCCAGGACGGCAACCCGTAGAGGTAGTTGACGGTGCCGTCGAGCGGATCGACCACCCAGCGCACGCCGCTGGTGCCGGGGCGGTCGGCGCCCTCCTCGCCGAGGTAGCCGTCGTCGGGGCGGCGGGCCGAGATCAGCTCCAGCACCAGCTTCTCGGAGGCCAGGTCCATCTCGGTCACCACGTCCACCGGGCTGCTCTTGGTGGCGGCCACCCCGAGGTCCTCGGGTCGGCCGTCGCGCAGCAGCTCACCGGCCCGGGTGGCGGCCTCGACGGCGGTGGCGAGCAGGTCGTCCAGCAGTTCCACGATCAGATCCTTCAGGCTTGGGCGGCAGCGGGGCGGGGGGCGCGCGGGTTGGGGCAGCAGGCGACGGCGCACACGTCGTGGCTGGGGCCGAGGGCGCCCAGCGCGCAGCGGGTGACCGGCTCGCCGCGCTGCGCGGCGGCCCGTTCCAGGACGAGTTCGCGCACGGCGGCGGCGAACCGCGGGTCGGCGCCGACGGTGGCGGCCCGGGCGACCGGCAGGCCGAGCTCGGCGGCCTTCGCCACCGCCTCGGTGTCCAGGTCGTACTTGACCTCCATGTGGTCGGAGACGAAGCCGATCGGCACCATCACCACGGCCGCGGCGCCGTCGGCGTGCTGGGCCGCCAGGTGGTCGCAGATGTCCGGCTCCAGCCACGGGATGTGCGGGGCACCGCTACGGCTCTGGTAGACCAGCTCCCAGGGCCGGTCGGTGGTGCCGGTGTGCTCGGCGACCGCGTCGGCGATCAGCCGGGCGACGTCCAGGTGCTGGGCGACGTAGGCGCCGCCCGGGGTGCCTCGGGCCGGGTCGTCGGGGGCGCCGGAGGTCTCCGCCATGGCGGTCGGGATCGAGTGCGTGGTGAATGCCAGCCGGGCGTTCTCCCGTGTGCCGTCCGGGAGTTGGGCAAGTGCGGCGAGGGTGGCGTCGATCATCGGGCGGACGAATCCGGGGTGGTTGTAGAAGTGCCGCAGCTTGTCGACGGTCAGCTCGGGCCGGTCCTCGGCGGCCAGCTGGACGAGCGCGTCGGCCAGGTTCTCCCGGTACTGCCGGCAGCCCGAGAAGCCCGCGTAGGCGCTGGTGGCGAGCACCAGCACCCGCTGGTGCCCGGCGTCGGCGATCTCCCGCAGGGTGTCCACCAGGTACGGGGCCCAGTTCCGGTTGCCCCAGTAGACCGGCAGGTCGAGGCCGTGGTCGGCGAAGTCCTTGCGGAGCGCGGCCAGCAGCTCGCGGTTCTGCTCGTTGATCGGGCTGACGCCGCCGAACAGGAAGTAGTGCTTGCCGACCTCGGTCAGCCGCTCCTTCGGGATGCCGCGTCCCCGGGTGACGTTCTCCAGGAAGGGCACCACGTCCTCGGGGCCCTCCGGCCCGCCGAAGGACAGCAGCAGCAGCGCGTCGTACGGCGCGGGGTCGGTGAGGGTGCGCGTGTCGGGCATGGCTCCGATCCTGCCACTCGCCGCGGTGCGCCCGGTGCGCGCCTTCCAATGGCGGGGTGTCCGAATTATCCGGGGTGCGGACGATGGATCACGGTTCGTAAGCTGTGTGGGCGATAGTTGTGCCTTACGCCTATATCCCGACCGCCCTGCCCCCGTGCCGCACCCCGTCCGACGGAGCCATCCCGTGCTGTCCAGCTACCGCCAGATATTCGCCGCCCCCGGCGCTCTGGCCTTCTCCGCTTCCGGGCTGATCGCCCGCCTGCCGATCTCGATGACCGGGATCGGCACCGTCACCATGCTCGCCGAGATGAAGGGCACCTTCTGGCTCGGCAGCGCGCTGTCCGCCACCCTCGCGGTCTCCGCGGCGGTCCTCGGCCCGTGGATCTCCCGGCTGGTCGACCGGCACGGTCAGCGCCGGATCGCACTGCCCGCCGCCCTGGCCTCGGTACTGGCGGCGGCCGGCCTGCTGCTCGGCGCCCGGACCGGCCTGCCGGACTGGACGCTGTTCGTGTTCGCGGCGGGCATGGGCGTGATGCCCAGCACCGGGTCGATGGTCCGCGCCCGCTGGGCCCACCTGTACCGGGACGAGCCGCCGAAGCTGCACACCGCGTACTCCTTCGAGGCGGTCGCGGACGAGCTCTGTTTCATCGTCGGCCCGATCCTCGCGGTCTCGCTGGCCACCACGGTGTTCCCCGAGTCCGGCGTGCTGCTGGCCGGGATCTTCCTGGTGGTCGGCATCCTGCTGTTCACCGGCCAGCGGCGCACCGAGCCGCCGGTGCATCCGGCCACCCAGCACGCCGGGCCCGCGGTGATCGCCAACCGGGGCCTGCAGATCCTGGTGATGACGCTGGTCGCCACCGGCGCTGTGTTCGGCTCGGTCGAGGTGGTCACCGTCGCCTTCGCCAAGGCCCAGCAGCACACCGGCGCCTCCGGCCCGGTGCTCGCCGTCTACGCGCTGGGCTCCTGCCTGGCGGGCGCGGTGTTCGGCACCCTGAAGCTGTCCGGCTCGATGGCCCGCCGTTTCCTGGTCGGGGTGACGGTGATGGCCGCCGGCATGGTGCCGCTGATCCTCGCCGCGCAGCTGATGCACGGCACCGCCGCGCTGGTGGGCGTCGGCACCGCACTGTTCCTGTCCGGTCTGGCCATCTCGCCGACCCTGATCACCGCGATGGCGCTGGTCGAGCGCCTGGTCCCGGCCGCCCAGCTGACCGAGGGCATGACCTGGACCACCACCGGCATGGCGCTGGGCGTGGCGATCGGCTCCTCGGCGGCGGGCCTGGTGGTGGACGCCAGTGGCGCGGCCAACGGCTACTGGGTGCCGGTCGCCGCCGCGGGCTTCGGGGCGCTCGCCGCGTACGCCGGCATGTCCCGGCTGCGCCACCAGCTGGCCGCGGCCGATCAGGCGCCCGTCCCGGAGGCCGTCGCCCCCTAGGGTCTGCCCGGCCCCGGCGTCCACGATGTGAGCCGCCCTCATGTTGGGCCCTTCGGGCCATGGACCTGCGCCCGAGGCAGTGACTACGCTCCCCCCTACCCACCGGTAGAACCGGCAGGCGGGACACGCGAGCGGGAGGGCTCTGGAGATGACCGAGGTCTGGCGGAACTGGGCGGGAAACCAGAGCGCGCGGCCCGCGCAGGTGGTGGCACCGGGCTCGGTCGAGGAACTGGCCTCGGCGATCAAGACGGCCGCCGAGGCCGACCGCCCGGTGAAGGCGGTCGGCTCCGGCCACTCGTTCACCGCGATCGCCGCCGCCGGCGACGCCGTGATGGTGCGCCCGGACCGGCTGACCGCGGTGCGCGGGATCGACCGCGCGGCCGGCACCGTCACCGTCGAATCGGGCCTGCCGCTGCACAAGCTGAACCGGCTGCTGGCGGCGGCCGACCTGTCGCTGACCAACATGGGCGACATCGAGGTGCAGACGGTGGCCGGCGCCACCAGCACCGGCACCCACGGCACCGGCCGGGACTCCGGCTCGCTGGCGGCGCAGATCCGGGCGGTGGAGATCGTCCTCGCCGACGGCTCGGTGCAGACCTGCTCGGCCACCGAGAACCCCGAACTCTTCCAGGGCGCCCGCCTCGGCCTGGGCGCGCTGGGCGTGATCAGCGCGCTGACCTTCGCCGTGGAGCCGATGTTCCTGCTCAGCGCGCACGAGCAGCCGATGGGCTTCGCCGAGGTGCTCGACCGCTTCGACGAACTGACCGCCGTCAACGAGCACTTCGAGTTCTACTGGTTCCCGCACACCGACCGCTGCTCGACCAAGCGCAACAACCGCAGCCAGGGCCCCGCCGCGCCGCTGCCCGGGTTCAAGGCCTGGCTGGACGACGACTTCGTCTCCAACACGGTCTGGGAGGGCGTCTGCCGGGTGGGCCGGACCTTCCCCGGCGCGATCCCGACCATCGCCCAGATCGCCAGCCGCGCCTGGTCGGAGCGCCGCTTCACGGACCAGGCGTACAAGGTCTACACCAGCCCCCGCAAGGTCCGCTTCATCGAGATGGAGTACGCGGTGCCGCGCGAATCGGCCACCACCGTGCTGCGCGAGCTGAAGGCCCTGGTGGAGCGCTCGAACTGGAAGATCAGCTTCCCCGTCGAAGTCCGGGTGGCCCCGGCGGACGACCTGTGGCTGTCCACCGCGAACGGCCGGGACAGCGTGTACATCGCCGTCCACCTGTACCGGGGCACCCGCGAACTGGGCTACTTCACCGAGGTCGAGAAGCTGATGACAGCCCATCAGGGACGCCCGCACTGGGGCAAGCTGCACACCCGGGACGCCGAGTACCTCTCGTCCGTCTACCCGCACTTCGGCGACTTCACCGCGCTGCGCGACAAGGTCGACCCGGAACGCCGGTTCGCCAACGACTACCTGCGCCGGGTGCTCGGCGCCTGACCGCCGGTCAGCCCGCTGCCCCCGCGGCCGGCGAGGCGCCCTGCCCGGCGGCGCCGACCCCGGCGGGGCCGGGCGAGGCTTCCCCGGTGGGCGCCGGGGAGCCGCCAGCGCTCGGCGAGGCGGAGGGCTCGGGCTTGGTGGACGGCCGGGCCGAGGTACTGGGCGCGGGCGAGCCGGAACTCCCGGACGAGGGAAGGTCGCTCGGCCCGGGCCGGGACGGCTCGCCGCTCGGCGACTGCGTCGGGCCGGGCTGCGGCCGGTCACCCTTGCCACTGCCGCCATCACTGTCGGTGCTGTCGCTGTTGCCGTTGCTGTTGCCGTTGTTGCCGGACGGGCGGGGGTTGAACGAAGTGCCGCTGCCGTCCTGGCCGGTGGTGATGTCGTGCAGCGGTTTTCCGGCCGCGAGTTCCACCGACACGATCGGCACCATCGCAATAACGAACACCAGTGCGGATACCGCCGTGTAGGACTTCCAGGTCCAACGGCGTTTCGCCCGTACCAGCTGCGGCTCGTTCCAGTCCTGGCTGATTCCGCCCTCCGGGACCGGCCGGGGATGCGCGGCCGGCGCGGATTCGGTGCCGCGTTCCACCACGTTGCGCAGTTGTTCCCCGGTGCGCTTGAACAAGTGCTGGAAGACCGCGCTTCCGGTCGTCGCCCCCACCGAGACGACGGCCGCTCCGAGTATCGTTCCGTACACTCCGAGTTCCGAGGCGAGTACCGCACCGACCACCGTCGCCAGCGCGCTCGCCGCGACCTGAGCGACCGTCAGGTCAAGCCGCTTGCGCTCGGGCTTCTGGTCGCCCTGGGCCGCTCCGTGCGCGAACTGCTCCCTCTGCTGCGGCATCCAGCCCCCTCGGTCGGCGTGTTGGAATTTCGAACAAGTCTCTCCATCTTGCCCAAAGAAGGACACAAGGGTCGAAAATCCGGTTGCTCCCGGTCGATATATGTGAAGATGATCACCGTCGGTTGATCATCGGCCGTCCATTGGGGTGCCCACTCTTGAGATTCCGATGATTCGCGGGACACTTGAGCGGCGAGCCGCCCCTGTGGATGCCACGAATGGAGTACTGTTCGTGGAGCCTGAGCCTTCGGTCCCGCCTGTCGACACTCCGTCAGACGATGGCCCGGCGCCCGGGTGCGATGTCGACCGTCGACGTGGCAAACAGGCAACCGTGCCACAGCGGCGCGCCCGGGTGAAAGCCCGACACGCCGGGTAACTCTGCAAGGTTGTGGCCACTCGCCAGCGGGCAGGCCACACTCAGTACGGGAGCAGCGACGCAGGTGACGTCGGCAGGCACCACCCGGGAGGTAACCGTGCCCGAACTGCGCGTCGTGGCCGTCAGCAACGACGGCACACGGCTGGTGCTCAAGGCTGCCGACAGCACGGAGTACACCCTTCCGATCGACGAGCGGCTGCGCGCCGCCGTCCGGGGTGACCGGCCGCGGCTCGGCCAGATCGAGATCGAGGTGGAGAGCCACCTCCGCCCGCGGGACATCCAGGCGCGGATACGAGCCGGTGCCTCCGCCGAGGAGGTCGCGCAGGCCGCCGGCATCTCCGTCGAGCGAGTGCGCCGCTTCGAGGGTCCGGTGCTGGCCGAGCGCGCCTTCATGGCCGAGCGGGCCCGCAAGACGGCGATCCGCCGCCACGGCGAGTCCACCGGCCCCCAGCTCGGCGAAGCCGTCGCCGAGCGGCTCGCGCTGCGCGGTGCCGAGAAGGACACCGAACGCTGGGATTCCTGGCGCCGCGACGACGGCACCTGGGAAGTCATCCTCGTCTACCGCGCCGAGGGCGAGACCCGGCGTGCCGCCTGGTCCTACGACCCGCCGCGCCGGCTGGTACAGCCGAACGACGACGAGGCCCGCGCGCTGATCGGCGAGAACGTCGAACGCGAGGAGGACTCGGTCTTCCCGTTCATCCCGCGGATCGCCCGGCTCCCCCAGGATCGCCCGGCCCGCCCGATGATCGAGCGTCCCTCCGCCGACCGCATCATGCACCGCGAGGCAGTCGCCGCGGTCTCCCCCGAACGGGACTCGCTCACCAGCCTGTTGGACGTGGTGCCCTCCTACCGCGGCGACCTGACCCCGGTCGGGCCGAGCGTGGAGTCCACGGTCACCGAGGAGCCGGAGGAGATCGACGAACCCGCGAGTGCGCCTGCGGCGAGCGTCGGCGCGGGCTCCGCGTACGCGGACATCCTGATGCCCCGCTCGGTCTCCCCGCACCGCGACCGCATGGTCGGCGCGACGGACCGCCAGGCCGAGGCGGACGGCGTCCGCCCCGGCCGACGGGCGACGGTGCCGAGCTGGGACGAGATCGTCTTCGGCTCCCGCCGCAAGAAGCCGGAGTAAGAACGCGGTAGGGCACGAAACCAGGGGCCTAAGCGACCGGGTTGGCCGGGTCGGCAGACCACTCGCTCCAGGAGCCCGGGTACAGCGCAGCGCCCTTGTGGCCCGCGAGTTCCAGGGCGAGGAGTTGGTGCGCGGCCGTGACGCCGGAGCCGCAGTAGACGGCGGTGCGGGTGGGGTCGGTGACGCCGAGGGCCGCGAATCGGCGAGCCAGATCCGCTGCGGGGAGGAAATGCCCGTCCAGCGCGAGATTCTCTGTCGTGGGGGCGGAGGCCGCGCCGGGGATGTGGCCGGCGCGGGGGTCGATGGGCTCGGTCTCGCCCCGGTAGCGCTCACCGGCCCTCGCGTCCAGCAGCAGTCCGGTGCGGGCGAGTTCGGCCGCCTGCGCGGCGCCGACGGCGGGCAGGTGGCCGGGGTTGACCGTGAAGTCGCCGTCGGCGGCGGCCGGCGTCTCGGTGGTGACCGGCTGCCCGGCGGCAAGCCACCCGGCGAGGCCGCCGTCGAGGACCCGGACGTCGGGGTGGCCGGCCCAGCGGAGCAGCCACCAGGCGCGGGCGGCGGAGAGCGAGGGGCCGGCGTCGTAGGCGACCACGGGTCGCGCCGCGGTGACGCCCGCCCGGCGCAGCGCGGCCGTGAGGCGGTCGGTGCCGGGCAGCGGGTGGCGGCCGGCGGTGCCGGGCGGGTCGGCGAGGTCGTGGTCGAGGTCGAGGTAGTGCGCGCCCGGCAGGTGGCCCTTGGCGTACTCCTCGGCGCCGGGCGGGCCGCCGAGCTGCCAGCGGATGTCGAGCAGTACCGGCGGGTGGGGGGTGTCGAGCGCGGCGGCGAGTTCGGCGGCGGTGATCAGCGGCGAGGTCATGCTGCCATTGTGGCGCGGCAACCGACCTGGCGGGGCGTCAGCCTTCGAACGGGAGAACGTCCGGGGAGAGCACGGCGGCCCGGGCGGTGGCCGCGGTGAGGCGGCGGCGGTGGTGGCGCCGGCAGAGCACCTCGTAGCCGATCTCGTCCTCGTTGACGGCGACGTCGCCGACCACGACCTGGGCTCCCTCGACCACCATGACGCCGCCGACGGTGCGGGCGTTGTGGGTGGCGCGGGCGCCGCACCAGCAGAGGGCCTCGACCTGGAGGACCTCGACCCGGTCGGCGAGTTCGATCAGCCGCTGGGAGCCGGGGAACAGCTTGGTGCGGAAGTCGGTGGTGATCCCGAAGGTGAACACGTCGATGCCCAACTCGTCCACGATGCGGGCGAGTTGGTCGATCTGTCCGGCGGAGAAGAACTGCGCTTCGTCGCAGATCAGGTAGTCGACCTTGCCGCCGGCGGAGAGCAGGTTGACCACGTACGTCTGGAACTCGAACGCGTCGCCGACCTCGACCGCTTCGGCGCGCAGGCCGAGGCGGCTGGAGATGGTGGCGGCGCCGGCCCGGTCGTGGCGGGTGAAGATGATGCCCTGCCGGCCGCGGGCGGTGTGGTTGTGGTCCATCTGGAGGGCGAGCGTTGACTTGCCGCAGTCCATCGTGCCCGAGAAGAACACCAGTTCAGCCATGGGTGGAGCGTCAGCCTTTCGGGCGTGGGTGGTTGACGGGCCGGTCTCAGCCACGGACTTCGAGCAGCGGGACGAGTTGTTCGACGGGGGTCATCGAGCCGTGCAGGCCGACCATCTGGGACTCGCCGGGCTCGTTGCGGCTGGCGATGATCGCGATGTCGTCGCGCGCGGCGGCGACCACGTCGCCGATCCGGTGGTAGACCCGTTCGTCCACCTCGGGGCCGAACCAGCCCGCGGCGATGGCCTGGTCGCGGGTGGCGACCCACATCTGCTCGCCGAGCACCTCGCTCCACACGGCGTGCACGTCGCCGGCCGCACCGGGGTGGGCGTACACGTGGCGGGCGCGGCCCTCGCCGCCGAGCAGGGCGACGCCGGCCGAGAGTTCCCAGTCCTCGTCGAAGTCGATCCGGTTCTCCGGGGTGACGTCGATCATGCCGTGGTCGGCGGTGATGTAGAGGGCGGAGCGCGGCGGGAGTTGTTCGGCGAGGCGGCGGGCGAGCCGGTCGACGGTGGACAGGGTGAGCCGCCACTCGTCGGAGTCGACGCCGAAGCGGTGCCCGGCGGCGTCGAGTTCGCTCAGGTACGTGTAGACCAGGGCGCGGTCGTGTTCGGCCAGCCAGGCGGCGGCCCGGTCCATCCGTTCCTCGCCGGTGGTGCGGCCGAGGAAGGTGCCGCCGGAGAGCGCGACCTGGGTGAGCGGGGTGGTGGCGAACAGCGGGGAGGAGACCTGCGCGGTGGCCACCCCCGCGAGGTGCGCCTGTTCGAAGACGGTCGGATAGGGCTGCCAGGCGTGCGGGTCCACGGGCGGCTGCCAGCGCAGCTGGTTCATCAGCTGCCCGCGGCCCGGGATCGCCACCGTGTACCCGGCCAGTCCGTGCTGCCCCGGCGGCAGGCCGGTGCCGACGGAGGCCAGCGAGGTGGCGGTGGTGGACGGGAACCCGGCCGTGATCGGCGTGCCCGCGGCGATCAGCGAGGTGAGGAACGGCGCCCAGTCGGGGTGCCGGCGGATCAGCTCCCAGCCGAGGCCGTCCACCAGGAAGACACACACCCGGTCGGCGGGCTCCAGCGGCAGCGTGGGCCGGTAGCCGGGCACGCCGAGGCCCGCCGCCAGGGTGGGCAGCAGGTCGGAGAGGGCGGCGCAGCCGTAGCGCGGGGCGGGGGCGTCGGCGGGGTCGAGCGGTTCGAACGAGTCGTAGCCGTGATGCATGCCAGGCTCAGCCGTTGCCCACGGTCGCCTCGGACAGTGCCCGGGCGAACACCAGCGCCTGGGCGACCGTCTCCGGGCCGTCCCCGGCCTCGCTGACCCGCAACGACAGGTCGTCGGCGGTGGCGGAGCCGGTGTAGCCGTGGTCCGCCTCGCAGTTGGGGTCGGAGCAACCGGCCGGCTCCAGGTCGAGGCGCTGCACGGCACCCCAGCCGATGGTGAGGACGACCTCGCGGGGCAGGGTGCCGGGGGTGTAGGTCTCCGGGTTGGCGACCATGCGGCTGATCACCACGGAGTTGATCCGGTCCAGCCGGACCGTCTCGGTGGAGGTGGTGGCGTACGGAACGGGCGTGGCCGCGTCGCCGTTCTGCTCGTCGGTGTGGCTGACCACGAAGCGGGACGGGGTGAGCACCAGCACGGTGACGTGTCGGCGGACCTCGTTCGCGTCGAAGGTGGTCTCCTGGTGCACCAGGTACGAGCTGATCGGCTCGGGGCCCACCGCGGACTCCACCGCCTCGGAGACCAGCGCCGGGTAGTAACCGCTGCGCTCGATCGCGGACCGCAGGTCCTGCGTGGTGGTACCGGTCTTCGCCATATCTCCATCCTGGCATGTCCCGCCGGTCCGGCGGGTGGCACTGCGCCGGGGTCGCCCGGCCCGTCGTCCTGCCGTCCGGCCCGGGGGTTGCCCGCTCCTGCCGGGCGGGCAACCACGCAAGGTTACAGCGTGCTCATGGCGCGCGGTCCCAGATCGGTGCGGACCGGCAGCGGGGCGATTCGCACCCGGGCGCCCAGCGCGGTCAGGCCGTGCGGGGCGACCACCACGGGTTCCAGGTCCACGGAGGCGATCTCGGGCAGGTCGTCGACCAGGCGGGAGACCCGCAGCAGCAGCTCCTCCAGGGCGCCGGTGTCCACCGCCTCCGCGCCGCGCCAGCCGAACAGCAGCGGCGCGGCCCGGACCTCGCGGATCAGTTCGGCGACGTCCCGGTCGGTGGCCGGGACCAGGCGGTGGGCGACGTCACCGAGCAGTTCGGCGGGGGCGCCGGCCAGGCCGAAGGACAGGATGGTGCCGACCGCCGGGTCCACGGCGGCGCCGATCACGGTGTCCACGCCGCGCGGGGCCAGCCGCTGCACCACCAGCTCCGCCTGCGCGGCGCCGCCCAGCAGGGCGTCCAGCTCGCGGTGGGCGCGGCGCAGTTCGGCCTCGCTGGTGAGGTCGAGCCGGACGCTGCCGAGGTCGGGCCGGTGGCGCAGGTGTTCGGCGGTGGCTTTCAGCGCAACGGGGTAGCCGAGCGTGGCCGCCGCCTTGACGGCGCTGTTCTCGTCGGGTGCGGCCAGCGTCGGGCTGACCTGGATGCCGTAGTGGCCGAGCAGGGCGGCGGCGTCGGGATCGGGCAGGGTGACCCGGGCTCCGCCGGACTGCAGCCGGGCGGCGACCGCCTCGCGGCTGCCCAGCGCCTGCTCGACCAGGGCGCGGGCGGCGCTCTCGTCCACGCCGTCGAGTTCGGGGACCCGGGCGGTCTGCTCGGCCTCGGCGCTGCGGCGGCGCCACTTCGCGTAGCGCACCGCGTCGGCCAGGGCGTGGACGGCGCGTTCGGGGGCCGGGTAGGCGGGCACTCCCCCGGCCCGCAGGCGGGCGACCAGGGCGGGCAGCGCGAGGTGGGCGAGCAGCAGCGGCTTGCCGAGTTCCCGGCCGCGCTCGGCGGCGTCCAGCAGCGCCTGGGCGATCTCCGGGGCGTCCTCGACCTGTTCGGGCGCGGACTCGGGGCCGCCCAGCACGCCGATCGGCGGGATGGCGACGGCGATCACCGCGTCCACCTGCGGGTCACTGAGCGCGGTGTCCAGGGCTATCCGGAAGTTCTCGCCGCTGGCGCCGGTGGTCAGGTCGACGGGGGTGCGCGGGCGCAGGCCGGTGCCCAGGCAGGTGTCGTAGGTGAGCAGGCCGAGCGAGTCGGAGTTGCCGACGACGGCGACCTTGTTGCCGGCCGGGAGTGGCTGGCCGGCCAGCAGTTCGCCGGTGTCGAACAGTTCGGTGATGGTGTCCACCCGGATCACGCCGGCCTGCTGGAACAGCGCGTCCACGGTGGCGTCGCGCAGCCGGGTGGCGGCGGGCTGGACGGCGTGGCCGGGCGGCAGGCTGCCGGTGTGCCGGGCGCCCTTGAGCACCACCACCGGCTTGGCGGCGGCCAGCCGGCGGGCGATCCGGGTGAACTTCCGCGGGTTGCCGAAGGATTCGAAGTAGAGCAGCACCACCCCGGTGGCGGCGTCCTCCTCCCAGTACTGGAGCAGGTCGTTGCCGGAGACGTCGGCCCGGTTGCCGACCGAGGCGAAGGAGGAGATGCCCAGGCCGCGCCGGTGGGCGGCCTCCAGCAGCGCGACGCCGATCGCGCCGGACTGGCAGAACACGCCGAACGGTCCGCGGCCGGGCAGCACCGGGGCCAGCGAGGCGTTCAGCCGGTGCTCGGGGTCGGTGTTGATCAGGCCGAAGGCGTTCGGGCCGACCACCCGCATGCCCGCGGCCCGGGCCTGCCGGACCAGTTCGCGCTGCCGGTCGCGCCCGTCCGGGCCGGTCTCGGCGTACCCGGCGGTGACCACCACCAGGCCCCGCACACCGTGCGCGCCGCACTCGGCGACCACGGCCGGGACGGCGGACTCCGGCACCGCGATCACCGCGAGGTCCACCGGACCGCGAATGTCCAGCACCGAGCGGTGGGTGGGGACGCCGTCCAGCTCGGTGCCGGGCTCGACGGTGCGGTTCACCGCGTACACCGGGCCGTCGAAACCCGCCCGGATGTCGCGCAGCAGCGCCCGGCCGACCGACTGCGGGTTGCGCGAGACCCCGATCACGGCGATCGAACGGGGCGTCAACAGGCGCTGCACGGAACGGGCTTCGGCGCGGTGTTCACGGGCCCGCATCACCGCCAGCGAGGCGGCGGTCGGCTCCAGGTCGAACTCCAGGTGCACCACGCCGTCGGCGAAGCTGCGCCGCTGGGTGTAGCCGGCGTCGGTGAACACCTTCACCATCTTCCGGTTCTCCGGCAGCACTTCGGCCGTGAACCGGCGGATGCCGCGCTCCTGGGCCACCGCCGCGATGTGTTCCAGCAGCGCGGACGCGATGCCGCGCCCCTGGTGGGCGTCCTGCACCAGGAACGCCACCTCGGCGTCCGTGCCGGTGGTGGACGGCATGCCCGCCTTGTCGATCCGGTCGTAGCGGACGGTGGCGATGAACCGGTCCCGCACCACCAGCGCGAGACCGACCCGGTTCACGTAGTCGTGGTGCGTGAACCGGCGCACGTCCTTGTCGGACAGGTGCGGGTACGGGGCGAAGAACCGGAAGTACTTCGACTGGTCGGAGACCTGCTCGTAGAACTCCACCAGCCGGTCCGCGTCGTCCGCGGTGATCGGTCTGATCCGGGCCGTGCCGCCGTCGCGCAGCAGGACGTCGGCCTCCCAGTGCTGCGGATAACCGTGCTCGGCCTCTTCGCGCGCCATGGCGTGCTTGACGGTGTCGTGCTCCACGGTCGTCAGGGTAGCCGTCGGCGAGCCTGATGGCGCCGCCCCTGCCGGGGACGGCACTCTGACCCTGCTCGCCGCCCGGCCGTAACAGCACCGGCGTGCAACACTGGTCTAGACAACATCTGCACCACCTTGCACCACCTGAAAGGCACCTCTCATGGCTGAGCGCCGCGTCACCATCGGTTGGGCCGAGGGCCTGCACGCCCGTCCCGCCTCGATCTTCGTCAAGGCCGTCACCTCCACCGGCGTCCCGATGACCATCGCCAAGGAAGGCGGCACCCCGGTCAACGCCGGCTCCATGCTCGGCGTGCTCACCCTCGGCGCGGAGGGCGGCGAGACGGTGATCCTGTCGGCGAGCGCGGAGGGCGCGGACGCGGCGCTGGACCGGGTCGCGAAGATGGTGCACGAGGGCCTGGACGAACTGCCGGCGGCGTAGCTTCAGCCGCGCGCTTCGCGTTCCGCCGCTTCCGGCCCCCGTTTCCGACCCGCAGCAGCACGGCCGCACCGCTGTCCGCCGCGGCGGCCCCTCCCCGAAATTCGCATGCGGGCCGCCCCGCCGGCGGCGTACTGTCGGCCCCATGTCGACGCCCCGCATCTCCTAGCAAGAGGACCAGCTTCCACGCCACCCGTGTGTCCTCTTGCTGTTTCGGAGCGTCCTTTCATGATCACCGTTCGTGGTCTCGACGTGCGCGTTGGCGCGCGTCTGCTGCTGCACAACCTCTCCTTCCACCTCGCACCGGGCGACCGGGTCGGCCTGGTCGGCCGCAACGGCGCGGGGAAGACCACTCTTCTCTCCACTCTGGCCGGCCTCGCCGAGCCCGCCGCCGGAACCATCGCGCGGACGGGTTCGACCGGGTACCTGCCGCAGGATTCCCGCGCCGCGGACCCGGCCGTCCCGGTGCTGGACCGCA
Source organism: Kitasatospora sp. NPDC059673 (assembly GCF_042734215.1). NCBI lineage: Bacteria > Bacillati > Actinomycetota > Actinomycetes > Kitasatosporales > Streptomycetaceae > Kitasatospora > Kitasatospora sp. NPDC059673. The sequence continues at coordinate 90,723 of NZ_JBHWEN010000024.1, read as the reverse complement.
TCCTGTCCGCATCCGGGATGGACGGCGCGCAGCGCGCACTGCGCACCGCGGAATCCGCGATGGCCACGGCCGAAGGGGCAGCGCTGGAGCGTGCGATGAACGCCTACGCCCGGGCCGAAGCCGCCTTCCAGCGGTGCGGCGGGTACGCCGCGCAGGCGGAGGCGGCCCGGGTCGCGGCGGGCCTGGGGCTGCCCGAGCGGCTGCTGGAGCAGCCGGTCGGCGACCTGTCGGGCGGGCAGAAACGCCGGGTGGAGCTGGCCCGGATCCTGTTCGCCGATCACGACACACTGCTGCTGGACGAACCCACCAACCACCTGGACGCCGAGTCGGTGGCCTGGCTGCGCGGCTTCCTGGCGTCCCACCGGGGCGGGCTGGTGCTGATCAGCCACGACCTGGAGCTGATCGCCGCGACGGTGAACCGGGTGTTCCACCTGGATCCGCAGCGGGCCGCGCTGGACGTGCACAACACCGGCTGGTCGACGTACCTGACGCAGCGGGCGGCGGACGAGCGGCGGCGGGCCAGGGAGCGGGCGAACGCGGAGCGCAAGGCGTCGAGCCTGCACGCGCAGGCGGAGAAGATGAAGGCCAACACGAACACCGCCTCGGCGGCGAAGTCGATGGCCAAGCGGGCGGACCGGCTGCTGGCGGGAACGGAGCCGGTGCGCAAGGCCGAGCGGACGGCGCGGATCCGGCTGCCGGAGCCCGCGCCGTGCGGGCGGATCCCGCTGGGCGCGATCAGCCTGGCGAAGGCGTACGGGGACCACCGGGTGCTGGCCGGCGTGGACCTGGCGGTGGACCGGGGCAGCCGGCTCGTGGTGCTCGGCCCGAACGGGGCGGGCAAGACCACCCTGCTGCGGCTGCTCGCGGGCCGCGAATTCCCGGACGGCGGGCGGACGGTGGCGGGCCCGGGCCTGCGGCTGGGCTACTTCGCGCAGGAACACGACACGCTCGTCCCGAACCGCACCGTGTTCGAGCATCTGTCGGCCGCCGCACCGCACTTGACGGACGGCGAGGTGCGTGCCGCCCTCGGATCGTTCCTGTTCGGCGGGGCGGACGCGGACAAACCGGCCGGGGTGCTCTCCGGCGGCGAGAAGACCCGGCTGGCCCTGGCCTGCCTGGTGCACTCGGGCGCCAACGTGCTGCTGCTGGACGAGCCGACCAACAACCTCGACCCGGCCTCCCGGGACGAGGTGCTGCGGGCGGTCGCCGGGTACCCGGGCGCGATGGTGATGGTCACCCACGATCCGGACGCGCTCGCCGCGCTGCGCCCGGACCGGGTGCTGCTGCTGCCGCAGGCGCACGAGGACCTGTGGCACGACCGCTACCGCGCGCTGGTGGAAGCCGGAGCCTAGCCGCCGGTCGGCCGCGGTCGGGCTGCCGCTCGACGCACGCACCCACGCGGTGGTGATCGCGTGGATTCGGTCCGGTGGTGCCCGGATTCCAGGCACCACCGGGCCGCTGGCGTCGTGTCAGCCCTTGACGCAGATCACCTGCTTGAGGTGCGCGACCACCTCGACCAAGTCCTTCTGCTGGGCCATGACCTTCTCGATCGGCTTGTAGGCGCCCGGGATCTCGTCGACCACGCCGGAGTCCTTGCGGCACTCGACGCCCGCGGTCTGCTCGACCAGGTCCTTGGTGGTGAAGCGCTTCTTCGCGGCCGTCCGGCTCATCTTGCGGCCGGCGCCGTGCGAGGCCGAGTTGAAGGAGGCCGCGTTTCCGAGGCCCTTCACGATGTACGAGCCGGTGCCCATGGAGCCGGGGATGATGCCGTACTCGCCGGAGCCGGCCCGGATCGCGCCCTTGCGGGTGACCAGCAGGTCGACGCCGTCGTAGCGCTCCTCGGCGACGTAGTTGTGGTGGCAGGAGATCATCTCGTCGAAGGTGACCTTGGCCTTGGGCAGTTCACGCCGGACCGCGTCCTGGAACAGGGCCATCATCAGCGCCCGGTTGTGCTTGGCGTACTCCTGCGCCCAGAACAGGTCGGAGCGGTAGGCGGCCATCTGCGGGGTGTCGGCGATGAAGACCGCGAGGTCGCGGTCGATCAGGCCCTGGTTGTGCGGCAGCGACTGGGCGATCGACATGTGGTGCTCGGCGAGCTCCTTGCCGATGTTGCGCGAGCCGGAGTGCAGCATCAGCCAGACCGCGCCGTCGTCGTCCAGGCAGAGCTCGATGAAGTGGTTGCCGCCGCCGAGGGTGGCCATCTGCTGGGCGGCCCGCTCGCGCCGCCAGCGCACCTCGGGGGCGATGCCGTCGAAGCGCTGCCAGAAGTCGTTCCAGCCGGTGGTGGACTGCCCGTGCAGCCGCAGCCGGCCCGGCTCGATCGGGTCGGTGTGCAGGCCGCGGCCGACCGGGATGGCCTGCTCGATCCGGTGCCGCAGGTGCGACAGGTCGTCCGGCAGGTCCTTCGCGGTGAGCGAGGACTTCACGGCCGTCATTCCGCAGCCGATGTCGACGCCGACCGCGGCCGGGCAGACCGCGCCCTTCATGGCGATGACGGAGCCCACGGTGGCGCCCTTGCCCAGGTGGACGTCCGGCATCACGGCGAGGCCGTGCAGCCACGGCAGGGTGCTGATGTTGCGCAGCTGCTGCAGGGCCTGGCCCTCGACGGTGGCCGGGTCGGTCCACATCCGGATCGGTACCCGGGCGCCCGGAATCTCGGTGTACGACATGCTGGTTCGACCTCCAGGGTCCGTGAGTTCATGGTGCCGCACGGAAACGCCCGGTGCGGCGGCGGGGAAGATCAGGGGGCGGCCCGGCGAAGCGGGACCGCGGGCGGCAGACGGTGCTGCGCGGCGACTGCTCAGGCAGTTCGGGACGAACGGTGGAAGGGCAGCCTCGGGGAGCGTCGTCGTGGCTCGACCCGCATGGTGACCGCCTCCTTCCGCCTCGCGACGGCCGCGCGTCTCTCGCCCGGCCGGGGATATCTACCCACGTCCGGTGGCAGCGGCGCAATCGATTAAAACGCGGAGGGTCCGGCGGGGCTGACGCCCCGTCGGACCCTCGTGAACGACCAGGTCAGTTGGGGATGACCGTGACGTCCCCGATGCCGAGCGCCTTGATCGGCTCGGCGATCACCGAGGCGTCGCCGACCAGCACGGTGACCAGCCGGTCCGGCGGGAAGGCGGCGACCACGGCGCGGGTGGCGGCGTCGGTGTCGAGCTCGGCCAGCTGCCGGTACAGCTCGGCCTGGTAGGTGTCGGGCAGGTACTGCTCGACCTGGTCGGCCAGGGTGGCGGCGACCGACCCGGCCGTCTCGTACTTCAGCGGGGCGACGCCGACCAGGAACTGCACGGCCTCCTCGCGCTCGCCGTCGGTCAGGCCCTCGGCGGCGAGCGTGCGCAGGATGGTCCAGGTGTCCTGCAGCGCGGGCGCGGTGGACTCGGTGTCCACCGAGCCGCTGATCGCCAGCAGTCCGCGCCCGGAGCCGTCGGCGGCGGAGCGCAGCGACTGGGCGAACGCCCGGACGCCGTAGGTGTAGCCCTTCTCCTCGCGCAGCACCCGGTCGAGCCGGGAGGTGAGGGTGCCACCGAGGCAGTAGATGCCGAGGACCTGCGCGGCCCACGCCGGGTCGTGCCGGTCCGGGCCGATCCGGCCGATCAGCAGCTGGGTCTGCACCGAGCCGGGCCGGTCGACGATGACCACCCGGCCGGTGTCGTCGGCGACCACCGGGCCGTGCACCGACGGCTCGACGCTCTCGCCGGTCCACCGGCCGAGGGTGGACTCCAGCAGGGCGGCCAGGTCTACGCCGGCGAGGTCGCCGACCACCACGACGGTGGCGGTGGACGGGCGCAGGTGGGCGTCGTAGTACGCCTTCACCGCGTCCCGGTCGATCCGCTTGACGCTGTCGGTGGAGCCGGCCCGCGGCCGGGACAGCCGGTCGGACTCGGCGAACAGCGCGGCGTACAGCGCCTTGGCGGACCGCCGGGACGGGTTGGCCTGCTCGTGGACGATCTCGTCGAGGCGGTTGGCGACCAGCCGCTCGATCTCCTCCGCGGGCAGCGCCGGCACCCGCAGGGCGTCGCCGAGCAGGGTGAGGCCGCGCTCCAGCCGGGAGGCCGGGACCTCCAGCGAGACCCGCAGCGCCGGGTGGTCGGCGTGGGCGTCCAGGGTGGCGCCGGCCCGCTCCAGCTCGGCCGCGAACTCCTCGGCGGTGAGCGTGTCGGTGCCCTCCGAGAGCGCCCGGGCGAGGATCGAGGCGACGCCGTCCAGGCCCTCGGGCTCGGCGGCCAGCGGCGCGTCCAGCACCACGTCGACGGCGACCAGCTGCTGGCCGGGGCGGTGGCAGTGCAGCACCGTCAGGCCGTTGGCGAGGGTGAGCCGTTCGGGAGCCGGGAACGCCCACGGGGTGGGGGTGCCGGGCTTCGGCTGCGGGTGGAAGTCCATCGCCGGGATGTACTGCGCGGGGGTGTCGCTCACGCCGCCGCCTCCTCGTTCTCGGAGCTGTCTTCGTCGGTGCTGTCGTCGGGGGTCGGCTCGTACACCAGCACCGCCCGGTTGTCGGGGCGCAGCCGCGCGGCGGCCAGCTCGCGGACCTCCTCGGCGGTGACGTCGAAGACCTTCGGCAGGGCGCTGTTGAGCAGCTTCGGGTCGCCGAACAGCACGGCGTAGCGGCAGAGTTCGTCGGCGCGGCCGGCCACCGTGGTGAGCCGGTCCAGCCACTCGCGCTCGATCTGGGCCTGGGCGCGCTCGAGTTCCTCGGCGGTGGGGCCCTCGGCGGCGAACCGGGCGAGCTCCTCGTCAACGGCGGTCTCGATCTGCTCCAGGGTGGCGCCGGCCCCGGCCTTGACGTCCAGCCAGCCCAGCGAGGGCGCGCCGGCCAGCCGCAGCAGGCCGAAGCCGGCCGCGACGGCGGTGCGGTCGCGGCGGACCAGCCGGTTGTACAGCCGGGAGGACTCGCCGCTGCCGAGGATGGTGAGCGCGAGGTCGGCGGCGTCGGCCTGCCGGGTGCCGTCGTGCGGCAGCCGGTAGGCGGCCATCAGGGCGCGGGAGGGGACGTCCTCGCGGATCAGCTCGCGGGCCTCGCCGTTCATGGTGTCGGGCAGGCTGCCGTCGCGCGGCGGCTGCTTGCCGTCGTGGGCGGGGATGGAGCCGAAGTACTTCTCCACCCAGGCGATGGTCTGCTCGGGGTCGAGGTCGCCGACGATCGACAGCACCGCGTTGTTGGGCGCGTAGTACGTCCGGAAGAACGTCCGGGCGTCCTCCAGGGTGGCGGCGTCCAGGTCGGCCATCGAGCCGATCGGGGTGTGGTGGTAGGGGTGTTCGCCGGGGAAGGACAGCGCGGTGAGCTTCTCGAACGCGGTGCCGTAGGGCACGTTGTCGTAGCGCTGGCGGCGCTCGTTCTTCACCACGTCGCGCTGGTTCTCCATGGACGTGTCGTCCAGGGCGGCCAGCAGCGAGCCCATCCGGTCGGCCTCCAGCCAGAGCGCGAGCTCCAGTTGGTGCGCGGGCATGGTCTCGAAGTAGTTGGTGCGCTCGAAGCTGGTGGTGCCGTTGAGCGAGCCGCCGGCGCCCTGGACCAGTTCGAAGTGCCCGTTGTTGGAGACGTTCGCCGAGCCCTGGAACATCAGGTGCTCGAAGAGGTGGGCGAGACCGGTGCGCCCCTTCACCTCGTGCCGGGAGCCCACGTCGTACCACAGGCACACGGCGGTGACCGGAGTGAGGTGATCCTCGGAGAGCACTACGCGCAGGCCGTTGGCCAGGCGGTGTTCGGTGATGGCGAGGCCGCTGGCGGGGCCGGGGTTGGCCATGCGGGGTCCTTCCCGTCGTCGGTTCCGGAGTGTCCGGGCCGGGGGCTTGTGACGTCCCCCATTCTGGTGCAACGCCCGGTGCCGCCGTCAGGTGTCCGTGCGTCGGGCGCGTTCGCCAGCGGCGGAAGCGGCCCGGGTGACAGGTGGTGTCCCACCGAGGGTCCACAATGGGGGGCGTTCATGCCTTGGCCCTGCCCACCCCAGTACCGCAAGGGAGCCCCGCAGCGATGGCCCGCCGCAGTTCGCCCACCCCGCCGCCCGGTGACTTCGAGGAGCGCATCCTCGATGTCGATGTCGTGGACGAGATGCAGGGCTCGTTCCTGGAGTACGCCTACTCGGTGATCTACTCCCGGGCCCTGCCGGACGCCCGCGACGGCCTGAAGCCGGTGCACCGCCGGATCCTCTACCAGGCCAACGAGATGGGCCTGCGCCCGGAGCGCGGCCACGTCAAGTGCGCCCGCCTGGTCGGCGAGGTGATGGGCCGTCTGCACCCGCACGGCGACGCCTCGATCTACGACGCCGTGGTGCGCATGGCGCAGCCGTTCTCGATGCGGCTGCCGCTGATCGACGGCCACGGCAACTTCGGTTCGCTCGGCAACGACGACCCGCCGGCCGCGATGCGCTACACCGAGTCCCGGCTGACGGCCGCCTCGATGTCGATGGTGGAGTCGATCCACGAGGACACCGTCGACTTCGGCCCGAACTACGACGGCTCCGAGCAGGAGCCCCAGGTGCTCCCCTCGGCGTACCCGAACCTGCTGGTCAACGGCGCCACCGGGATCGCGGTCGGCATGGCCACCAACATGCCGCCGCACAACCTGTCCGAAGTGGTGGCCGCCGCCCGGCACCTGATCAAGCACCCGGCCGCGGACCTGGAAACCCTGATGCGGTTCGTCCCCGGCCCGGACCTGCCGACCGGTGGCCGGATCGTCGGCCTGTCCGGCATCCGTGACGCGTACGAGTCCGGCCGCGGCACCTTCAAGATCCGCGCCACCGCCACGATCGAGAACGTCACCGCCCGCCGCAAGGGCATCGTGGTCACCGAACTGCCGTACACCGTCGGCCCGGAGAAGGTGATCGCGAAGATCAAGGACCTGGTCAACGCGAAGAAGCTCCAGGGCATCGCCGACGTCAAGGACCTCACCGACCGCGAGCACGGCCTGCGCCTGGTCATCGAGGTGAAGAACGGCTTCGTCCCCGAGGCGCTGCTGGAGCAGCTGTACAAGCTGACGCCGATGGAGGAGACCTTCGGCATCAACAATGTGGCGCTGGTGGACGGCCAGCCGCTGACGCTGGGCCTGAAGGAGCTGCTGGAGGTCTACGTCGATCACCGCTTCACGGTGGTCAGGCGCCGCAGCGACTTCCGCCGCCGCAAGCGCCAGGACCGGCTGCACCTGGTCGAGGGCCTGCTGATCGCCCTGGTCGACATCGACGAGGTGATCGCGATCATCCGCAGCAGCGACGACGCGTCCCAGGCCAAGGACCGCCTGATGGAGCGCTTCGGCATCTCCGAGACGCAGACCGCGTACATCCTGGACACCCCGCTGCGCCGGCTCACCCGCTTCGACCGGGTCGAGCTGGAGGCCGAGCAGGCGAAGCTGCTCAAGGAGATCGCCGAGCTGACCGAGATCCTGGAGTCCGACACCAGGCTGCGTTCCGTGGTGTCCTCCGAACTCGGCGCGGTGGCCAAGCAGTTCGGCACCGAGCGGCGCACCGTGCTGCTGGAGGCCGGGTCGGTGCCGTCGGCGGCGCTGTCGGTGCCGCTGGAGGTCGCCGACGACCCGTGCCGGGTGCTGCTGTCCTCCACCGGTCTGCTCGCCCGCACCTTCGACCTGGAGCCGGTCACCGAGGAGCCGTCCCGGGCCAGGCACGACGTGCTGGTCTCCGCCGTCCCCGCCACCGCGCGCGGCGACGTCGGCCTGGTCACCTCGGCCGGCCGGGTGCTGCGCCTGCCGGTGATCGACCTGCCCGCGCTGCCCCCGGGCACCACGGCGCTGGCCGGCGGCGCCGCGGTCTCCGAGTTCCTCCGGCTGGAGGCGGACGAGAAGGCGCTCGCGCTGACCACCCTGGACGAGTCCTCGCCGGGCCTGGCGCTCGGCACCGTGCAGGGCACGGTCAAGCGGGTGGTGCCCGAATGGCCCGCCAACAAGGACGAGTTCGAGGTGATCGCGCTCAAGGACGGCGACACCGTGGTCGGCGCGGTCGAGCTGCGCACCGGCGAGGAGGACCTGGTCTTCCTCACCTCCGACGCCCAGCTGCTGCGCTACCAGGCGAGCCAGGTCCGTCCGCAGGGCCGCCCGGCCGGCGGCATGGCCGGCATCAAGCTGGCGGACGGCGCCCGGGTGCTGTCCTTCACCGCCGTCGATCCGGCCGAGGACGCGGTGGTCCTCTCGGTGGCCGCCGCCTCCGGCACGCTGGACGGCGAGCAGCAGACCAGCTGGAAGCTCACCCCGTTCGACCAGTACCCGCGCAAGGGCCGGGCCACCGGCGGCGTCCGCTGCCAGCGCTTCCTGCGCGGCGAGGACGGCCTGGCGTTCGCCTGGGCCGGTCCGGTGCCCGCCCTCGGCGCCGCCGCCAACGGCCAGCCCGTCCCCCTCCCGGAGCGCGACCCGCGCCGCGACGGCTCCGGCACCCCGGTGCCGGCCAGGATCGCGGCGGTCGGCGGCCGGATGTGACACCCCCGGAACGGCGGGCCTCCCTGATGGGGGGTGCCCGCCGTTCCGCGCGTGCGGGTTCAGAACAGCGGCGCGCGCTCCCCGGGCCGCTGCACCGGCAGCGGCGCCGGGTTGTCCGTCACCACCTCGACGGTGTCGGTCAGTTCGGACAGCAGCGCGACGTACTGCGGCAGGTCGGGCAGCGACGGGGTGGTCAGCGAGAACACCAGCAGCTCGGACATCGCGGGCAGCGGCAGGTAGACGTCCACCCTGGCCAGCGGCAGCGCGGGCTGCTCCGGCACCGGCGTCCACTCGACGCCGCTGAACGCGACCACGGCGGGGCCCTGCTCGGTCTCGGTGCGGTGCACGTCGGCGGCCGGGTCCAGCGAGAGGGTCTCCTCCAGGGTTTCGATCACCGTCTCCGGGTCGGCTGCCGGCTCCAGCGTCTCGCTGCGGGCGATCAACGAGGCGGTGGAGATCCGGTCGTCCTCGGTGGCCATCAGGCACACCCCGGCGTAGCTCGCGCCGTCCTCGGCGGCCGCGTCGGCCAGCTCGCCGTAGAACCGCTGGACGCCCTCGCGCTGGGCCTCGGTGCCGCCCGCCCAGATCTCGCAGGCCAACTCCCGCAGGTGGACGGCGCGTTGCTGCGCGTCCAGGTGCATGCCGAGGTCGTGGAAGTGCACCGGCACGTCGAAGGTGTAGCTGCTCATCGGGCCACCGCCGGCACCAGTTCGATCCCGGCCTTCCCCAGGGAGCGGGCCACCAGGCCGTGCTGGGCGGCGATCGCCCGGATCCGCTCCGGGTGGGCGCCCCGGTAGTCCTTCGGGGTCATCAGGAAGCTGCGGGTCCCGTACCCCCACCGCATGTCGGCCCAGCCGCGGAGGGCGTATTTGGCGTTCGAACCCCGAGCGTAAGCGGCGGCGGCGACGCCGCAGATCTCGGCCATCCTGGCGTCCCAGCGCCGCTGGTCCTCGCCCCACTCCCGGGCCAGTCTCGCCGGGCCGACGAAGCGGCTCAGCGGCCGCACCAGCGTCCGCCGCCAGCCGCGCTCCAGCCACTCCACCGAGTCGACCGTCTCGGCGAGCACGGTGAGCGGCATCCACACCAGCCGGGTCAGCACGTCCACCGGGATCACCACCCATTGCACGGCGCACCACAGCACCAGTCCGATCCGCGAGCGCCGCCCCGCCGACGGGGTCAACGGTGGTGTGCCGTACATCAGTTGCCTCCGCTGAACTGGTCGTGGATGCCGGTGACGATGCCCGGCAGCGAGGGCACCCCGTTGATGCCCCGGCTCCACCAGGACATCGGGTCGAGGCTGCCGTCGGCCCGGATCGCGTTCTGGAACGAGGGGATCGAGCGCAGGCCCGGCAGGTTGGCGACCCGGGTGGACTTGAAGGTGTCGACCGCGGTGCCGTACACCGACTCGGCGACGTGCTTCTCCCAGGCGAACTTCAGCCGGTTGCCCATGCCGGGCAGCGCCTTGAAGGTGGTGTTCAGCGCGCCCTCCGCGCCGATCTCGGTGACCCGGACCGCCGAGCCGCGCAGCGCGTCGCCCAGGTGATCGACGGTCTGGCTCTTGGCGATCTCCCGGACCTTCCCGCCGGTCTGCCGCATCACCGTCTCACCGGTCTCCAGCGTCACCTTCTCGATCTTCGGGACCAGCTTGGTGGTGACCTTCACCACCGGCTTGGCCGCCGTGCCGACCAGCTTGCCGAACGGCAGCGCCCCCAGCCCGTCGCCGACCAGGTCCATCGCGCTGACGTCCGCCCCGCCGAGCTTGGCCAGGCCGTGGCTGGCCAGCGCGCCCGCCGAGAGCACGCCGCCGGCCAGCGCCAGCGCGCCGGACAGCGGCGGGAACCACAGGGTGCACAGGGCGGCCACGCCCAGCACGGTGGAGGCGATGCCCAGCCAGTCGCCGATCTTCTTCAGCAGGTCGGCGTGCTTGGTGGCCCACTCCTTGAGCGCGTGGCCGGCCCGCTTCAGGGCGTCCTTGAAGCTGTCCCACGCGCTGGTGGTCGGCGCGTTCTGGTTGGCCTTGCGCAGGGCCCGGGCGACCTTCCCGGCGGCGTCGAGGTGGTCCTCGCGCAGCTCCTTCGCCTGCTTCACTATCGCCTGGAACGCGTCCTCGGCGTCCTCCAGCGCCCGCTTGGCGTCGTCGAGTTCCCCGCCCGCCGCGTTCAACTCGCGCTGCGCGGCGTCGATCTCGGCCTGGGCCTGCTGCAGCTGCGCCTGGTCCGCGTACATCCGCCCGGCCAGCCGGAACGCCGGGGCGCCGGCCGCCGTCTCGTAGCGCGAGCGGGCGCCGTCCTGCTGCCGCTCGCAGCTCTCGCAGCGCCGCTTGGCCGCCTCCGCGTCCGCCTCGTAGCGCCGCGCGGTCTCCTGGAAGTGCGTCAACTGGCCGCGCCAGCCCTCCAGTTGCCGGGCCGCCGTGCGCACCGCGTCGTCGCTGTCGCGGAGCAGGCCGGGCAGTTCGCCGACCTTTCCGGCGAACGCGCGCGCCGCGTCGCCGCGCCAGCTGCCGCCGGCCCGGGTGAGCCGTTCCAGGGTGCCGTGGGCGCTCTCCAGCGCCCCGGCGGCGGTGGTCAACCGCTGCACCAACTCGTCCACACTGGCCGGGTTTCCGGGCGCCGGGTCGAAGCCCAGCGCGGGGAACTGCGCCGTGTCGCTCACGCGGCACCGCCGCCGAACACCTCACGCAGCGCCTGGTCGGTCTCCGCGTAGGCCCGCCGGGTGATGTTCAGCCCCTCCTCCACCTGCTGGGTGGACTCGGCGATCTTCTTGATCGCGTCGTCCCAGCTGTCGTGGAACTCGTCGCAGGCGTGATCCAAGGACTTGGCGCCGGTGGTCTTCGGCCCGGTGTCCCGCATCGCGTTCAACGCGGTGCGCAACTCGCCCTGACTTCGGTGCAGATCCGCCAACAGACGGTCCAGGTCCGCCACATCGACCGCGAAGAAGGACCCCAAGACTCCCCCAAAAGAACGTCAAATCCAGGTAATGGAGCCCAGCATAGTCCGCACCCGCCCGGCCCTCCGCAGGCGAAGCTCCACCCGCTCCGACCCGCCGTCCGGACATAAGGTGGGCAGGTGAGCACCTGTACGACACTGTCGCGCGAACTGACCGAGCCACTGGCCGCCACCGCGGCCACCGCCACCACCTGGCTGCTGCTCGAACAGCCCGGCCCGTGGGGCGCCAAGGCGCTCACCGCCAGCCACCTCGACCCCGAACTCGGGGCCGCGCTGGACCGGGCGGCCGAGGGCACCGGCGTCCGGATCGCGCTGATCCGCCGGCCTGGCCGGCACGCCGACACCGACACCGCCGCCCACCACGAGGTGCTGATCGCGCACACCGCACCCGCCGACCCGTGGGTGCGCCGGGCCCGGCTCGGCTCCCCCGCCGAACTGCTCGACCTCGACTTCGCCGCCCTCGGCGCGGGCCACCACGACGGCTTCGGCAGCGAGCACATCGGCGGCCCGATCGCCCTGGTGTGCACCAACGGCCGGCGCGACCGCTGCTGCGCACTGCTCGGCCGCCCGCTGGCCGCCGACCTGGCATCGGCCGGCCACAGCGAGGTCTGGGAGGTCACCCACCTCGGCGGCCACCGTTTCTCCCCCACCATGCTGGTGCTGCCGCACGGCTACGCCTACGGCCGGCTCACCGCGGAGTCCGCCAAGGAGGTGTTGTCCGCCACCGCCGCCGGCCACACCACCCCCGCCCACTCACGCGGCCGCTCGTACTGGCCCCGCCCGTCCCAGGCCGCCGAGCAGGCCGTCCGCGAACTGACCGGCGAGGGCGCCGCCGACGCGCTGACCATGCGCCAGACCCCGGACGGCGACGGCTGGACGGTGGAGGTGGCGCACACCGACGGCCGCCGCTGGCGGGCGACGGTCGCGGAAGCCGCGAGCGAGCCGCCCCGCGCCGAGAGCTGCGGCAAGGCCCCGGGCACCCCGTCCCGCATGGACGTCACCGCCCTCGTGGCCATCGCCGAATGACCAACGGGCCCCGCACCACCCGGTGCGGGGCCCGTCCTTGATGCCCGGTCAGGCGGCGCCGGCCCCGGTCAGGGCGCGGACCTCCAGCTCGGCGTAACCGTCCTCGTCGGCGGGCTCCCGGTCCAGCATGGTGCCCAGCCAGCCGGCCAGGAAGCCGAGCGGGATGGAGACCAGCCCGGGGTTCTCCAGCGGGAACCAGTGGAAGTCCATGCCGGGCAGCACCGAGGTCTTCGCCCCGGAGACGACCGGCGAGAACAGCACCAGCACCACCGCCGGAACCAGGCCGCCGTACACCGACCAGACCGCGCCGCGGGTGGAGAAGCGCTTCCAGAACAGCGAGTACAGCAGCGTCGGCAGGTTCGCGGAGGCGGCCACCGCGAAGGCCAGACCGACCAGGAAGGCGACGTTCAGGCGCTGCGCGTACAGGCTGAGCACGATCGCCAGGCCGCCGATCACCACGGCGGAGACCCGGGCGGCGATAACCTCCTCGCGCTCGGACACCTGCCGGCTGCCCTCCCGCCGCCAGGCCCGGGCGTACAGGTCGTGGGCGAAGGCCGCGGAGGAGGCCAGGGTGAGTCCGGCGACCACCGCCAGGATGGTGGCGAACGCGATCGCCGAGATCACCGCGAACAGCAGCAGGCCCCAGGTCGAGCCGTCGCCACCGCCGAGGTCCAGGGCGAGCAGCGGAACCGCCGTGTTGCCCGCCGAGTTGGACAGCCGCAGGTCGTGCCCGCCGACCACCGCACCCGCCCCGAGCCCGAGCACGATCGCCATCAGGTAGAAGGAGCCGATCAGGCCGATCGCCCACATCGTGGAGCGCCGGGCGGCCCGCGCGGTCGGCACCGTGTAGAACCGGCTGAGGATGTGCGGCAGTCCGCCGGTGCCGAGCACCAGCGCCAGGCCGAGGCTGACGAAGTCCAGCCGGTCGAGCGCGCTGGAGCCGTAGTTGAGGCCGGGCCGCAGGTACGCCTCGCCCTCGCCGCTGCGCCGCGCGGCGGTCTCCATCAGCGCGCCCAGGTCGCCGTGGAAGCGGGCCACCACCAGCACCGTGAGCAGCACCGAACCGCCCACCAGCAGGAAGGCCTTGACGATCTGGATCCAGGTGGTGGCGCGCATCCCGCCGACCGTCACGTAGACGATCATCAAGGCGCCGACCGCGATGATGGTCCACGCCTTGGCGGCCCCGCTGTTGGTGCCCAGCAGCAGCGCGACCAGGCTGCCCGCGCCGACCATCTGCGCGATCAGGTACATCAGCGTGACGACCATGGACGACAGGCCGGCCGCGGCCCGCACCGGCCGCTGGCGCATCCGCAGCGCCAGCACGTCGGCCAGCGTGTACCGGCCGGCGTTGCGGACCAGTTCGGACACCAGCATCAGCACGACCAGCCAGGCGACCAGGAAGCCGATGCTGTACAGCACGCCGTCGTAGCCGTACAGCGCGATCAGCCCGGTCACGCCCAGGAAGGAGGCGGCCGACAGGTAGTCGCCGGACAGCGCGAAGCCGTTCTGCAGCGGGGAGAAGTCCCGGCCGCCGGCGAAGAAGTCCTCAGCGGCGTGGCCGCGGCGGCCGACCCAGATGGTGATGGTCAGCGTCACCGCGACGACGACGGCGAACAGGGCGACGGCGAGGCCGTGGTTGGGGTGGTGAGCGGTCATCGCAGCTGGTCCTGGGTGTCCCAGCGCAGTTCGAGGGCGGCTCGATCGCGCTTGGTGCGGGCATTACGGGCGTAGAGCCAGGTGAGCAGGAAGGTCGAGGCGAACTGGCCGAGGCCGAGCGTCCAGGCCACGTTCAGCGGCCCGGCGATCCGGCGGCCCAGCAGGTCCGGCATGAAGGCCTCGGCCGTCACGAACAGCAGGTACCAGGCCAGGAACCCGGCGGTGGCCGGGAACACGAACGAGCGGTAGCCCCGCCGGATCTCCCGGAAGGCCTCACTGTCCTGGACGCTCCGGTACACCGCGCCCCCGATTCGGTCCTCCGGCGGTACCGCGTCCACTTCCACGCTGCGCCGCGGCGCCACCACCCGGGGCTGGGGGGCGGCGGCCCCGGCCCACCAGTCGACTCTCTCCTGCTGCGCCACTTGCCGACACCTCATCATTCCGGTCGTTACGACCGAACCATGATGGAGTGTCACAAACCACACAAGGAAACCCGTGAAGAAACCTTCAACCGAAGCAGCGAAAGGACGGTACGTTCACCAACCTTCGGAAATTCCATGCTTGAAGGCGTACGCGACAGCCTGCGCGCGATCCCGGACCGCCGTCTTCGCGAAAAGGTTGTTGATATGGGTTTTCACCGTTGCGGGGCTGACGAACAACCTTCCGGCGATCTCCGCGTTGGACAGTCCGGACGCGATCAGCGCCAGCACCTCGGCCTCCCGCTGGGTCAGCCCGTCCGGCAGCACCGCCCGCGCGGCCTTCCCGGCCTCCGGCTTCAGCGGCCCGGATTTCAGCGGCTCGGGCTTCAGCGGCTCCGGATCCGGCCCGGTGGCCGCCGGCGCGCCCGACAACCGCTCCAGCAGCCGAAGTTGGACCTGCGGGGAGAGCCCGGCCGCCCCCGAGCGGACGTCCGCGACCGCGCGGGCGATCTCCTCCGCCCCGGCGTCCTTGGTCAGGAAGCCGCGCGCCCCGGCCTGCAGCGCGGAGAACAGCGAATCGTCGTCGGCGTACGTGGTGAGCACCACCACCGCGGTACCCGGGTGCTCGGCACGAACCCGGCGGGTGGCCTCCACCCCGTCGCAGCGCGGCATCCGCAGGTCCATCAGCACCACGTCGGGGGCGTGTTCGGCGACCAGCCGCACCGCCTCCTCGCCGTCCGCCGCCGAGCCGACCACCGTGATGCCCGGCAGCAGGCCGAGCAGCATCACAATGCCCTCGCGGACCACGGTCTGGTCGTCGGCGACCACCACCCGGACCGGCCCGCCCGTCGTCTCCGCACCCGTCACGTCGGCACCCGCAGCAGCACGCGCCACCCTCCTTCCTCGGGGCCCGCCAGCAGTTCGCCGCCGAGCAGTTCCGCGCGTTCGCGCATCCCGAGCAGACCGTACCCGCTCCCGCTGTCCCCCAGCACCGGGTGCGCCCCGCGGGGCGCCCGGGAGTTGTGCACCCGCAGCTCCACCGCGCCGTCCAGGTAGCCGAGTCGGACGTCCACCCGGCCGCCGGGCGCGTGCTTGCGGGCGTTGGTCAGCGCCTCCTGGGCGACCCGGCGCACGGCCAGCCCGGCCTCGACGGGCAGCGGGCGGGGCACCCCGTCGACGGCCAGTTCCGCCCCGGACTGCGCGACCAGCCCGGCCACGAACTCGGCGACGGGGGCGAAC
The DNA here is from genome assembly GCF_042734215.1 of Kitasatospora sp. NPDC059673. Classification (NCBI taxonomy): domain Bacteria; kingdom Bacillati; phylum Actinomycetota; class Actinomycetes; order Kitasatosporales; family Streptomycetaceae; genus Kitasatospora; species Kitasatospora sp. NPDC059673. The sequence continues at coordinate 75,016 of NZ_JBHWEN010000024.1, read as the reverse complement.
TCGCCGCGCAGCGCGGACAGCGCCTGCCGGGTCTCGGCGAGCCCGTCCTGCGCCATCCGCCGGGCGGCGACCACCCGTTCGCGGATCTCCGCCCGCTCGGCGCCGGCGTCCAGCATCAGCCGGGCCGCCTCCAGGTGCACCAGCTGCGCGGACAGGCTGTGCGCCAGCACGTCGTGGATCTCCCGGGCGATCCTGGCCCGTTCGGCGAGCGCCGCGGACTCCGTCTGCGCGACCTGCGCGGCCCGCTCCTGCGCGAGCAGGGCGCGCTGCGCGGCGCGGGCCTGGCTGTCCAGGCGCAGCAGGTAGCCGAGCAGCCCGAGACCGCCGGCGACGGCCAGCATCATCAGCAGCGAGTCGCCCGAGCCGAGGCCGTAACTGCCCACCGCGGCAGCGGCGGTGAGCAGCCCGGCGGCCAGCGGCAGCCGGACCACGGAGAGCACCGCGAGCCCGCACCAGATCACCGAGGCCAGGGTGTCGGCGCCGCCCTCGTGGGCCAGCCCGGCGAACACCAGCAGCCCGGCGGCGCAGCCCAGCGCGGGCCACAGCCGCTGGGCCCGGCAGTTGAAGTACCAGCCGGCGAACAGCGCGACCGAGCCCGTGATCCAGCCGATCGGGAACAGCAACCGCCAGCCCGTGAAGTGCTGTTCGGTGAAGGTGCCGAACACCACCGCTGTCAGCCCCGCGATCCGGCCGAAGAGCGACAGCGCCGTCCGGGCCCGTGAGTGGCGTTCCCGGATCGGGACGTCTCCGGCCGGCCAGCGGGTCCAGCGTTCCAGGGTGCTCACCGGATGATCCTCTCTCAATGCCGGTGCCGCCGACACCCGGTGGGGGGTCGGCGGCACGATGGTGGCGGTCCGTCAGGCGGCCAGGGTGTGCTTGTGGTCGTCCAGCTGGCGGGCCCGCCAGCTGACGGCGGCCGAGCGGACCAGCAGCAGCAGGCCGAGCGACAGCATCAGCACGCTGCTGGACTGGTGGACGTGCAGCGCGACGGCGACGCCGTACCAGCCGATCCGGATCAGGATCGCGCCGACCCAGGCGAACACGGTGGCGGCGGAACCCTGGGTCCACAGCAGGCCGTCGTGGTCGCGCCAGATCCGCATCGTCCAGCCCCAGGCGCAGCCCATGCCGAGGGTGGTGACCAGCGAGCCGGCCAGGATCAGTGCGGCGGCGCCCTTGTGGTCCGGGTCGATCAGCACCGGGTCGCGCAGCGCCACCGCGGCGAGGATCAGCGGCAGCAGCCAGAACCGGCGTTCGGTGTCCAGTCGGCGGGCCCGCAGCTGCCGGCCCACCACCAGGACGATCACGGCGACGGCGATCAGGACGTTGGACAGGGCGGTCATTTCGGGTGCCTCCTGGGCGGGTTGTTCTCGACACCACGAAATCTACGGAGGACAGGCCTCCGAATCCTCGGAGCGAGGGTGGAAGCACAGACGGAAAGGGCCCTCCACCCGTGGGTGGAGAGCCCTTTCGCGCAGGTCTGCTCAGGCGTCGATCCGGGACCTGTCCAGGGTGGCCGCCGAGTCCACGATGAACTCCCGCCGCGGCGCGACGTCGTTGCCCATCAGCAGGTCGAAGGTCTTCTCCGCGGACTCCAGGTCGCCCAGATTGATCCGGCGCAGGATCCGGTGCCGCGGGTCCATGGTGGTCTCGGCCAGCTGGTCGGCGTCCATCTCGCCGAGGCCCTTGTAGCGCTGGATCGGGTCCTTCCAGCGCAGCCCCTTGCCCTGGAACTCCAGCAGGGTGCGCCGCAGTTCGGCGTCCGAGTAGGTGTAGTGGTACTTCTCCTGGCCGCGCTTGGGGTTGGTCAGCTCGATCCGGTGCAGCGGCGGCACCGCGGCGAACACCCGGCCCTGCTCGACCATCGGCCGCATGTAGCGGTGGAACAGCGTCAGCAGCAGGGTGCGGATGTGCGAGCCGTCGACGTCGGCGTCGGCCATGAAGATGACCTTGCCGTACCGGGCCTGGTCGATGTCGAAGGTGCGGCCGGAGCCCGCTCCTATGACCTGGATGATCGACGCGCACTCGGCGTTCTTGAGCATGTCGCTCACCGAGGCCTTCTGGACGTTCAGGATCTTGCCGCGGATCGGCAGCAGCGCCTGGAACTCCGAGTTGCGGGCCAGCTTGGCGGTGCCCAGCGCCGAGTCGCCCTCGACGATGAACAGTTCGCTGCGGTCCACGTCGTCGCTGCGGCAGTCGGCCAGCTTGGCGGGCAGCGAGGAGGTCTCCAGCGCGGTCTTCCGGCGCTGCGTCTCCTTGTGCTGCCGGGCGGCGACCCTGGTGCGGGCGGCGGCGACGACCTTCTCCAGCACGGCCCGGGCCTGGAGCTTCTCGTCCTTCTTGGCGGAGGTGAGGAAGCTCTTCAACTCCTTGGCCACCACCGCGGCCACGATCCGGTTGGCCGCCGAGGTGCCCAGCACCTCCTTGGTCTGCCCCTCGAACTGAGGCTCGGCCAGCCGGACGGTGACCACCGCGGTCAGGCCCTCCAGCACGTCGTCCTTGGTGATGTCGTCCTCGGCGACCCGCAGCAACTTGGCGGCCCGCAGCGCCTCGTTGACGGTCTTGGCGAGCTGCCGCTCGAAGCCGTTGACGTGGGTGCCGCCCTTGGGGGTGGAGATGATGTTGACGAAGGAACGCAGCGTGGTGTCGTAGCCGGCGCCCCAGCGCAGCGCGATGTCCACCCCGAGCTCGCGGGTGACCTCGGTGGGGGTCATGTGCCCGAGCTCGTCGAGCACCGGGACGGTCTCCTTGAAGGTGCCTTCGCCGCGCAGCCGCAGCACGTCGGAGACCGGGCGGTCGGGGGCGAGGAACTCGCAGAACTCGCTGATGCCGCCGTCGAATCGGAAGGTCTCCTCCTGGACCTGCTCGCTCTCGGTCAGCCGCTCGTCACGCACCACGATGGTCAGACCGGGCACCAGGAAGGCGGTCTGCCGGGCCCGGGCGTGCAGCAGCTCCAGCGAGAGCTTGGCGTCCTTGAGGAAGATCTGCCGGTCCGCCCAGAAGCGGGTCCGGGTGCCGGTGCGGGTCTTGGCGAACTTGCCCTTCTTGGTCATTCCGCTGCCCGGCGTGAACTTCGCGTCCGGGCCGTCCCCGGTGAACGTGCCGGGGGTGCCGCGCCGGAAGCTGATCGAGTGGGTGGCGCCGTTCCGGTCCACCTCCATGTCCAGCCGGGCGGACAGCGCGTTCACCACCGAGGCGCCGACACCGTGCAGACCGCCGGAGGCCGCGTACGAGCCGCCGCCGAACTTGCCGCCCGCGTGCAGCTTGGTCATCACCACCTCGACGCCGGACAGCCCGGTCTTGGGCTCCACGTCCACCGGGATGCCGCGGCCGTTGTCGCGCACCTCCACCGAGCCGTCCTGGTTCAGCAGCACGTCGATCCGGTCGCAGAACCCGCCGAGGGCCTCGTCCACCGAGTTGTCGATGATCTCCCACAGGCAGTGCATCAGGCCGCGGCTGTCGGTCGACCCGATGTACATGCCCGGCCGCTTGCGGACCGCCTCCAGCCCCTCGAGGACGAGCAGATGCCGCGCGGTGTAGTCGGACCCGCCCTCGCCGGTCACCAGTGAGGACGGGACGGTCTTTTCTCCACTCACGCTCTGCACTCCTCCATGATGTTGACGGACACCCCGCATGCTCTCAGCAACTGAGACTTCGGCCGCCGAGGCCCGCGCGCCTTGTACGCGCTGCGCGAACACGACTCCCACCGCGGACGCGGCCCTCACCCTGCCATCTCCTGCCGACACCACGGGTCCTGGCGGACCGGGGCGGCCGGAGAGGGCGGCGGAGCTGCTGTGATGCGGTCAAGCGGGGCCCGGGACGGGGCTTATGCTCCAACCCAGCGGAGGATTATGCTACGCGGACCTCGCACCCCGGCCCGATCGGGCGTTCGAGGTGATTGGCGGACCATCGGAATCGGTACGCATGAACCACCGGTGCCCGGGGCACGCCCTCATCAACGAGACAGCAGAATCCTCAAAGAGAAAAGCCACGAGCGGGAACGAATTCGACCTGGTTGGATGTTGATCCTGGTACACAGCTCGTCGAGCTAGAGAAGAGGCGACGTGACTACTGTTCTGACCCCTGCGAGCCCGCTCACCGCGGCAGACCGCTGCGACCGTTGCGGCGCTCAGGCCTACCTGCGCGTCGTCCTTTCCAGCGGCGGAGAGCTGCTGTTCTGCGCCCACCACGGGCGTAAGTTCGAGCCCGAGCTCAAGAAGATCGCCGTGGAGATACACGACGAGAGCGACCGCCTCTCCGGCACCGCGGCAACGGCTGCCGAGGGCGAGCGCTGACGCTCCCGCTCGAAACCCGAGCTGCCTGAGCGGCCGGGCGGCCCTCCCCTTCCGGGCGGGCCGCCCGGCCGTGGCGTTTGCCCGGCCGCTGCGGCAGGTCATGTCGGGCGTGTCACAGCGCGTCCTGCACGGACTCCGCCACCGCCGAGATCCTGGTGTACACCCCCGGGTGATTGGCCTGCGCGCAGCCGGCCCCCCAGGACACCAGCCCGGCCAGCCGCCCGGCCACCACCAGCGGACCCCCGCTGTCGCCCTGGCAGGCATCCTTGCCGCCCCGCTCGTCGCCGGCACACACCATGCTGCGCGCGTCGTACGCGCTGTCCGCACCGCCCGGGTAGTCGCGCCCGCAGGCGGCGTCCGAGATGATCGGCACCGTCACCTGCCGCAGCGTGTTCGAGTAGCTGCCGTTGCCCCGGGTGTCGCCCCAGCCGAACACCGTCGCCGAGGTGCCCACCGCGTACGGCCGGCTCTCGCCCGCGCCCACCATCTCCAGCGTCCGCTGGTCCTCCAGCGGCTCGGCCAGGGTGACCACCGCCACGTCCCGGGAGTTCGCGGCGAAGCTGTAGTCCGGCTCGATCCACACCCCGCTGACCGCCACCTCCCGTCCCGCACTGCCCCGCAGGTCGTCCCGGCCGACGATCACCCGCAGCCCCGGCCGCTGGACCGGCCGGCCCGTGACCTCGTCGTAGAAGCAGTGCGCGGCCGTCACCACCTTGGTCGGGGTGACCAGCGCCCCACCGCAGAACTGCCCGGAACGGGACGAACCGAACTGCGCACGGCTGGACAGCGCCACCATCCACGGGTGATCACTGGTGCTGGCGCTCGTCCCCCCGACGATCCGCCGCTGCGCGGCGGCCGGGGCAGCCGCACCCAGCGCGACCAGCGGGGCGGGCAGGGCCGCCAGGGCGACGAGCGCGACCGCCCGGCGGCGGAGCCGAGGCGCGGACGGGTCCAGGATGGGCACCGGTTCTCCAGAAGGGTTCGGCGTGGGGGTTCGGCGTGCGACAGCGGGGCTCGTCGTGGGGGTTCGACGTGCGACAACCTGCCCAGCGTAGTCATCCCCTCACCCACCGTGCCCCACCTGAGCGCACCGGCCACCCCATCGAGCGACCCCCGGACATGCGAACGGGCCCCTCCGCCGGTGGCGAAGGGGCCCGTCCAGGTGACGAACTGTCAGTCCAGGTAGTCGCGCAGCACCTGGGAACGCGACGGGTGGCGCAGCTTCGACATGGTCTTGGACTCGATCTGACGGATGCGCTCACGCGTCACGCCGTAGACCTTGCCGATCTCGTCCAGCGTCTTCGGCTGACCGTCGGTCAGGCCGAAGCGCATCGAGACCACGCCCGCCTCGCGCTCGGACAGGGTGTCCAGCACCGAGTGCAACTGCTCCTGGAGCAGGGTGAAGGAGACCGCGTCGGCCGGGACGACCGCCTCGGAGTCCTCGATCAGGTCACCGAACTCGCTGTCGCCGTCCTCGCCGAGCGGGGTGTGCAGCGAGATCGGCTCGCGGCCGTACTTCTGAACCTCGATGACCTTCTCGGGGGTCATGTCGAGTTCCTTGGCCAGCTCCTCCGGGGTGGGCTCGCGGCCCAGGTCCTGGAGCATCTGGCGCTGCACGCGGGCGAGCTTGTTGATGACCTCGACCATGTGCACCGGGATACGGATGGTGCGGGCCTGGTCGGCCATGGCGCGGGTGATCGCCTGCCGGATCCACCAGGTCGCGTAGGTGGAGAACTTGTAGCCCTTGGTGTAGTCGAACTTCTCGACCGCACGGATCAGACCGAGGTTGCCCTCCTGGATCAGGTCCAGGAACAGCATGCCGCGGCCGGTGTAGCGCTTGGCCAGCGAGACCACCAGGCGGAGGTTGGCCTCCAGCAGGTGGTTCTTGGCGCGGCGGCCGTCCTCGGCGATGATCTCCAGCTCGCGCTTGAGCTTCGGGGCGAGCTTGTCGGCCTGGCTCAGCTTGTCCTCGGCGAACAGGCCGGCCTCGATCCGCTTGGCGAGCTCGACCTCCTGCTCGGCGTTGAGCAGCGGGACCTTGCCGATCTGCTTCAGGTAGTCCTTGACCGGGTCGGCGGTGGCACCGGCCACCGCGACCTGCTGCGCCGGGGCGTCGTCCTCGTCGTCGTCGGAGAGCACGAAGCCCTGGTCCGACTCCTCCTCGGGGCCGCCTTCCTCCTTGCCGTCGCCGGGCAGGGCCACGTCTTCGAGGAGCTCTTCCTCGCCGATCATGTCCTCTTCGCCCTTGGCTCCCGGCTTGCCGGCCGCGGTCTTCTTGGCGGCGGTCTTCTTCGCGGGAGCGGCGGTCTTCTTGGCCGCCGCCTTCTTCGCCGGCGCGGCCTTCTTGGCGGCCGGGCGGGCCTCGGCGAGACCGATGGTCTCGACGACGGTGACCTCGCTGGTCGTCACCGCGGCGGCCACGGCCACCGACGGGGACACGGTCGCGTTGGGGGCGATCCGGACCGGGGGCTTGGTCTGGGCGACCGGCGTGCGGGTGGTGACCGCCTTGGTCGCGGTGCGCTTGGTGGTGCTCTTGGCCGCGACGCTCTTGCGCTTGGCGCCGGCCGGCTCGGCCGCGCTGACCATCAGCTCCACCCCCTCCTCAATCAGCACCTGGTTGAGGCTGCGCATGACGTTCTTCCACTTGGTGACCGGGATCTGGTCCGCCTCGAACGCGTGGCGCACGTCGTCACCGGCGATCTGCCCCTGGGCCTTGCCCCGCTCGATGAGCGCCAGCAGTGCCGCGGACTCGGCGATCTCGGGGGGAAGCGAACGGGATGTGCTGGCCGACACGAACAACCTCTCGGACGATGAGTGGACGATCCCGCACCGACCACCCGAGCAGCTCGGGTGGGTGGACGGTGATCGGGGTCTGCAGGACGGCAGCAGCGCCGCGCACCAGCACAGCCATCTGGTCTGTGGTGGTATTCCGGAGCTGCTTCCGCTCCGTACACATCGCTGCCGCCACTCAAGTGTTACGCATGCCCGTCGTGGCGCCCGTCACACCACCCGGCGGCCGGTACGGGCTGCCCCGGGCGGCCTATCGGCGAGCGGGGCGCCGGGGCCTTCGCGGTCGGCGGCCAGGGCCTCGGGGGCGCCTTTCACGAACGGGCCGCGAGCCTTCGCCGAACGGTACTCGCGAGTCGGCACGGGCCGCCTCGCGGTGTGGCCTGCGCAACTGTGTGGGACGCGACACGCCGATGGCCCCCCGGCTGCGGGTGGAGCAGCAGAAGGGCCATCCGTTCGGAACGGGCAGGGCTGGACCGCTCAGTGCTCCCGTGGGGCCGGAACGGCGTGCTCGACGTCCGGGTGGACGGTGAGCAGCGCACGGACGGCCGCCTCGGAGGCGGTGCCGTCCCCGGTGCCGAGCGCGTCGACCAGGCGGGTGTGCAGGCCGACCGCCGACTCGGACGGGCGCTCACAGGTGCTGCCGGAGCCGCCGGACACCTGGAGCGCGCCGGCCACGATCCCGGACAGGTGCTCCAGCATCCGGTTCCCGGCCATCTGCAGCACCAGACTGTGCAGCTCGGCGTCGGCGCGGGCGTAGCTGACCAGGTCGCCCTGACTGCCGGCCTGGCTCATGATCTCGGTCAGCTCGACCAGCCGCTGCTGGACGTCCTCCCGGCCGTGGCCGGCGGCGAGGCGGGCGGCCAGCGGCTCGATCGCCCAGCGCAGCTCGAACAGCTCACGGCGCTGCTCGTCGCGCTGCGGCCCGAAGGCACGCCACTCGATGATGTCGGGGTCCAGCAGGTTCCAATCGCTGACCGGGCGGACCCGGGTGCCGACGTTCGGTCGGGCCGAGACCAGGCCCTTGGCCTCCAGCACCCGGAGCGACTCGCGCACCACGGTGCGGGAGACCTCGAAGCGCTGGCCGATCTCCTCCGGCACCAGCGGGCGGTCGGCGCCCAGGTCTCCGGAGACGATCATCTGGCCGAGCTGCTGAACCAGCTGGCCGTGCAGGCCGCGGCCGCGGCTGCTGGTGGTCTTCCGACCGGCCCGGGCGAGTTCGCTCTCCGCCCCCTCCCAGCGGGGAGCGGGTGGCATCGGGCGATCGGCGTACGGAAAACGGTCCAGCTCGGAGGCGGAGATCGACTCGGCCTGGCGAGCGGCGGTCACGGTGGGGTGCGCAAGGGTACTCACGCCATCCTTTGTCGGCGATCGGCGAGGCCGTCTTGAGCATTCTCCTGAAAAGCACACGAAAGGGTGATCGGCCGTGTCTGGATAATTGACTTCTTATCAGGCGGAAATGCGCATATCGGTCATCCTGGCTCGAATTCAGCTGCCGTTCCGAACAACGCTCAGCCCTGCACGCATCGGCACCGTCACCGACACCGGCGCACCTGCCGCACCGTCAGCACCGGTTGCCGAATGCGCCGGCGCCGAGAGTTCCGGGGCGGGTTTCCGCCCGGACCCTTGCGGTGGGCAGGATCCTTGCGGCGGGCGGGCCTTTGCTGCGGGCAGGATCCTTGCGGCGGGCGGGTCTTTGTTGCGGACGGGATCTTTGTTGCGCGCCGGGCGCTACAGGGCGCGGCGGCGGAACTGGGCCACCAGCACGGCCAGCACCAGCAGGGCGCCCGGGGTCAGCAGGGCGGCGATCACCACGCCGTCCAGCGCCGCCGCCGTCCGGTCGGCCGCCTCGCGCACCAGGTTGAAGCCGTACTGGAAGGGCATCAACTCCCAGACCCACAGCGGCCAGTTCCGGCCGAATCGGTGCAGCAGCAGACCGGCGGTCGGCTCCAGCAGAGCGGGCGTCGCGCAGGTGAGCAGAACTGCCACGACCGCACTGCGCACCAGCGTCGCCAGCAGCAGGCCGGCCCAGCCGCCGGCCACCGCCAGCGCCAGGAACGCCGGGAGCGGGCGACCGAGCCCGCCCATGGCGAACGGGCCCGTCGCCGGGGCGGGCGTCAGGCCCGGGAAGGCCATCAGCTCGCCGGGACGCGGCAGGGCGAGCACCGACGAGGCATCCACCGTGCCGGGCAGCGCGAACCGGACCACCAGGGTGTTCACCACCAGCGTCAGCACCGCCAGCAGGAGCGCCGCCGCCCCGACCACCACCAGCTTCGCGAGGAGCGCGCCGAGCCGACGGCCCAGACTCACCCGGGACGCGGCCAGGCCCGGCCAGCGCATCTCGTTGCTGTACGCCAGCGCGCCGAGCACCGCGGCGGCCAGCGCGGTCAGCGGGAGCGGCAGCCACGGGACCACGCCGGCCATCGCCCGCACCGCGCCCGACACCGCCAACTCCCCTGCCGGGAACTGCTGGGCCGACACCGCCGCCAGCGCCGCGTTCAGCACCAGCGCCGCCGCGACCACCACCCACGTGGAGCGCACCCCGCGAAGCCGACGCACCTCACAAGCCACCAACCGCACGGTCTCACTCACTCCCGTTCTCGTCACCGACGGCACGCCTGCGCACCGCGCTCGCCCCGCCCCCACCCGCCACCACCTGCGCCCGACCCGCCGCCTGCCCGGCCTGACCGACCTGCCCGGCCGACCTGGCCTGCTCGACCGACCCGACCGGCCCGGTCTGCCCGGCCGGTCGCAACTCGGTGGTGTGGATCGGCCGGAGACGCACCTGCACCCGGTCCTGGTCCGGCGCCGGCACCGGGCCCTGGGGTTGCGCCGGGGTGGAACCGTGGCCGACTCCCCTGATCCGGGCGGGAGTCAGCAGCTCCGCGTCGGTCGGGTTGGCGGCCACCTGCTCGGCGGTCAGTTGCTCGGCGTCGAGCACGATCGGCGTGGACCCGGCGGGAGTTGGGCCGGACGGGGTCGCTGCGGGCACGGCTGGTGCGGGCGCAGCGGGTACGGGCGTGGGCTCGGAGGCGCGTGCGGCCGACTGCTCCGGATGATCGGTGGCCGACTGCTCGGCGCGCACGCGGCGGAGCGCGGAGGCGCCGCGGGGCGTCCGCCGGGTGAGGTCCACAACGGGCGCCTCGGCCTGGGCTGTCGGCGCCGTCAGGGCTGGCGCTGCGACGGGGGCGGCCGGTGCGGACGGGTCGGGCGCGAGGGCGGCGGTGGCCCAACGGCCGGCCTGGAGGCCGCGGTGGCCGAGGGCGCGGTGCTCACTGGTGCGCTCGCCGTCGGGGCCGGTGGCCGGGCGGCCGACGGTGGCGGGCCTCGGGGCGACGGAGGCGACGGGGGTGGCGGCCGGGGCGATCTGGGGCTGCCCGCCGATGTTCTGGCGGACCGGGCTCTTGCGGGCCGGCCGGATCGCGACCTGGCCGGAGTGGCCCGAGCCGCTGGGCAGGGCGGTGGGGAAGGAGATCGGGCGCTGCACCACCCGGTCGGCCAGCTCGTGCAGCAGGACACCGTTGCGGTAGGCGAGTTCACCGATCTCGGTGCGGCCGACCCCACTCACCGCGAGACCGACGCCACCCTCCCGCCGGACCTGCGCGCCCTGGGCGACCAGCAGATCCGCGAGGCGGGCCATCTGCGGACCCCGGACCAGGACTTCGGGGTGCAACCGGCTGCGGCGGAACTCCACCACGGGCTGGTCGGCAGCCAACCTGCCCGCGTCCAGGGTGACCACCCGGTCGGCGAGCACGGCGGCCACTTCCGGACTGCGGGTGGACATCAGCACGGTGCCGCCCGTCAGCGCGAAGGAACGCAGGAAGCCGTACAGCCACTCCTCGCTGCGCGGGGAGAGGCCCTCGGCCGGGGCGTCCAGCAGCAGCGTCGCGGGGTCGCCGAGCAGGGCGGCGGCAAGGGCGAGCCGGCAGTGCATTCCGGGCGAGAAGGTGCCGATCCGGTGGTCGGCGACCGGGGCGAGGCGGACCTGCTCCAACAGATCATCGGCCCGGCGTGCCGAAACGCCGACCGCCCCGGCCAACATCCGCAGGTGCGCCCGGGCCCGCTGACCCGGATGCCCGGCCTCCGGCCTGCCGGACGGCAGCAGCGCGCCGATCTCCCGCTCCGGCCGCCGGATTCGGCGGTAGGTGCGGCCGTCGAACAGCGTGAGGCCGTGGCCGCGTTCGAGCTCCACCATCAGCCGGAACGCGGTGGACTTGCCCGCCCCTTCGTCCCCCAGCAGCGTGGTGATCATCCTTGGCCGGGCGTCGAAAGTCAGGTCCAGCACCGCCGGGGGGTGGCCCCTTCGGTACTTCTTGGTCAGTCCGGTGATTTGGATCATCGCCGCCCGCTCCCTCGCCCGCCGGCAGACCGGGGTTCGTCCGCCAGGCCTGAGCCTGCACAGTAGGACGCGGAAGCGATGAAACCAGGCATTCCGGATGCATCGTGGACGGTGTTAGCGCCGAGCTCACCCGAACAGGGGACAGCGCGCTCACACCACTGACGCTTTCCTTACGGGTCGCCACCACCCCATCGCCGCAAGGAAACTGGCCCACCTCGTATCGCGAGCGCCTACCCTTCGACGACGACGACCACGACCCCGCCGGGGCCGGGCGTCAGGCCTCGGGGCGGAGCATCGGCGGGTTGAGGACGGTCGCCCCGCCTGCCGTGAACAACTGGGCGGGACGCCCGCCTTGACGGGTCGTCGTGCCACCGGAGGGCAGCAGGAAACCCGGAGTGCCGGTGACCTTGCGATGAAAGTTCCGCGGGTCCAACACCACGCCCCAGACCGCCTCGTACACCCGGCGCAGCTCGCCGACGGTGAACTCCGGCGGGCAGAAGGCCGTTGCCAACGAGGAGTACTCGATCTTCGACCTGGCCCGTTCCACGCCGTCCGCCAGGATCTGCCCGTGGTCGAAGGCCAGCAGTTCGCCGTCGTTGCCGTCGACACCGAACAACTCACTGACCGGTGCCCACCGGGCGCTGCTGGCATCGCCGCCCGCACGGGGCGAGGGCAGATCCGGGGCGAGCACCAAGTACGCGACGCTCACCACCCGCATCCGGGGGTCACGCTGCGGGTGACCGTAGGTGGCCAGTTGCTCCAGGTGCGCGCCGAACGGGTTCTGCCCGGCCAGGACTTGACCCGGCGCGGACTGCGCCCGCAGCCCGGTCTCCTCCGCCAGTTCCCTCGACGCCGCCTCGGCCAGACCCTCGTCGGGCCGCACGAACCCGCCAGGCAGCGCCCAGTAGCCCTGGAACGGTGCCTCACCGCGCTTCACCAGCAGGGCGCACAGCTCATGGTCGCGCACCGTCAGCACCACCAGGTCAACCGTGACTGCGAACGGGGGGAAGGCCGACGGGTCATAACGCGACATGTCGCCGATCTTAGTCGTCTCTCTGACGATAATCACAGACCACGGCCCTGTTCCGGCCTCCTTTCCGGCCTCCCTCCCACTTCCTTCCCGCGTGCTTCCCGCGTGCTTCCCATCGCCTCTCCCGGCTTCTGGACCGCTTGAAGGCGGTCAGCTGGCGGCCAGTTGCAGGAACGACGGCGCCTCCTCCACGACCGCGACCCCGATCCTGCTGACCCGGACCGAAAACGGCTCACCGGCCACCCGCAGGCCGGTCAGTTCCAATGCCCCCAGGGGGGCGGTGCTCGCCGGGCGGGTCGCCACCCGCCCTGATGGGACGTCGGGCCGGACACCGGCCAACGAGAGCACCAGGTGGACGGCAGCGGCCGCCGACATGGCGGCGGGACGGCAGGCAGCCGAGTGCGGCACCGGTGGGCAGTCGGCAACCTTCTGCTCGCCCGCGTACATCTCCGGCAGCCGGTACTCGAAGTGTGCGGACGCCTCCAGCAGGCCTTCCAGCAGGATCTCGGCCTCCCGTTCGAACCCGGCGTCCACCAGCCCGCTCACCGCGAGCGCGGTCTCCTGCACCCGCACCACGCCGCTGCGGTGGCCGAGCGGATTGAACCGTGGGGACTTCGCGCTCAACGTCCGCAGGCCCCACCCGCAGTCGAGTTCGGGCGTTACCAGCCGCTGGGCGAGCAACCTGGTCTGCTCCCGGTCGAGCAGGCCCTCGTGCAGCTCGCCCTCGGCAGCCAGCCCGACGTCGAAGAGGTGGACCAGGGTGGAGGCGAGGGCCGGCACCGGCCGGTCCGGGGCCAGCAACGCGGCTGCCGGCCGACCACCTGACAGGTCGTCGATCCAGAACTGCTCGCGGAACCGTTCCCTCAACTCGGCCGCCCAGGCCCGCCACTCGGCCGCCCCGGGGCGGCCGAACGCCTCCAGCAAGTCCGCCCCTTGGAGCGCCGCCCGATGCGCCTGCGCCTGCACTTCGCACCTGGCCGGACCTGGTCGCGCGGCCCGTTCCTCCGCCGGGCGGCCGAGGTCGGTGACGAACCCGACCGGCCCCTCCGCCACCGCGGCCCGCAGCGCCCCGAGGGCACGCTCCGCGGCCGGCAGCAGCTCGGCGACCTCGGCCCGGGGCATGCCCCAACGCCAGGCCTCCGCAAGCACCGTGACGAACAGCAGCGTCGCTTCCGTGGCCGTGCAGCTCGCCGGCAGCTCGGGACCGCCGTGCCGCAGCGGCCCGGGAATCACACCGTCCATCGCCTGTGCCGCCACGCCGCTCTCCGCCCCGGGGGCGGACGGGCTGCCCGCACCCTGAACTGCGGCAGGCTGCGCGGCCGGAGCGCCTCCGGAGCCGCCGGCCCCCGGCGCGCTCCCGGCCTGCGCCGGGCCGACCGCAGACGGGCTCGATGCCCCGTCAGCCGTGCCACCCTCGACCGGGCGGGCGACGCCTGCCGGTTGCTGGGGCGCGAGGTGCTGGCGGCGGGCCGTCGCGCGGAGCGTTCCGGCGGCGAGCCGGGTGCCGAGCGGCAGCGTCATCCGGGCTGCCCAGAGCGCGTCCGCAGCGGTGAGGCCGAAACGCCAGGGGGCGCCCGAGGCGGTGTACAGGTCGGTCGGACGGTCCGCGTCCGCGAGCAGCAGCCCGCCCAGTGTGTCCAGGGCGCGGCCGACCAGGCGTGCGGCGCGGCGGTCGTCGGCCCGGACCTCCGGCTCGGACCACGGCAGCGGCACACCCGGGCCGCGCCCCGTCGGTGGACGACCGGTCGACGGAGCCTCCAGTTCCACCTGCAGGTCCACGGACCAACGGGCCCCGGGCTGGATCTCCAAGTCCCACCGGAGCACGCCCGCACCGGCCAGCACCGCGTGCGGCGACGGGCGGGCGCTGACGGTGGCCGCGCGGCCCTGCCCGGCCCAGCGCAGGCCCGAGGACTGGACCTGGCCCGGTAGGTCGGCCGAGCGCCGACCCGCCGCGATGTCGGTGAGCTGGCCCAGGTCGGTACCCAGGGCGATCTCCAGCGGGAGGCGAGCCGGCCGGGCACCGGTGTTCCGGACCGTCACGGTCTCCGCACCGTCGGCGTGCCGCAGCCGCTCCACTGTCAACGCCGGATCCGGGTCGAGATCGCCCGGTGCCCGGACCGAGCCGAGGAAGCGCGCCGCCGCCACGGACGTCAGGGTGCCCTGGAGCGGCAGCGGCTCCACGCCACCGAGGCGCAACTCCATCCTGGCCAGGGTGCGCACCCCGTGCCGGAAGAAGCCGTGCAGGCTCTGGCCTCGAAGCTGCCCGTCCGGACCGGAGGCCGCCATGCCCGGGGCGTTGACGCACAGGATGTCGTGCGCCGCCGACGGCTGCGGTCGTGGCACCACCGCCGGGCTCGACTGGCGGGCCGCCCCTGGGGCGGCCGCACCGGCCACCTGCTCCGACCACGCGCCCGCCCCACCGCGCCCCGGTGTCGCCACCCCCGGAGCCGTCACACCCGGACCCGGCCGGGTCGGGGTGCCGTACGGCGGGGTCGGGGTGCCGTACGGCGGGGTCGCCCCTGGCGCATACGGGGTGGGCGTGGTGAGCGTGCCGTACGACGGAGTTGCCCCCGGCGCGAACGGCATGGGCGTGCTGGGTGTGCCGTACGGAGGCGTGCTGAGCGGGGCTCCGTACGGCTGGGCGGCGGTACCCGCGAACGGCGTGCCATGCGCGGGGGTGCCAAGTGCCGGGGTGCCAAGGGCCTGGGCTCCGCCGGGAACCGTCAGGGCCGCGCCGGGTGTCCCAGGCGCATGGCCGGCGGGTGTGCCGAAGGGGGGCGTGGCCTGGCGGGGATTCGGCGGGCCCGCCAGGTGTGAGGGGACGGGGGAAGCCGATGCTCCGGTGGGTGCCGAAATGCCGCCCGGTGCGGCCGGGTTGGCGGGTGGCAGCGGTTGGGATGCTGCGTGGGGTGGCCTTGAATCGGTCACCAGGCTCTCCTCCCCTCGGCCGGCCGAAGGCTGCGGGCTCGGCCGGCCGCGAGCGTGCTCGATCGCGGACTGTGCTGCTCTGCCGCCGGAACACGCGGCTCTTACCTGGGCGGGACCGGATCGCCGGCGCTCCGCCCCGACCGGGATGAAGCCCCGGCCCGGACGCCAGGGTCGCGCGTGGCCCGGCGGTGCCGGGTCGAGCGACGCGTGACCGATGCCCGACACGGTCGCCCTGGCCGCTACGGGCCCGGCGGTGCCGGATTTGGTTGCGGCGTTCTGCTGGTTGAACGCCGCACACCTGCCCGAGGTCACGCCTGTCCGGCGGACCTCCGGTCGGATGCAGCCACGCGCCATCGGTCCATCGGCGGTCTGCGGTCGGCACCCGGGGCGCCCGCTGTGTCGTGGCGCCGTTCGGGGTTCTCCGCCTCTGGCGGGCGCCCCCTGGCGGCTCCTGTCCGCCGTCAGGATACGGTGCGAGCACGACGACGGAACCACCGGTGACCTCGGTGATCTGCGCCGCAACCAGCCTGTGACCAGCTCACTCCTAGGAGTTGCATGTCCTCCCTCAGCCGCATCCCCGGGATCGTCGCCACGGATCATGTCTTCCGGGTGCCGCTGGACCACGGAGCTCCGGGCGGCGAGGCGATCAAGGTCTACGCCCGCGAGGTGGTGGCCGCCGGACGCGAGCACGACGAGCTTCCGTGGCTGCTGTACCTGCAGGGCGGACCGGGCGGCAAGGCCAACCGGCCGCTCGGCCGGGACGGTTGGCTGGACCGGGCGCTCGACGACCACCGGGTGCTGCTCTTGGACCAGCGCGGCACCGGCCGCTCCACGCCCGCCAACCGGCAGAGCCTGGCCCGGCGCGGCGACGCCCGGCAGCAGGCCGACTACCT
Source organism: Kitasatospora sp. NPDC059673 (assembly GCF_042734215.1). NCBI lineage: Bacteria > Bacillati > Actinomycetota > Actinomycetes > Kitasatosporales > Streptomycetaceae > Kitasatospora > Kitasatospora sp. NPDC059673. Next base: position 58,747 of record NZ_JBHWEN010000024.1, on the reverse strand, counting down.
GGCGCACTTCCGCGCCGACTCGATCGTCCGGGACGCCGAGCTGATCCGCCGCCAGCTGTTGGGCGAGGACGGCCGGTGGAGCCTGCTGGGACAGAGTTTCGGTGGTTTCTGCACCCTCACCTACCTCTCGCTGGCCCCGGAGGGCCTGCGCGAGGCGTTCGTCACCGGCGGGCTGGCCGGGCTTCGCCGCTCGGCTGACGAGGTCTACCGCGCCGCGTACCCGCGGGTCGCCCGCAAGAACGCCGGGCACTACGCGCGCTTCCCCCAGGACGTGGCGGCGGTACGGCGAATCGCGGCGCACCTGATCGAGCAGCCTGCGACCCTGCCGGACGGCGGGCTCCTCACCGTCCAGGCCTTCCAGGCGCTGGGCATGATGCTGGGCAGTGGCACCGGCTCCTTCGTCCTGCACTACCTGCTGGAGGAGGCCTGGGTGGAGGGACCGGACGGGCCGGAGCTCTCCGACACTTTCCTGGCGGGGGCGCAGGCGCAGTTGTCCTTCGCCCAGGGGCCGCTGTACGCCGTGCTGCACGAGTCGATCTACGGGCAGCGCTCGGTCGACGGCGGGGCCACCGACTGGTCGGCGGAGCGGGTGCGCAAGGAGTTTCCCGAGTTCGACGCTGCGGCGGCGCTGGCGGGGGACGGACCGGTACTGCTCACCGGCGAGATGATCTACCCCTGGATGTTCGAGACCGACCCATCTCTGCGGCCGCTGCGCGAGACGGCGCAGCTGCTGGCCGAGCGCACCGAGTGGCCCGACCTGTACGACCCGCAGCGCCTGGCTTCGAACCAGGTACCGGTGTACGCGGCGGTGTATCACGACGACATGTACGTGGACACGGCGCATTCGCTGGAGACCGCGGATGCGGTGGCCAGTGTGCGGACCTGGATCACCAACGAGTGGGAGCACGATGGAGTGCGGGTGAGCGGCCGCCGGGTGCTGGACCGCCTGATGCGGATGGCGCGCGGCGAGGTCTAGCCGCTTGCCGCGCGGGCGCGGGCTGGGCGTACGCATGTCAGCCTCCGGTGGACTGCTGGTGTCGGGGTGCCCTGCTGCGGGGCCTGGGGATTCGCGGCGCCGCGGCCCGCAGCGGGCACGGTTGGTGCTCACCGCCCGGCCGGTGGACGGCGGCTGACGCGGCATCGGGCGAGGTTGTCGGCCGACCGCCGCCTGGGCTGTCGTCCTCACCGGAATCGGATTTGCCCGGCACGGGCTCTGAGCGCGATCGGTCCGGCCCGGATCCGCTCTTGCCTGCTCCGATGGCTTCCGTCGATTCGGAGCCGGCACAGGGCGTGGGCCCGGGCGGGACAGCGGGTGTCCGCGAGGGACCGGCGGGACGGTTGGCCCCCGACTCCCCGCCCGGCGGCGGGAGTTCGGGATGCTGCGGGATACCCGCCCCGCGCAGCCGGGTGGCACGTTCGCTCCGGACCACCCGGAGCAGGGCCTCCGGGGCGATGCCGGAGTTCAGCGATTCGTAGAGCAGTTGGGCAAGTGTGTAGTCCGGGTCCAGTTCCAGTGCTCTGGCCAGTACGACCCTTGCCGTGGCGGGGTCTCCGGCCAGCCAGGACGTCCAGGCCAGCAGCGTCATCGGCGGGGCGGCAAGGTGCTCGAACGGGTCGACGCAGCGCTGGATGAGGTAGCGCCACAGCTTCTGGGCGGTGGCGAGTTCGTGCGGTTCGGCGTACTCGGCGGCGCGATCGCGGCCGAGTTTGTCCTGCAGGCCGATCAGGACGCGGGCCGTCCGCCTGGTGTCGAGCTCCCGGGCGCCGTTGCGGAACTCGGCCATCGCGCTGGCCAGTAGCTCCTCGGTGCGCTCGACTGCCGAATGACGGCCGCCGGGGCCGGCCAGCTCACGGATGAACGGCGGCCCGGCGTCCTCCAACGCGCGGCGCTGCACCTCGCAGAGCGGCGGGCCCACCGGCGCCAGGCCGGCCACGATCGCCTTGCGGCTGCCCCGCGGGGCGAGGCCCGCGAAGGTGGCCGCGGCGGCGAGCGGGCTGGGCTGGTGGGCGGCACGGACCGGAGTGCCGTCCGGCGGACAGCAGTCGACTCCGGTGCACAGAAAGGACCACCAGCGGCCCGCCGAGACGCACAGCGACTCCTTGACGATCACCTGCTGGCCCTGGAAGGCCCGGGTGAGGGCGGCCGCCAGCGGGCGGAGATCCTCCAGCACGGCCTGCTGCCCCTCCGGCACTGGCGTGCCGTCTGCGGGATCCCGGCACAGGTACAGCAGGACTTGGACGGGGCGGCGGTCGCGCTGTTCGGACAGCTCGACCAGCAGCCGGGCGGATTCTTCGGCGGTGCGCTCCCAGGATTCCGGATCCGCCGGAATGTCGATCCGGATCACCCCGCCCTGATCGAGCGCGGGGCCCTGCAGGCCCACCGCGACGATGCTGTCGTCGGGAAAGAAACCCAGCAGGTAGGGGAGCATCTCCGCCATGTCGGCGGGCCCGCGCAGCCGGACCGGGAGGTGGCCGGGGCGCGGGGAGGGCTTGGTGGTGCGGTCGTCTGCGGTCATGGCGGAAAGGGTGGACCCGATTCCGCCATCACTGCGGATATTTCGCTCGCCCTGTGGATAAACCGGGGGGTTCAGCATCAGCTCCCCCTAATGGCGGACAATTCCGGCCCGAACAGCTCGATCTGACGGCATATCACCCGATAAGAGCCAGGTTGTCCACAGCCTGCCATTCGCGGTCCGTCCGTGAAGCACGGTATCCATGACCTCATGCAGACGCGCGAACTCCACCCGACCACCCCAGCCGACCGCGAAGCCGTCCGGGCCGCCGCGGAAGCCGTGCTGCACAGCCTCGCGGGGCCCTCCACGACGCTGCGCGAGGACCAGTGGAAGGCCATCGAGGCCCTGGTGGTCGACAGTCGCCGCGCCCTGGTGGTGCAGCGCACCGGTTGGGGCAAGTCCGCCGTCTACTTCATCGCCACGGCGCTGCTCCGCGCGCGCGGAGCCGGTCCGACGGTGATCGTCTCGCCCCTGCTGGCGCTGATGCGCAATCAGGTCGAATCGGCCGCCCGGGCGGGCATCCACGCCCGGACGATCAACTCGGCCAACCCGGAGGAGTGGGAGGAGATCCAGCAGGAGGTCGCCGACAGCCGGGTCGATGTCCTGCTGGTCAGCCCGGAGCGGCTCAACAACCCCGACTTTCGCGATCATGTTCTGCCCAAGCTGGCCGCCTCCACCGGCCTGCTGGTGGTGGACGAGGCGCACTGCATCTCCGACTGGGGCCACGACTTCCGGCCCGACTACCGACGGCTGCGCACCATGCTCGCCGAGCTCTCCCCCGGCGTCCCGGTGCTGGCCACCACGGCGACCGCGAACGCCCGCGTCACCGCGGATGTCGCGGAGCAGCTCGGCACCGGCGTCGGTGACGCGCAGGCCCTGGTGCTGCGCGGCCCGCTGGAGCGGGAGAGCCTCAGCCTCTCGGTGCTCTCGATGCCCGACCCGGCACACCGGCTGGCCTGGCTCGCCGACCACCTGGCCGACCTGCCCGGCTCCGGCATCATCTACACCATGACGGTCGCCGCCACCGAGGAGGTCACCGAGTTCCTGCGCGAGCGCGGCTACCCGGTCGCCTCCTACTCCGGCCGGACCGAGGACGCCGAACGCCGCGAGGCCGAGGCAGCCCTGCTGGCCAACCAGGTCAAGGCCCTGGTCGCCACCTCCGCGCTCGGGATGGGCTTCGACAAGCCGGATCTCGGCTTCGTGGTCCACCTCGGCTCGCCGAGCTCCCCCATCGCGTACTACCAGCAGGTCGGCCGCGCCGGCCGTGGCGTCGACCGTGCCGAGGTGCTGCTGCTCCCGGGCCGGGAGGACGAGGCGATCTGGCGGTACTTCGCCTCGATCGGCTTCCCTCCCGAGGAGCAGGTCCGCCGTACCCTCGCCGCTCTGGCCGAGGCCGGCCGCCCACTCTCCACAGCGGCGCTGGAAACCTCGGTCGATCTTCGCCGCTCCCGGCTGGAGACCATGCTCAAGGTGCTCGACGTGGACGGCGCGGTCCGCCGGGTGCGCGGCGGCTGGGAGTCCACCGGCGAGCCGTGGCGGTACGACGGCGAGCGGTACGCCAAGGTCGCCCGGGCCCGCGCGGCCGAACAGCAGGCGATGCGGGACTACATCGCAACCGAGGGCTGCCGAATGGAGTTCCTGCGCCGCCAGCTCGACGACCCGGAGGCCGCCCCGTGCGGGCGCTGCGACCGGTGCACCCACGCCCAGCACTCCACCGAGGTGTCGGCCGAGACCACGGGCGCTGCCCGCGCCGCCCTCGGCCGCCCGGGTGTCTCCTTCGAGACCAGGCGAATGTGGCCGACCGGCATGGAGTCCCTCGGCATCCCGCTGCGGGGCCGCATCCCCGTCGCCCAGCAGGCCGAGCCGGGGCGCGCTCTCGGCCGGCTCTCCGACATCGGCTGGGGCAGCCGACTGCGCTCGCTGCTCGACGAGCGTTCCCCGGACGGGCCGCTGCCGCGTGAGGTGCTGGACGCCGTGGTCGGCGTGGTGGCGGACTGGGCGCGCAGCCCGGGTGGCTGGGCCGGGCCGGAAGGTCCGGACGGTACCCGGCTGGAGCGCCCGATCGGTGTGGTCACGCTGGATTCCTCCACCCGACCACAGCTGGTGTCCGACCTCGCGGGTGGCCTCGCCTCGATCGGCCGGATGCCGCTCCTCGGTCGCGTCTCGTACGCCACCGGGGAGCCCCCGCACGGGCCGCGCAGCAACAGCGCCCAGCGGCTGCGCTCGGTCTTCGGAGCCCTCACGCTCTCCCCGGGCCTGGCCGACACGCTGGCCGCGACTCCCGGCCCGGTCCTGCTGGTCGACGACCTGGTGGATTCCGGCTGGACGTTGACGGTCGCGGCCCATCTGCTCCGCCAGGCCGGCGCCACCGCGGTGCTCCCACTCGTCCTGGCTGTCCGGGGGTGAGGGCGATTCGATCGAGCTCACCGCCAAGCCCGGCAGCCGGGCACGCCCGGACGCCGAGCCCCGTTCACCGGACGGTTTCCAGCCGTCCACAGCCCGCTCACCCAGTGGTCAGCCGAATGGCTGCATGGCGGGGCTGGGACATCTCCGGCAATTAGGCGGGTTCCGGGCGGCGTTTGTCAGTTCATCATTGCCGCCCGGCCGCTCTCGCCAGAGAATTGGAAGGTATCCAGCGCCCGGTCCGTCGGACCCGGCCTTCGGCGTACGCCCGCGCACCTTCGGGAGCGCGGGCACGGGAAGGAGGATCGTGATCAACGGCATCGACCGAGGTCCTTCCCACTACGACGGCCGTCGGGCCATCACGCTGCAGGAGTGGGAACGCCTCGGCATACCCCTCCTTCGCGCACCCAGAGAGTTCGTTACCGAACTTCACCAGCGGCACCTCCCGCAGCCCGGCACCACGGTGGTCGCGGTACTCGACCCCGAGCACCGGGTGGTGGCGTCGGCCTCCTTCGGCGTCCGCCCGCAATTCAACGACGGCTGGGACCACCGCAACGCCCTGCTCGGCCACCTGCGCCGGGTCACCCCGCACGACCTGAAGCGCATATCCCCGAGCCGCACCGCCGTCCTGCTGCGCTGCCGCGAGGGCGGGCCGGACTGGACCGAGCAGGACGGGGCCTGGATGTGGGCGCTGCGCGCCGCCGCCGAACTGCACGGGCTGCGCTGCGGCTCCTACCTGACGCTCACTCCTGCCGGTTGGCAGTCGCTCGGCGACGGCCGGCACGGGCGCAACCCGCACTCCGGGTCGTGGGCCCTCGGCCCGATCCACACCGTCACCGAACTGCCGCCGCGTATCCCGTCCGGCGCCGACTCCGAGCGATCCGCGCCGCCGGCGCCACCGGTCCCCTTGGAGCCGCCGGTCGCCCCGGTCACCTCACTGAACGCGATCCGCGCCCTGGAGGCCGGCCGCGACAGCCGGGCGATCCGCCGAACCGCCGCCCGCTGAACGGTCATCCGCCCACGGCGGCCCGCTCACCGAACCGGCCGACCCGACGTGCCACGACGCAACAACACCAAAGCCCGCCGACGCCCCACGTTCGCCCGACCCGGCACCCAACGGCGTTGCAGGACAACCGTGTTGAGACCCAGCGGAACCAGGGAACGCCGACGACCCGGCCCCGCCCGCAGGCGGAGCCGGACCGGCACGACGAACCAGACGAACCAATGGATCGATGGACCGACGGTCAGGCGGACCGACGGGCCGACAAAAAGGCGGCCAGGCGGTCAGGCGAACAGCGGGGCGACGGTGTCCGTCTCGCCGCAGACCACCAGTAGCTTCGCGGCCCGCTCCAGCGCCTTGCCCGCCGCCGCGGCGACCCGCTCCGCGTGGTTCTCGTTGACCACCAAAACCACCACGTCGCGGTGCAGTGTCCGAGTCGTGGCGGCGTCGGCGTAGAACACGTCGCCGCCGTCGGCGAGTTGAGCCCAGTAGCTGTCCTCGCCGAAGCTCAGCTCGTGTTCCTGCCAGGGGTGCGCGGCACCGACCGTCAGGACCAGCACGTCGCCGGGGCGGCGGCCGGACTCCAACAGCGCGTCAACGGCGTCATTGGCACGGTCGAGCGCCTCGGCCGCAGCGACGGGCAGGAGTTGAACGGTAGGCCGGCCGGGGCGCGGCGCGTTGCCGGGCTTGGGTCGGGGTGCGGGCCGCGGACCGGGAATCGGACGGTCCGCACGGGGCGGTGCGGGACGCGGCGGGCCGGGGCGAGGGCCCGGGACCGGAGCGGCGACAGCGGTGGAGGAAGGCATACGGGGGGCAGGTGCGTCCGACTTGTGGGGAAGGGGAACGCCGGGGCCCGGGATCGTCTCGTGAATCTCCGGCTCCTCGGGGAAGACAGGCATACCCGGATTCCTATCAAATGCCGGTCGGATGCGCACGGGCACCCCACCACTTGAAAGTGTCGCCGCCCGAGCGCGGGCACACGACAACGCCCGAGTGACGGGTGGGTGAATGTTGACGAACCGTCAGAAACGAACGGATATGGTCGCCTCCGAGGCGCTCCGAAGGCTCCCGGCGGTCGAAGCAGACCATCGGATTGTGCGACTGCGCCAGGGCGCGTTGCGACACCGAGGGCGCTCAGAAACCGAGCGAGAGCTGCTCGCCGGTGTCGATCGGGACCCGCTGACGCTTGAGGTGGCTCCACTTCGGCAGGGCATCCATGTAGGCCCAGGACAGGCGATGGTGTTCGGTGGGCCCGAACTCCTCCAGTGCGGCGCGGTGGGTCGGCGAGGGGTAGCCGGCGTTCTCCTCGAACGCGAACGCCGGATGCTCCACCCCGAGTTCGGCCATCAGCGCGTCCCGCCGGACCTTGGCCAGCACCGAGGCGGCGGAGACGCAGACGCACGACTGGTCACCCTTGATCACCGTGCGGACCCGCCACGGGCCGCCCAGGTAGTCGTGCTTGCCATCCAGAATCACCGCGTCGGGCTGCACCGGCAGCGACTCCAGGGCTCGGACGGCGGCCAGCCGCAGCGCGGCCGTCATGCCGAGGTCGTCGCACTCCCGGGGCGAGGCGGCGCCGATCGCGTAGGCGGTCACCCAGCCTTCCAGGATCGGGACGAGCGCCTCCCGGCGCCGCTCGGTGAGCAGCTTGGAATCGGTGAGCCCTTCCGGCGGGCGGCGCAGGCCGGTGACGGCGGCACCGACCATGACCGGCCCGGCCCAGGCGCCGCGGCCCACCTCGTCCAGCCCGACCACCAGGCGGGCTCCGGCCCGGCGCAGCGAGCGCTCGACCGAGTGGGTCGGGGGGTCGTACGGCATCGAGGGTTCCTTCACTGGGCAGGCCAACAGCCGGGGCCGCGCCCGAGGACGCTCGCGGCTGCTTTCAGCCTACGCCGCCGCCCGGACAGCCCGGCCGCCCGAGCCGGACCCGCGCCGAACCCGAGCCGGACCCGGGCCAACCCCGGACCCACCACTCACCGCCACCGCCCCGCCCCGCGCGCGTTACGGCCGGATCGCCGGCAGCAGCACCTGTCCGAGCAGGTCCTCGCAGAACTCGTCGTCGATCGCCCCGACCCAGAACTTGGCGCGGTACAGCAGCATCGCCGGCAGCACGTCGGCCACGATCGACACCGCCGCGCCCCGGCGGACGTCGCCCCGGGCCTCGCCGCGGCGCAGGATGCCGAGGATGCCCTCGGTGGTCGGCCCGACCACCCGCTCGTGCAGGAAGCCCTTGAAGAACTCGGCGCGTTCGTGGTCGAGTTCACCCATCAGGGCACGGACGGCCGCACCGGTCCGGGAGTCCAGCACCGCGATGTAGCCCTGGATGACGTGCCGCAGCTCGGCCTCCGCGGAGCCGAGGTCGGGAATGTCGGCGGGGGGCGGCATCACGGCGACCAGGGCGTCCATCACCAAGTCCGCCTTGGAGGCCCAGCGCCGGTAGAGCGCGGCCTTGCCGGTCTGCGCGGCGCCGGCCACGCCTTCCATCGTCATCCGGGCGAACCCGCCGGAGGTGAGCTGGTCGAGCGCGGCCTCGAAAATCGCGGCCTCCAGCGCCTTGCCGCGCCTGCGCAGCGGGGCTCCCTCCACGGGGCCGTCGGCCGACTGCCGCCGGTCCGGCTGATCCATCGTCATCCACCCTAAAAGACGGTTGCGTTCACTATCGGCGCCGACTAATGTCCCCCGCAGTGAACGAGACCGTTCACTAACGGCATCGCCGAGCACCTTACCGAGACAGCAACCGATAGCAGCAGTCAGCAGGGGGCACAACAGTGGCTATCTCCGACATGCTCAGCAAGTCGGCTCCGCCGGGGGCCGGTCGCGACCAGCACAAGGGCATCACGCTCACGGTCATCGCGGCCACTCAGCTCATGGTCGTCCTCGACGCGACCATCGTGAACATCGCGCTTCCGCACATCCAGGACGCCCTGAAGTTCTCCACCACCAACCTGTCCTGGGTGATCAACGCCTACACGCTGACGTTCGGCGGCCTGCTGCTGCTCGGCGGCCGGGCCGGCGACATACTCGGCCGCCGGCGGGTGTTCGTCGTGGGCGTGCTGCTGTTCGGTCTGGCCTCGCTGCTCGGCGGTTTCGCGCAGAACGGTGGCATGCTGCTCGCCGCCCGCGCGCTGCAGGGCATCGGCGGTGCGATCTGTTCACCGACGGCGTTCGCGCTGATCGCCACCAACTTCAAGGAGGGGCCGGAGCGGAACCGCGCCTTCGGTGTCTTCTCGGCGGTGGCCGGCTCGGGCGCCGCGATAGGCCTGCTGGCCGGCGGCGTGCTCACGGAGTACCTGAACTGGCGCTGGGTGTTCTTCGTGAACGTGCCGATCGCCGCGCTGATCGCCGTCGCCGCGCCGCGTTACATCAACGAGTCCGAACGGCACCCGGGCACCTTCGACCTGCCCGGCGCGCTCACCTCCACCCTCGGCCTGGTCAGCCTGGTGTACGGGTTCATCCACGCCGCGGACCCGAAGGCCGGGTGGGGCGACGGCGTGACGATCGCCTCGTTCGCCGTCGGCACGGCCCTGCTGGTCGCGTTCGCGGTGATCGAGCAGCGCACCGCCCAGCCGATCACCCCGCTGCGACTGCTGCGGAGCCGCAACCGCACCGGCGGATTGATCATGATGCTCTGCCTGGCCGCGGCCATGTTCGGCATCTTCTTCTACGTCACGCTCTTCGTTCAGCGCGTGCTCGGTTACAGCGCGCTCAAAGCGGGTGTGGCCTTCCTGCCGATCAGCGTCGCGATCATCGTCGCCGCGCAGCTCGCCTCCGCTTTCCAGGCCAGGCTCGGGCCAAAACCGTTCCTGGCCACCGGCAGCGTGCTGGTGACGATCGGGCTGAGTTGGCTGACTCGGACCGACGTCCACAGCAGCTACGCCCTGGGCGTGCTCGGCCCCACGGTCACCTTCGGCTTCGGCATGGGTCTGATCTTCGTCCCGGTGATGCTGATGGCGGTCTCCGGGGTTGCGGCGCACGAGACGGGTGCGGCCTCGGGCCTGCTCAACTCGGTGCAGCAGATCGGCGGTTCGGTCGGGCTGTCGATACTCACCACGGTCTTCGCCAAGGCGGCCACCTCCGAGGGCAACCGCCAGCAGCCGGACTTCCTCGCCCATGCCACCCCGGCCGATCTGCAGTACACCCAGCAGCACCAGACCTTCCCACCCGGCAGCACGTGGGCCAACGAGGTGCTCGCCCACGCCGTCTCGCACGCCTTCGTGGTGGGTGTGGCGTTCGCGGTGGTCGCGCTGCTGTCCGCGGTGTTCGTGGTCAAGGCGAAGGTCGCCGACCTGCCCGCCGAAGCCCCAGCCGGCATGGCGATGTGACGCCGCACCACGCGGCCTGACACGCAAGGAGGGTGGGGGGACGGCACTCGGCCCCTCCCCCACCCTCCAACAGCCACCGCCGACAACGGCCCGACGACAACGGCCCAACATCAGCGCCCCAACGTCAGCGGACCACGTCAGCGGCCCGACGACAACGGCCCAACGCCAGCGGACCACGACAGCGGACCACGACAGCGGACCACGCCAGCGACCCAACGTCAGCGGCCCAAGGTCAGCGGGCCTCGACCCGGTACGTGGGCAGCCCGACCCGTCGGCAGGCCTCGCCCAGGTCCCAAACCACGGGCCGTGCCGCGAGGATCTCCCGGGCGCGGGCCTCGGCCCGGCTGATGGCGTACCAGGAGGGCGTGGGCTGGTCCGCCAGCTCGGCGGCGATCGGCTGGAGCGCGCAGGTGCGCAGATCGTCGGGCAGCCGGTCAAGAGCGGGCACGGCGTCAACGGAGAGGCCACGCAGGTAGTTGACGTCGAGCTGGGTAACGGCGCCGCGGTAGCGGTCGACGTTCTGGTCGGCGATCAGGCCGTCGGTCCGCAGCAGGCCGAACAGCGCCACGGCCAGGGCGGCGCTGAGCACCACCGCGCGGGGCAGCCAGCGGCGGGAGGAGAGGACGGAGCCGAACAGCACCATCAGGAAGACCAGGCCGAGCCAGATCTCCGTCGCGGCGACGTTGACCCGCAGGCGGGTGAGCCCGAACGCGTCCATGTACAGGCTCATCCGGACCAGGGCGGTGCCGACCACGACCAGGGTGAGCGTGCAGAGCAGTCCGAGCATCACCTTGACCAGCCGCCGGTCGCCCGCGTTGCTGCGCGGCGCCCAGTACTTGGCGAGCGCGACCACCACCAGGGTGAGCACGGCGATCCAGAGCAGCTGCCAGAAACCCTGGCGGGCGTACGCGGCGGGGGTCATCCCGGTGCGGCGCATGATCGAGCCGTAGCCGCCGATCAGCACCACCAGCTGCACCACCACGAAGGTGCCGAACAGCAGGTTCATCACCGCCAGCGGCATCGCCCACTCCAGGCGGCCGCGCTCCTTGCCGGCCCGGGTCCTGGTGCGGTCCCAGCGGCGGGGGGCGGCGGCGGTGTGCGCGGCGCCCAGAGCGAGCAGCACTCCGCCGACGAAGTACACGAACCGCAGCGGGGTCTCCCCGGCCTCCATCGAGGGGACGAGGTGGCTCAGCAGGTCGGCGACGGTGGTGTCGGCGCCGGCGAACAGCGTGCCGAAGACCACCAGCAGCACCAGGGAGACTCCGACGGCCTTCACCACCTGCCCGGCACGAGCCTTGGCCGGAAAGCGACGCTCTTTCAGCGACCGGATTCCCCAGGCGAGCCCGGGCAGGAAGTGGGCCCACAGGCCGATCGATCCCATCGCCACCCCGACCCAGCGGGCACCGCCGTGCAGGGTGAGCGAGCCGATGCATATCGCGGCGATCACGGCGAGCGTCACCGCCCCGTCCGCACCGCTGACGGCCGGCACCAGGCAGAGCAGCAGCGCGGCCGCAGCGAACGCCAGGTGCCAGGGCTTGACGCGCCGCCCGGTGGCCAGCGCGGTCATCCCGGCGCCCACCGCACCCGCGACGGCGCACAGCAGCAGGTTGACTCCGAGTCCGTCGCCCAGCACCAGCGCACTGACCAGCCCGGACGCGCCCGCCGCCGCCAGCACCCGCAGCCCGGCGGGCGCGGCAGGACGGGCCTTGCTGGGCCGCAGCCACTCCGATTCGGGCAGCGGATCCAGCGGCCGGTGCTGGTACGGCGCATAGGGATTCGCTCCCCCAGCACCCACCGCCCCCACCGAGCCCACCGAGCCCGCCGCCACCGAGCCCACCGCACCCGCCGAGCCCACCGAGCCCACCGCACCCGCCGAGCCCATCGCACCCGCAGCAGCCCCCACCGGCGCCCCCTTCCCGGACGCCCCAGGACGCGGTCCCGCAGGTGCCGCGAACGGGTTCGCCGGCTGCGGCTGTTCGCCGGGACCACCTGAGCCGGTGGAACCACCAGGGCCGTTGGAGCCGGTGGACTGGGACATGAAACCCCCTCAGAATGCGGGCGCACGAAGGTTTTCGGCCAGTCGCACGCCTGGTCGTGCCGGTGACTCTAGAGCCCGAAGGCCACTTCTGAACAGGTTCAAAAAGCCGCCGGGGCGGCTTGGTCACAGAGTTGTGACACAAACCGCCCCGGCAGTGGGACTGCGGAGCAGGACCACCGGGCCCGATCAGTAGGCCCCGTACAGCGAGTACACGAGGTTGTCCTTCACGGCGGTTCCGAAGCTCGCCGGGAAGGTGCCGAACGGGACGCTCGCGTTGCTGTAGACGCCGGACCCGGCGGGGCCGGAGCTGTAGTGCATGTTGTTGACGGTGGAGCTGGTGCCGTTGGAGTTGTAGACCAGCCAGTAGGTGGTGTTGGCGGCCAGCGTGTAGGTGACGGCGGCGCTGTTCCAGGCGTTGGCGCTCAGCGTGCCCACCGAGCTGGTGGCCAGCAGGGCGTCCGGCGAGCCGCCGTTGTCGCTGTAGACGGCGATCTGGAACTGGTTGTTGGGCGAGGCGCTGGTCTGGCCGATGTGCACGTTCAGCGAGCTGAGTGCGATCGGCGAGGCGCCGGTGGTGATCTTCGAGCCGTTGAGGTGGTTGGAGTTGGTGTCGTCGAGCTGGGTGCCGATGGTGTTGTTGCCGATGGTCTGCGGCGGGGCGCCGGCGGTGGTGAAGGCCGCGGTGTAGGCGGCGGCCTGGGTGTTGCCCGCCAGGTCCTTCACGTTGGCGACGCTCAGCGTGTAGCCCGTGCTGAGCGAGAGCGCGGCGTTCGGGGTGAAGGTGACGGTGTTGGTCGCGGAGTCCAGGGCGACGGTGCCGGCCACCGCGGTGCCGCCGCTGGTGGTCTTCAGCGTGACGTTGGTGGAGTTGACGGTGGCGGCCTGGACCGGCTCACTGAAGGAGGCCTTCACCGGGGCGGTGGCGGCGACGCCGGTCGCACCGTTGGCGGGGACGGAGCCGGTGACGGTCGGCGGGACGGTGTCGGTGCCGTAGGTCGCCGTGTACGAGCCCACGTTGCCGTCGAAGAAGGCGTACGTGATGCCGTGGATGGTCTCGATCCGGTAGTTGACGGCGGTGGTGCCCTGCTTGATGCCGGTGAGGGTGCCGCCCGCCGAGTTGACCGGGACCATGGCCCGCAGGCCGTTCGCGCCGCCGGTGATGCTGAAGCTCAGGGTGTTCGCGTTCCAGGCCATCCCGGAGAACGCGGAGCCGTTGCGGAAGTCCAGCCAGTTCAGCAGCTGGCGGCCGGAGACCACGGGGGTGCCGTGCGCCTTGGCCGAGGCGATGACCTGGTCGGACGCGGTGGAGGCGGCGTAGTCGGTGTGGATGTTGGCGGTCAGGACGGTGTAGTAGCCCTTGGCGTTGTACGCGTTGTCCAGCAGCGTGTTGACGGTGCCCGGCATGGACTGCCCGGACTCGTCGGTGAGTTGGGTGGTGGACTGGTACTCGTTGATGGTGGCGCCGTTGCTGTCCGCGTACTTCATCGGCAGCCCGGTGCCGTTGAAGTAGCCGGGCCGGTCCTGCACGAAGCTGGCCGGGTAGTAGTAGTAATCGGTGTCCAGCCGGATGCCGTTGGCCAGCTTGGTCTTGGCCTGGGTGGCCCAGTCGTCCCACTCGACGCAGTGGGTGCGGGTGCTGTCCGCGTTGGGCAGGGACGGGAACTTGGCCTTCCAGGCGGCGATCTGGGTGGTGTAGACGTTCGCCAGGTCGGCGGGGGTCCCCCACGGGGTGCAGTTGGTGGTGATGTGGGTGCCGATCTCGAAGCCCTGGTCGGAGTAGGCCTTGGCCTGGGCGTCGGTCATCGGCCCGCTGGCGTAGACGTAGGACGAGGCGCGCACGCACTCCCAGTTGGCCACGTTGCAGCCGGCCGGGCTCTGCGCGATGTAGCCGTCGAAGCGTCCGGTGGTGCCGCCGATGCCGTGGTCGTCGCCGGTCATCACCACGACGGCCTTGACGTCGCGGGGGAAGTACCAGAACTTCGGCAGCGGCTTCTTGGCGGCGTCCATGGTGGTGATCAGGTTGCCGAGCAGGCGCTGCTGCTCGTCGGCGATCGGGATCTGTGCCTTGTCGAGGTTGTTCCAGTTGAGCTGTCCGCCGGTGCCGAAGAACATCTCGCTGGCCTCGATGCCGTCCACGTTGTCGCGCTGCTGCCCGCCCCAGGCGATGTTGCCCTGGCGGGTCTGCACCACGGACTTGGCGAGGTCGAAGGTGAACGCGGCGGCCTGGCCGGTGCCGGCGGTGCGCAGCGTGACGGCGGGGTTGGTGGTGGGCACGGCGACGTCGCTGTACAGGGTGGCGACGGCGGTGGCGCCGTTCAGCGTGTACTTGTCGGCGGTGCCGTGGTAGCCCATGGTGTCGGAGGTCAGTCCGGTGCCGGGCGCCGCGGTGGTGTCGATCTTCAGGTAGGAGTCGGCCAGTGTGTCGGTGGTGGCGGTGAGGCCGAGCAGCCCGGCGAGCTGCTTGTCGGGCCGCATCGCGACCAGCCGTCCGCCGCCGTTCACCCAGCTGGTGAACATGGTGGTCTGGGCGGCCGTCAGCTGGTTCTCCGCCAGCAGCACCACGTCGTACTGGGCGAGGGTGGCGGAGGTGACGGTGCCGAGGTCGGCGGTCTTGTAGTAGTTCAGGCCCTCGGCCTTGAGGATCTCGCCGTAGTACGAGGTGTACGGGTTGGCCGGGTCGGTGACCAGCAGGATCGGGCCCTCGTTGCCGGGGCCGTTGCCGGGTGTGCCGCTGCCGCCGCCGGACGGGGTGTAGGTGGCGTAGATGGAGTAGTTGAGGTTGCCGGTGGAGACGGCGCCGAAGCTGCTGGGCCAGCTGCCGAAGGCCGCGCCGCCGGTGGAGTAGCCGCTCTGGCCGCCGGTGGAGTAGTTGAGGTTGTTGACCGCGGCGGAGACGCCGTTGGAGTTGTACGCCAGCCAGTAGGGCGTGTTGGGCGCGAGGGTCGCGGTGACCGGCAGGGTGTTCCAGGCGTGTGCGGTGAGCGTGCCGGAGGCGGAGGAGCCGAGCAGCGCGCCGGGCTTGCCGGCGACGTCGCCGTACACCGCGACCTGGTACTGGTCGTTGGGCGTGGAGCCGACGGCGCCCACGTACACGCTGACGCTGTTGACCGTTCCGCCGCTGGAGCCGGTCACGAAGCGCGAGGTGTTGATGTAGTTGGAGTCGCCGGAGTCGGTGGCGGTGCCGATGGTGTTGTTGCCGAGGACGGCGGTTTCCGCGTGTGCCGCGGGCGCCGCCATCAGCCCGGTGGATGCGAGCAGGGCCACGAGCAGCCCGGCGAGCCGTTTTCTGAACCTCACGCCAACCCCCCAAGGTCGGATGACCGGATGAACGGCAGAAGTGCCGTCCTCCGTCCTATCGGCTCCGACCCCGGCGCGTCCGCAGAACCCTCACATCACAGCCACGACTTCCGGCCAACTCGAACGCGAACGCTCCGCATCCGACCCGTGTGTCTGCACACCTTCAACACCCGCCACCGCGTTCAACACTTGAACAGCCCGGTGGCGGGCCTCAGCCCTTCACCGACCCGGCCAGCAGCCCGCGGACGAAGTAGCGCTGGAGGGCGAAGAACACCGCCAGCGGCACCAGCATCGACAGGAAGGCGCCCGCCGAGAGCAGCTCCCAGCGGCTGCCGTTGGAGCCGGACAGCTGGGCGAGCCGGGAGGTCATCGGCGCGACCGTCGGGTTGCCGCCGGCGAAGGTGAGCGCCACCAGCAGGTCGTTCCACACCCACAGGAACTGGAAGATGGCGAACGAGGCCAGCGCGGGGGCGCTCAGCGGCAGCACGATCGAGCGGAAGATCTTGAAGTGCGAGGCCCCGTCCACCACCGCCGCCTCCATCAGGTCCCGCGGCAGCTGGGCGATGAAGTTGTGCAGCAGGAAGATCGCCAGCGGCAGCGCGAACATCGTGTGGGTCAGCCACACCGGCACGTACGTGTCCTTCAGGTCGAGCGCCGGAATGACGGTCACCGAGCCGAGGTGGGCGCCGCCGGAGAACAGCCTTAGCAGCGGGATCAACGCCATCTGCAGCGGCACGATCTGCAGCGCGAATATCACGAAGAACAGGGTGTCGCTGCCCTTGAACCGCACCCAGGCCAGCGCGTACGCCGCCATCGCGGCCAGCACCAGCGGGAAGACGGTGGCGGGGATGCTGATCGCCACCGAGTTGACCAGGTACGGCATCAGGCCGCCGGAGGTGCCGAAGGAGTTGTCGAACAGCACCGCCCGGTAGTTCTCCAGCCCGAAGTCGGGGTGGACGAACGCCTCCCACCAGCCGGTGGACGCGACGTCGCCCTTGGGACGCAGCGAGGTGACCAGCAGGCCGACGGTCGGGATGGTCCACAGGGCCGTCACGACGACCACCAGGACGCTCGCCAGCGGGCTGCTGAAGGACCGCCGGACGGCCTTCACGGGCGGCAGTTCGGGCTCGGCGGCCTTGGCGGGGGCCAGGGTGGGCTGGGCGCTCATCGGGTCGCACGCTCCTTGCGCAGCAGGGCGATGTTGTAGACCACCAGGGGCGCCACCGCGAGGAAGAGGATCACCGCGAGGGCGCTGCCGCGGCCGTAGTTGTACTGCTCGAAGGTCTGCGAGTACATCTCGTTGGCGAGCACCTGGGTGCCGTAGTTGCCACCGGTCATGGTGCGGACGATGTCGAAGGCCTTCAGTGTGATGATCATGACGGTGGTGAGCACCACCACCAGCGTGGTGCGGATCATCGGCACGGTGACGTGCAGGAACAGCCGCAGGCCGGTGGCGCCGTCGAGCCGGGCGGCCTCGGTGATCTCGTCCGGGATGGCCTTGATCGCGGCGGACAGCACCACCATGGCGAAGCCGGTCTGCACCCAGACCAGGACGGCCATCAGCAGGAAGTTGTTCAGCGGCTGGGACAGGATCCAGTTCGGCGGATCGTCCCAGCCGAGCGCGACGGCGAGCCGGCTGAGCAGGCCGACCTGGTTCTGCCCGGCGCCGCGCGACTCGTACACCAGCTTGAAGATCAGCGAGGCGGCCACCAGCGAGACCGCCATCGGCATGAAGATCAGCGACTTGTAGATCGCCTGCCCGCGCATCCGGTCCACCATCAGGGCCAGCCCGAGGCCGAGCCCGGTGGCCGCGAAGGGAGCGACCACCAGCCACAGCAGGGTGTTCAGCAGCACCCCGTGGATGGGTGAACTGGTCAGCGCCCAGCCGTAGTTCTTCCCACCGACGAACTTCGTGCCGTCGGCGTCCAGGAAGCTCAGCACGACGGTGCGCAGCAGTGGCACCACCAGGCCGGTGAGCAGCAGGACGATCGCCGGGCCGAGCATCAGCGCGATCGTCAGCGGCCGGGAGAAGCGTCCGGTGGCGCGGCCGGCCGCGAAGAACACGGCGAGCAGGACGCCGACGAAGCCCAGCACGGCGCCGCCGGTGTTGCCGAACTTGAGCGCCGCGTCCTGCCACAGCGAGTCCGCGAGGTGGAGCGCCGGCCCGGCGAGCCGGGTGTCGTTGGGCATGCGCGGGGTCCTTCCTCAAGACCTGGTGATCTTCAGGGCATGGGGAGGGCAGCGCGGGCAGGTGGTTCACCCGCCCGCGCTGCCCGGGGAGTCCGGCCTACTGGGGCCAGGCGGCGTCGATGTCGGCGGCCGTCTTCTGGATCGACTGGCCCTCGGCGAACCAGGCGGTGAGCGCCTTCCATTCGGCGCCGGCGCCGACGGCGGCGGGCATCAGGTCGGAGGCGTCGAAGCGGAAGGTGGCGGCCGGGTCGGTGAGCGACTCGGCGGACAGCTTGTCGATCGGGTCGGTGTACAGGCTCTTGTCGACGCCCTGGTTGGCGGACACCCAGCCCGGCGAGACCTTGACCCGGCTGCTCGCCCACTCGGAGCTGGACAGGTAGTTCTGCACGGCCTGCACCTCGGGCCGGTCGGCGAACGCGGCGACGAACTCGCCACCGCCCTCGACCGGGTTGGTGACCTGCGGGTTCACCGCCGGCAGGTGGAAGGCGAAGACGTCGCCGTCGGGGGCGATGCTGGTGCCCTTGGGCCACTGTGCGCGGTAGAAGGACGCCTGCTGGAGCATCGCGCACTTGTTGCTGAGGATCGGGGTGCCGGCGTCCTGGAAGGTGGTGGTGGCGATCGACTTGACGTCGCCGAAGCCGCCGTTGACCCAGGCCGGGTTCTGCATCCAGTCGGCGACGGTCTTCATCGCGGTGGTGATCTTCTCGTCGGAGAACTTCACCTTGTGGCTGACCCACTGGTCGTAGACGTCGCCGCCGTAGGAGCCGAGGACGATCTCCTCCAGCCAGTCGGTGGCCGGCCAGCCGGTGGCGGTGCCGGAGCCGATACCGCCGCACCAGGGCTTCATGGCGCCGGCCCTGGCGATCTTGTCGCTGAGCGCGATCAAGTCGGCCCAGGTCTTGGGGACTTCGTACCCGGCGGCCTTGAACGCCTTCGGGGAGTACCAGACCAGGGACTTCATGTTGGCGCTCATCGGCGCCGCGTAGAAGGTGCCGTTGACCGACCCGTAGGTCTTCCAGATCGGCGACCACTTGTTCTCGTTGTCGACGGTCTGCTGCGGGGGCTTGACCACCTTGCCGCTCTTCACCATTTGGGCGAGCAGGCCGGGTTGCGGGATGACCGCCAGGTCGGGGGCGTTGCCGCCGGCCACCCGGACCGGCAGCTGCGACTCGAAGTCGTTGGAGCCCTCGTAGACGATCTTGATGCCGGTGCAGGAGCTGAAGTCGGCCCAGGACTTCTCCAGCGAATCCGACTCGGGCGCCAGGATCGACGCGTACATCGACACCTTGGTGCCCGAATGACCCGCGTACGCCTGGTACTTTGCGCAGTCACCGGTGAGCGTGGCGGCCGAAGAACCGCCCCCGCCGTCGGACGAGGAACTGTTGGAACAGGCGGCTGTCAGTGCCAGTGCCAGAACGGCCGGTACGGCCAGCAGCCTCCGGCGTCCAGTGGTCACGGGGGTGATCAATGCGGTCCTCCTTGCCAGGGCATGGGCATGCCAGCCGTAAGAGAAACAACACTGCGCTGTACCGAAGATGGGGTCTGTGCACCCAGCTGATCGCTGGCTCAAAGACGTTAACCCACCGACCACCCCACGCCAAGGAGCGCGTTCGACCTTCATCGGGCAGCACCCCAGTTGTGACCGCGCCGTGCTACGAGGCCGCCGCCCGACCATCCGTCAGCGCCTCCGCCGCCCGCTCCGGATCCGCCAGGTCCACACCCCGCTCGCGCAGCACGCGCGCCGCCGCGCCGCCCTCCCGGATCAGTCCGGGCAACAGGTGGCCGGTCTCGATCCGGCGCACCCGCTGCCCGGCCGCCGCGCGCAGCGAGAGCACCCGCTTGGCCGAGTCGGTGCCCCTCGTCCCGCCCCGTCCCGCTCCAGGGCCGGGCACGGGGTCAGTACCGCTCCGCCAGATACTCCGCGAAGGTGATCCGGCCGTCCGCGTGCTCCGGCGCCAGGTTCCCGCCCGCCCGCAGCGCCTTCATCGCCCCGCCCGGCGTCGGCACCCGCAGCACCGGCCGCCGCCGGCCCCGCGCGTGCAGGAACTCCGCCGCCAGCGCCTCCACCGCACGCACCTGCGGGCCGCCGAAGTCCGCCACCCGTCCGGCCGGCCCGCCCTCCGCCAGGTCGGCCAGCCGCTCGGCGACGTCCCGGACGTCCACCGGCTGGAACGCCACCCCGCGCGGCAGCAGCAGCACCGGCGCCTTCGACAGCCCGTCCAGCATCCGCACCAGCAGGTCGTGGAACTGGGTGGCGCGCAGCACCGTCCAGCCGAGACCGGACGCGGCGATCAGCCGCTCGCACTCCGCCTTCGCCCGGTAGTAGCCGAGCGGCACCGTGTCCACGCCGACGATCGACACGTACACCAGGTGCGTCACGCCGGCCTCGCGGGCCGCCGCGACCAGCCGACGGGTGGCGTCCACGTCCCGCTTCCCGCTGGTGGTCGCGCAGTGCACCACCGTGGTCGCGCCCGCCACCGCCGCCTCCACCCCGCGCCCGGTCACCAGATCGGCGACCGCCCAGCCGTGCTCCCCCGGCGTGTGCGCCTGCCGGCTCACCACCCGCACCGGGCAGCCCCGCGCCACCAGCCGGCCCACCACGACCCGGCCCAGCGTCCCCGTCCCGCCCGTCACCACGATCTGCCGCATCGCGCTCACCCCATCTCCACCCCAGCCTGCGCGGTTGCCGCGCACCCGGCAGCCCGGCCGACGCACCCGGGGGAACGGGGTCACCCCGGGGTCACATGTCCTCCGGCCACGGGTAGCCGAGCAGCTCCGCGTACTCCGCGCTGCCGCCGCAGACCCGGGCCTGGGCGCGCGGGTCCGCCGAGGTGAGACGGTCGACGAGGTCGGCGGCCAGTTCGACCGGGTCACCGGCGGGGACGGTCAGTTCGACCAGGAACTGCAGGTAGGGCGATTCGCCGGGGCGGTCCGAGACGGCCGGGCGCCAGAAGAAAGTCAGGTCGATCCGGTCGGGGCCCGAAGACCAGGTCCACAGGGCGTCGAACTCGCACTCCCAGGCGGCCAACAGCTCTGGCCGGCGGGCGAGTTGGGCCTGCACCAGGCGTCCGACGCCGCGCGCGGGCCAGTCCTCGACGCCGATACCCGCGCGGTCGAGCTCCGCCAGGTACTGCGCGGCGTCGAACCGGTACGCCGGGAGGTCGAGGCCCTTGATGTCGGGGTTGCGCCAGCCGTCCCAGACCACGGCGCCGCCGTCCTGGCGCACCGTCACATACAGGGCGCCGCAGCACTCTTCACCGCATCCCGCCACGTGGAGCTGGACTTCCCGGGGCTCGGGGCCGGGCAGCAGCGGGCTGTACGGCCCGAGCAGGGAGCGCGGGTCCGGGCCGAGGTGCCCATCGGCGAAACCGGTGTCCAGCAGGTCACGCCCGTCGGCCAGCAGCCGGAGTTCACGCCGACCCTCCGAGGCCTCGTCGATGCGCAGTTCCAGCCGGTTGTTCGATACCTCATCCATCCCGGCATTGTGTCCGCACACGGCGCAGGGCGCCGACCGAATTAACGGTCGACGCCCTGCGCGCTACTGCCCGGTGACGGCGCGTCAGCTGCAGCCGCTGGTGGAGCCGCAGCCCTCGCAGAGGTAGCAGCTGCCGGCGCGGCGCATCTTGGTGCCGCAGGAGAAGCAGAGCGGCGCGTCGGCGTTCAGGCCGAGGCGGATCTCGGCGAGCTCCGTGGAGTTGTGCGCGGCGGGTGCCGGCTTGGGCTGCTCGACGACCGGGAGGGCGACGTGCGGCTTCTCGGCGGCGAGCGGCGCGGACTGGGCGAGCGACTCGACGTCGAGTTCCTCCTCGATCGGCTCGTAGGAGCCGGTCTCCAGGTGCCGGGTGCGCTCCTCGACGGAGTGGATGCCGAGCGCGGAGCGGGTCTCGAACGGCAGGAAGTCGAGCGCCAGGCGGCGGAAGATGTAGTCCACGATGGACTGCGCCATCCGCACGTCCGGGTCGTCGGTCAGGCCGGCCGGCTCGAAGCGCATGTTGGTGAACTTGGCGACGTACGTCTCCAGCGGGACGCCGTACTGCAGGCCGACCGAGACGGCGATGGAGAAGGCGTCCATCATGCCCGCGAGGGTCGAGCCCTGCTTGGACATCTTCAGGAAGACCTCGCCGAGGCCGTCGTCCGGGTAGGAGTTGGCGGTCATGTAGCCCTCGGCGCCGCCGACCGTGAAGGAGGTGGTGATGCCGGGGCGTCCCTTGGGCAGGCGCTTGCGGGTCGGGCGGTACTCGACGACCTTCTCGACCCCGGGGGCGGGCGCAGCGACAGTGGTGGCCGCCGGGGTCTTGGTCTTGGCCGAGAGCGGCTGGCCGACCTTGCAGTTGTCGCGGTAGATGGCGAGCGCCTTGACGCCGAGCTTCCAGGCCTGGAAGTAGATCTCCTCGACGTCCTCGACGGTGGCGTTCTCCGGCATGTTGACGGTCTTGGAGATCGCGCCGGAGATCCACGGCTGGATCGCGGCCATCATCCGCACGTGGCCCATCGGGGAGATCGACCGCTCGCCCATGGCGCAGTCGAACACCTCGTAGTGGGCGGCCTTCAGGCCGGGCGCGTCGATGACGTTTCCGGTCTCGGCGATGTGCGCGACGATCGCCTCGATCTGCTCGTCCTGGTAGCCGAGGCGCTTGAGGGCGCGCGGGACGGTGCCGTTGACGATCTGCATCGAGCCGCCGCCGACCAGCTTCTTGAACTTGACCAGGGCCAGGTCGGGTTCGACGCCGGTGGTGTCGCAGTCCATCATCAGGCCGATGGTGCCGGTCGGGGCGAGCACCGAGGCCTGCGCGTTGCGGAATCCGTTCTGCGCGCCGAGCCGGACCACCTCGGACCAGGTGTCGTTGGCAGCGGCCCACACCGGGGCGTCCAGGTCGTCCAGCGGGGCGACGGCCGAGGAGGCGTCCGCGTGCTGCTTCATCACCCGCTGGTGCGGGGCGGCGTTGCGGGCGTAGCCGTCGTACGGGCCGACCACGCCGGCGAGTTCGGCGGAGCGGCGGTAGGCGGTGCCGGTCATCAGCGAGGTGATCGCGCCGGCCAGGGCGCGGCCGCCCTCGGAGTCGTAGGCGTGGCCGGTGGCCATCAGCAGCGCGCCGAGGTTGGCGTAGCCGATGCCGAGCTGGCGGTAGGCGCGGGTGGTCTCGCCGATCTTCTCGGTCGGGAAGTCGGCGAAGCAGATGGAGATGTCCATCGCGGTGATGACCAGCTCGACGACCTTGGCGAAGGTCTGCGCGTCGAAGCTGTCGTCGTCGCGGAGGAACTTCATCAGGTTCAGCGAGGCCAGGTTGCAGCTGGAGTTGTCCAGGTGCATGTACTCGGAGCACGGGTTGGAGGCGTTGATCCGGCCCGACTCCGGGCAGGTGTGCCAGTGGTTGATCACCGAGTCGTACTGGATGCCCGGGTCGGCGCAGGCCCACGCGGCCTCGGCCATCTTGCGGAACAGGCCCTTGGCGTCGACGGTCTCGATGACCTCGCCGGTCATCCGGCCGCGCAGGCCGAAGCCGGTGCCGTTCTCGACCGCGGTCATGAACTCGTCGTTGACGCGGACCGAGTTGTTGGCGTTCTGGTACTGGACGGAGGCGATGTCGTCGCCGCCCAGGTCCATGTCGAACCCGGCGTCGCGCAGGGCGCGGATCTTCTCCTCCTCCTTCACCTTGGTCTCGATGAAGGCCTCGACGTCCGGGTGGTCCACGTCCAGGACGACCATCTTGGCGGCCCGGCGGGTCGCGCCACCGGACTTGATGGTGCCGGCCGAGGCGTCGGCGCCGCGCATGAAGGAGACCGGGCCGGAGGCGTTGCCGCCGGAGGAGAGCAGTTCCTTGGAGGAGCGGATCCGGGACAGGTTCAGGCCGGCGCCCGAACCGCCCTTGAAGATCATGCCCTCTTCCTTGTACCAGTCGAGGATCGACTCCATGGAGTCGTCGACGGACAGGATGAAGCAGGCGGAGACCTGCTGCGGCTGCTGGGTGCCGACGTTGAACCAGACCGGCGAGTTGAAGCTGAACACCTGGTGGAGGAGGGCGTGAGTCAGCTCGTGCTCGAAGATCTCGGCGTCGGCCGGGGAGGCGAAGTAGCCGTGCTTCTCACCGGCGGCGCGGTAGGTGAGCACCACCCGGTCGATGATCTGCTTCAGGCTCCACTCGCGCTGCGGGGTGCCGACCGCGCCGCGGAAGTACTTGCTGGTGACGATGTTCACGGCGTTCACCGACCAGAAGTCGGGGAACTCCACGCCGCGCTGCTCGAAGTTGATCGACCCGTCGCGCCAGTTGGTCATCACGACGTCGCGGCGCTCCCAGGTGACCGCGTCGTACGGGTGGACCCCAGGGGTGGTGTAGATCCGCTCCAGCCGCAGGCCCGCCTTCGGGGCCTTGGCGCCCTTCGCGGCCTTCTCCGACTTCGACCCGCGCGCGGACCCGCTCGTGGTGTCTGTCATGCCTTGCTCCTCCTCCTGGGCAAACGCCCGAAGTGCCCTGAAAAGTCCGGGCACGACTGGTTCGTTCTCCTGGTGCGCGGGCAGGCGGAAGCCCGGCCACGGCACACGGGTACTGCGGTGACTTGAATGAAAAGAACTGAAAAGGCCCGGCCGTTACAGCACGGGCAGCGGGGCCGCGGGCCGTTCGGAGCGCAGCTCCGCGATCGCGGCCTCGAAGTCCTCGAGGTTGTCGAACGCCCGGTAGACGGAGGCGAACCGCAGGTACGCCACCACGTCCAGCTCCTTCAGCGGGCCGAGTATCGCCAGGCCCACGTCGTGGGTGGAGAGCTCGGCGCTGCCGCTGGCCCGCACACACTCCTCGACCCGCTGCCCGAGCTGGGCCAGCGCGTCCTCGGTGACCGGGCGGCCCTGGCATGCCTTGCGGACGCCGGAGATCACCTTCTCGCGGGAGAAGGGCTCGGTGACACCACTGCGCTTGATCACCATCAGGGTGGCGGTCTCGACGGTGGTGAACCGGCGGCTGCAGTCCGGGCACTGCCGGCGGCGGCGGATCGAGCACCCGTCGTCGCTGGCGCGGCTGTCCACGACACGGCTGTCCGGATGCCGACAGAAGGGACAGTGCACCTGGAACTCCCTCCCTGCGACCCGACGGCGAACGACTCGCACCACTCTACCCGACTCGAAACACAAGACCTGTGCCCGATCGAGGACACTAGCCACTAGATCTAGTGGCGGACGCCGCGCCACGCCGGGCGAACGGGTGAGAGCCGGGGACATCGCGCGCCGGAACCCCATAGACTGTTCGAGTCGAACATGCAATCGACTTACACCCGGAGGCTTGATCACGTCAGGCAACCTCGAATAAATTCACTCGAACGTGTGTTTGGCGCAACCTTTCGATAGGGGCGCCAGTTGAGCTGGGCAGTTGGAGCACCAGTCGAGAGGGTCGCCCGCGATGTCCACCCCCAGCGCCGCCAGCGTCATGCACACCGTCGAAGCCAAGACCGCCATCCCGGTGCAGGAGCGTTCCGCGCGCACCACTGACCAGGAGAGCATGGATCAGACCATGAGCCGTAGTCAGCCGATCGAGGAAACCCCGCTCGGTGTGCCCACCCCCGTCGTCCGTGCCCTCCCCGGCCGACCCCCGGGCATCCGCACCGACGAGGCAGGCCTGACGGAGCGCCAGCGCCGCGTCATCGAGGTCATTCGGGATTCCGTCCAGCGGCGCGGCTACCCGCCGTCCATGCGCGAGATCGGCCAGGCCGTCGGCCTGTCCTCCACCTCCTCGGTCGCCCACCAGCTGATGGCCCTGGAACGCAAGGGCTTCCTGCGCCGCGACCCGCACCGCCCGCGCGCCTACGAGGTCCGCGGCGTCGAGGTCGCCCGCCCTGCTGCGGCGGAGACCTCCGGCCGGCCCTCCACCTCCTACGTCCCGCTGGTCGGCCGGATCGCCGCCGGCGGCCCGATCCTCGCCGAACAGACCGTCGAGGACGTCTTCCCGCTGCCCCGCCAGCTGGTCGGCGAGGGCGAGCTGTTCGCGCTGACGGTCAAGGGCGACTCGATGATCGACGCCGCGATCTGCGACGGCGACTGGGTCACGGTCCGCCGCCAGCCGGTCGCCGAGAACGGGGACATCGTCGCGGCGATGATCGACGGCGAGGCGACGGTGAAGCGGCTGAAGCGCGAGGACGGGAAGATCTGGCTGGTGCCGCACAACGTGGCGTACGAGCCGATTCCCGGCGACAACGCGACCATTCTCGGCAAGGTCGTGGCGGTCCTGCGCAGGCTTTGAGGTAGGCAGAGGGCGCACAACCGGGGGCGCGGGGAACTGCGCGAAGCGGAAGGCTGCCAACAGTAAGGTCCGGCCGAGGACGGTACTCCCGTCTTCGACCGGACCTTGCTGTTGAGTGCCTAGCGGGGCTTGACCGGTGGCGCGGAGGCGTCGATCGCGGCGAGGGACCGCCGGACCTGGTTGCGGTCGGTGGTGTACCAGAAGTCCGGCATGGAAGAACGGAAGAAGCTCCCGTACCGGGCGGTCGCGAGGCGGGGGTCGAGGACGGCGACCACGCCGCGGTCGTCCGCCGCGCGGACCAGGCGGCCGGCGCCCTGCGCCATGAGCAGGGCGGCGTGGGTGGCGGCGACGGCCATGAAGCCGTTGCCGCCGCGGGATTCGACGTCCTTCTGGCGGGCGCTCATCAGCGGGTCGTCGGGGCGCGGGAAGGGGATCCGGTCCATGACGACGAGCTGGCAGGCCGAGCCTGGGACGTCGACGCCCTGCCAGAGCGAGAGGGTGCCGAACAGGCAGGTCTGCGCGTCGGAGGCGAAGGTACGGATGAGCTCGCCGAGGGTGTCCTCGCCCTGCAGCAGGATCGGCACGTCCAGCCGTTCGCGCAGCGCCTCCGCCGCGGCCTGCGCGGCCCGCATCGAGGAGAACAGGCCGAGGGTGCGGCCGCCGGCGGCGCCGATCAGTTCGGTGAGTTCGTCGAGCATCTCGGGCCGGTCGGGTTCCCGGCCGGGCGGCGGCAGGTGCTTGGCGACGTAGAGGATCCCCTGCTTGGGGTAGGTGAACGGGGAGCCGACGTCGAGGCCGCGCCAGTACGGCGGGGCGTCCTCGCCGGTCTCGGCACTCGGCCCGTCGGGGGTGCGGTGGTCGGGCAGCCTGGTCTCGGCGGGCAGGCCGAGGGACGCGGCGACGCCGTTGAAGTCCCCGCCGAGCTTGAGCGTGGCGGAGGTCAGGACGACGGAACGGTCCTTGTACAGGTTTTCCCGCAGCAGCCCGGAGACGGACAGCGGGGCGACCCGCAGCGAGGCGGTGCCGAGGCCGAAGCGGTCGCTGCGTTCGATCCAGATGACGTCGTACTCGGAGCCGGTGAGCAGCCGGTCCGCCGTCTCGTGCAGGGTCTCCGCGGAGGCCATCGCCTGCTTGCGGACGGCGTCCTCGTCGCTGAGGCCCTTGTCGCGGGTCTCGCCGAGCGAGGTGATGACCTGGCGGCAGGCGTCCCGGATGCCGGCCACGGCATAGCCGAGGTATTCGGGGAGTTCCTCGACCTGGCCGGGCTGCGCAGTCTCCATCAGGCCGTGGAAGTTCTCGGCGGCGGCCTGCAGCGCGTCCACCGCCTTCTCGTTGGCGAGTTTGGCCGCCCGCTTGACCGCCCGGTTGACGGCACCGACGGTGAGTTCGGCGGTGGCGGCGCCGGTGACGCGGTTCACCAGCTCGTGCGCCTCGTCGATGATCAGCAGGCCGTGTTCGGGGAGGACGGGCGCGCCCTCGATCGCGTCGATCGCCAGCATCGCGTGGTTGGTGACCACCACGTCCGCCAACTTGGCGCGCTCGCGGGCCTGTTCGGCGAAGCACTCCTGGCCGTAGGCGCACCGGGCGGCGCCCAGGCACTCCTTGGAGGTGACGGAGAGCTGGGCCCAGGCCTTGTCGGAGACGCCCGGGGTGAGGTCGTCGCGGTCGCCGGTGTCGGTCTCGTCGGCCCAGTCGCGCAGCCGCAGCACGTCCTGGCCGAGCTTGCCGGTGGGGCCGCCGAGCGCGTCGACCGGGTCGAACAGGCCCTCGCCCTCGTCGCTCGGGGTGCCCTCGTTGGCGCGGTGCAGGCACAGGTAGTTGGAGCGGCCCTTGAGCATCGCGTACAGCGGGCGGCGGCGCAGCGTCGGGTGCAGGGCGTCGACGGTGCGCGGCAGGTCGCGTTCGACGAGCTGGCGCTGGAGGGCGAGGGTCGCGGTGGCGATCACCACGTTGTCGCCGTGGGCGAGGGCGGGCACCAGGTAGGCCAGGGACTTTCCGGTGCCGGTGCCGGCCTGGACGAGGAGGTGTTCGCCCTCGTCTACGGCGGCGGCGACCGCCTCGGCCATCCGGACCTGCCCGGGCCGCTCCACGCCGCCGACGGCGTTGACGGCGGCGTGCAGCAGCTCCGGGATACGGGAGGCGGGGACGGGAGGCGCCGATGCGTCCGGGCCGCCGGGCAGGGGTGCGGTGTCGTTCGTCATGACCTTCCCAGCCTACGGGGCCGGGGTGACAATCCGCTGCGGTCGGGCCGGGAGGTGCGCGGTGCTGTGCAGCGGGTTGTCGACCTGGCCGTGGACGGCGGCGTGCGGGCGGTCCGGGCGGTCGCGGTAGCCGTCGAGCAGCAGCCGGTTGCGGTTCAGGCAGAGCCGGTCGATCCGCGGCGCGAACAGGTCGAACAGCTTGTGCCGGTCGGCGAGTTCCGGGAAGCGCCGCTGGCAGTCCCGGATCCGCTCGGTCAGCAGCTCCCAGAACTCGGCTTCGGGGAGGCCGAGTTGTTCCTCCAGCAGGGGCGCGAGGTAGCGGTAGACGCCGATGAACAGCCCGGAGTGCAGGAACTGGCACAGGTAGTCGGGGTTCTCGCGCAGCAGCACCTCGCCGATCCCGTCGGGCAGGTCGGCGAGTTCCGGCAGCGGCTGGTCGCTGATGTTGACGTCGTCGACGAAGTCCTTGACGGCCAGCCGGACGGGGACGTCCTGCTGGTCGAACACGATGATCGCGTTCTCGCCGTGCGGGGAGAACACCAGGCCGTAGCGGTACAGGAAGTGCAGCAGTGGCGGCAGCATCACCGCGAACAGCCGCTCGACCCAGGCGCGGACGTCCAGGCCGGAGCGGGCGACGAGTTCGGCGGTCAGCGCGCGGCCGTCGGAGCCGGTCTGGAGCAGCGCGGCCAGGGTACGGCCGCGTTCGCCCTCGTCGAGGTGGCGGCCGAGCGGCTCGCGCCAGATCGCGCCGAGCAGTTCCTTGTACTGGTAGGGCGCGTCGGGCAGGTCCCGGTACAGCGGGTGTTCGACGGTGACGGAGGCGATCTCGCCGAGCAGGATCACCCGGCATTCCTCGCGCAGGTACGGGTCCTGGTCGCGCAGCCGCTGGATCCAGGCGGTGACGGCGGGCGCGGCGAGGGCGCGTTCGGTGGGCAGGCCGCGCCAGACCAGGGTGTTGAGGATGGCGAGCGGCAGTTTGACGGTGCACCGGTCGGGGCGGCTGAGGTTGAAGAACGACCGGATGGACTGCTGGGGCAGCCGCAGGTCGCCGTCGGTGGGCAGCGGGACGATCTCGCCGCTGGCGATCCACGGCGCGAACAGGCCGACCACGGTTTCGTCCCACTGCCAGGGGTGCACCGGCAGCAGCCAGAACTCGTCGGCGCGTGCGCCGAGTTGGGCACGGAACGCGGGGTCGAGTTCGGTCTGGTAGATGGTCTCGTCGCCGCGGAAGGCGGCCAGGTTCTTGTGCACGGCGAGCCACGGCAGGGTGCGGGGCAGCCGGGCCTCGGGGGCCCAGCCGGCCGCGTCGTTGGCGGAGAAGCCGAGCCGGCCCTTGTTGGCGACGATCCACGGGTGGCCGGTCTGCCGGCCCTCCAGTGCCGCGTGGTCGAGGTCGGCGAGTTCGGCGGCGGTCAGCGCGGTGGCCCGCAGGTGGGCGTCGGCGATCAGGGTGGCGGTGAGTTCGCGGACCAGGTGGCCGGTGGTGTCGCCGCTCAACTTCAATGTGTGCCGGGCCTGTTGGAGGAATCTCAGCGGGTCTTCGCCGCCGGTTATCGACCCCGGATCGACCTGCCAGCTGCCGTAGGCGCCCCGGCGGGCGGTGAACCGGTAGTCGGCGTCGGGGAGTTCGAGCAGGTAGTGGTCACGGCCGCCCTCCGACCGGGGGTGCAGCAGTTCCTCGTAGGAGAATTCGCCGAGCAGCTTGGCCAGCATGGCGCGTGCGGCGTCCTGCCAGTGTCCGGTGGTGAGCTGGGGCGGCAGGTGGAGTGCGGTGTCAACGGCCGGCTGCGGCACGCTCGTTCCCTTCCTGGGGTCGCGGAAGCACCGGGGCCGGGGCGGGCCCGGGTGCGAAGGTGGTCCAGGCGGTGCGGTGGGGCAGCGGGTGCAGGGTCTTGCCCGCGACGGCGTTCAGGATCACGGCGGCGCGGTGCGCGCCGAGCCCGAGGTCCGGGGTACCGACTCCGTGAGTGTGCAACTCGGCGTTCTGGACGTACAGCCCCCCGGTGAGTAGCTGCCGGGTGGCGACCCGGTGGTCGAGGTCCACCCGGTAGCGGCCCTGATCGTCCCAGTCGATCAGCTCGGCGATCGGGTCGAGCAGGGCGGGGCGGTGCGCCCGGTAGCCGGTGGCGAGCACCACGGCGTCGGTGCGGACCAGGTGGTGGCGGCCGGAGTCGGTGTGCCGGCAGTGCAGTTCGAGTCGGCCGTCGGCGCCGGGTCCGGCTTCGGTGACGGCGGTGCCGGGGAGGATCTCGACGGGTTCGGCGTCGATCGGGCGGCCCACGGTGCGCTCGTACAGGTGGTCGTGGATCTCGGCGAGGGTTTCCGCGCTGGCCGCCTTGTGCAGCTGCCACTGGGCGGGCACCAGGGCGTCCCGGACGGGCTCGGGCAGGCCGTGGAAGTAGCGGGTGTAGTCGGGGGTGAACTGTTCCAGGCCGAGCTTGGAGTACTCCATCGGGGCGAGCGCCCGGGTGCGGGTGAGCCAGCGCACCCGGGTGCCGTCGCCGGCGTGCCGGCGCAGCAGGTCGAGGAACACCTCGGCGCCGGACTGGCCGGAGCCGACCACGGTGATGTCCCGTGCTCCGTCCAGCTTTTGCCGCTCGGTCAGATAGTCGGCGGAGTGCAGCACCGCCGGGTGGTGGCGCAGCGCCGCGAACGCCTCGGGGCGGGCGGGTTCGGTGCCGACGCCGAGCACCAGGTTCCGGGCCAGGTGCACCCGGCCGGCCGCGTGCACCCGGTAGTGCTGCTGCCGGGCGTCCCAGTGGACGGCGTCGACGGGGCTGTCGAAGCGGCAGTTGGGGAGCCGGTCGGCGGCCCAGCGGCAGTAGTGCTCGTACTCGCGGCGCGGGAGCTGGAAGCGTTCACTGAAGTAGAAGGGGAACAGCCGCTGTTGGTCGCGCAGGTAGTTGAGGAACGACCACGGGTTGGTGGGGTCCACCAGGGAGACCAGGTCGGCGAGGAACGGGACCTGCATCCGGGCGCCGTCCACCAGCATGCCGGGGTGCCAGCGGAATTCGGTGCGGGCGTCGAGGAACAGCGCGCTGACGGTGTCGGCCCGGTCGGCGAGCGCGGCCAGCGAGAGGTTGAACGGGCCGATGCCGACGCCGATCAGGTCGTACGGCTCGGGCTGCTGGCCTGTCCTGTCGTCGTGGGAAGTCATGGCGTCCTAGCTCTCGGGCCGCGGTCGGATCATCAGGGCGGCGCGTTTGTCGGGGAGGTCGAGGTCGGCGGCGCGGGTGAATCCGGCGGCGGTGAACGCCCGGACGGAGGGCGTGTTGCGGACGTCGGGTTCCGCGAGCACCCGGGTGCAGCGGGGTTCGTCCCGCAGCAGCCGGGCGGCGATCGCGTCGAGCAGCAGGGTGCCCAGCCCCCGGCCGCGGGCGGCGGGGGCGAGCAGCAGGTGGATGCCCAGGTCGTACGGGCGGGCGGGGTAGTGCGCGGCCAGCGGGTCGAGGTCGGCGCGGTACAGCTCGAAGTAGCCGGTGGGTTCGCCGTCGAGCAGGGCGAGGACGGGGCGGCTGCGGCCGTCGCCGTCGAGCTGCCCGGCGAGGTGCGCGGCGGTGGTCTCGGGCGGGCCCGCGAGGGCCCACCAGCGGTCGGTCTCCGGGTCGTTCATCCAGCCGGTGAGCAGCTCCAGATCGGCGCTCAACCGCACGGTGCGCAGGACGAGTTCACCGGCACTGGTGGCGATGGGCCTCACGCCCCGGCCACCGGGTTGGCGATCTCCACGTACACCGACTGGGTCTCCACCGGGCCGACCAGTTCGTCCAGTCCGTGCAGCCGGGTCAGCAGGTTGGCCTTGCAGCGCAGGGTGGGGGCGTCCAGCAGGTGGGCGGGCAGTGTGGAGCCGGTGGCGGTGGCGGCGGGGCCGGCCAGGAAGCGGCGCAGCGCGGCCAGCAGCAGCTGTTCGTCGGCGAGTTGCTGGGAGCCGAAGGCGCCGATCAGGCCGAGCACGTGGTTGATGCCGAGGTAGTAGGCGAAGCGTTCGTCGGCGACGGCGTCGGGGACGAAGGTGTCGCTGTGCGCGCCGAGTTCGGGCAGCAGCCGGTGCAGCCGGTCGGCGTGCGAGGTGCGGAAGTAGTAGCCCTGGTTGTCGCGGTAGCGGCCGCCGGTGGGCCAGCCCTGCGGGTCGAGCAGGACCAGGCTGTTCTGCTGGTGGGCCTCCAGCGCGATGCCGGCCTGCCCGTCCAGCCAGAGGATCGGCAGGACCACGGCGTCCAGGTAGCGCAGGAACCACTCGGTGGCGACGGTCGCCGCGGGCCGGCCGCTGCGGGCGGCGAGTTCGCCGATCAGCTGGGCGAGTTGCGAGCCGTCCGGGGCGACGGGCTGTTCGGCGACCAGACCGGCCACGCACAGCGCCCGGTCGGCGGGGCCGAACGGCAGCTGCCGCAGCACGGTGTCCAGGCCGTTGGGGTCGCCCAGGGCGGGGTGGTCGACGCCGATCCAGGCCGGGTCGCGGACGATGTCGAAGCCGGGATGGGCGGCCTGCCACTGCCGGGCCAGGCCGGCTTCCAGCAGGCGGTGCACCTCGACGCCGCGGTGGAGTTCCTTGCGCAGGTTCTCCCGGCGGGAGTTGGTGATCCGCAGCCCCAGCGAGAGTTTGAGCATCCACGGGGTGCCGGGCCGGCAGACGGTGCGCACCGAGCTGGTGGGGTGCCAGGGCTCGCCGTGCTGGCCGAGGTCGGTCAGCAGGCCCTGCTCCAGCAGTTCGGCGACGGCCGGGCGGAGGGTCAGCTCCCGGGCCTGCCACGGGTGCAGCGGCAGGGCGGCGGTGCCGGCGGGCAGCGGGCGGCCGTACAGCTCGGCGGTGAGCCGCTCGGCGGGGGCGCCGGCGGCGGAGTCCGCGGCGAGCAGGCTGCGGTCGACGGCCCACCAGTGCAGCCGGAAGGAGCCGTGCAGCTCCGGCGAGTAGGCGGCGGACTGGGCGGGGCCGAGGCCGTCGCGGCTCTTGGGGGTGGGGTGCAGCGGGTGGCCGAGCAGCAGCGACTGTTCGGCGCGCAGGAACGGGTCGGCGGGGGCGGCGGTGAGTGCCCGGCGGTGGGCGAGGATCTCAGCGGTGCGGCCGACCGAGTCGGCCACCCGGGAGGTGAGGTCGGCGAGCTGGCCGGGTTCGGGGCGGCCGGTGGCGCCGGCCACCAGGGCGGCGACGGTGACGGCGTCCACCGGGTGCTCGGCGTTGCCGGTGGAGACGGTGGCGGGGCCGAACCGGTGCCAGCCGCAGGCCGACCAGTGCCGCACCGGCGCGGACAGCTGGGCCGCGCCGCCGAGGACGGGGATGCGCAGCAGGTCGCCCTCGGGGCGTTCGGCGGCGGTCTCCCGGGCCCAGCACCGCAGCAGGCTCTCGGTGGCGGCGTGTTCGGCGGCGACGGCCGGATCGGGATGGAGCAGCAGGTCCGGGGTGGGGTGCCCGGCCGACGGCCGGGCGACCGGGAGAACCTCGGTGAGGATGGTGGACAAATCCGCTCCTTGAGCCGCGCGATTGCCTTCGGGTAAGGGTTACCTATCCCGGCGGGCAGGGCACAAAATCGGCTCACCCGTTCCGGTGAGTTTCCGTCGATCATCCGCGCAGCGGCCGACCGGCTGGGATCCTGACGGACCGTCACCATCACGGTTCGGTGACCGGACGCCAACAGGACCGCACCGCCCGCCGGTGGCCCGCGCCCGAATGAAAGACTGTCCCGGGGGAACGGACCGTTTCAGGGGGGTTGAGAGTGAGGGCACGGGGGGTGCTGGCGGCGCTGACCGCGGCCGTGCTGCTGGGCGGAGTGGCCGGCTGCGGTTCGGACGGCGGCCCGGGCGGGGACGGGAACCCGCACAGCTTCGCCGAGTTGAAGCACTGGGGGTTCGCCGAGTGGGACCGCTGGGCGCAGCGGCACAGCTTCCGCAATCCGGTGGTGGCGGGCGCGTGGAGCGCCGAGACGATGGACCAGGCGCCGCCGCAGCAGCCCGCGCCGGCGGCTGCCGAATCGCCGGCGGCCGAATCGCCGTCACCGTCCGCGAGCAGCGGGCCGGGGCCGCTCCCGGCGGTCGCCGCGCAGCCGGTGCCGCGGCCGTACACCAGCTATCCGGCGTCGGGGAAGGTCTTCCTGACGGCGCCGAACGGCGGCACCGGCCAGTGCTCGGCGACCGTGGTGGCCGATCCGGCGAACCCGGGCCACAGCAATCTGGTGTGGACGGCCGCGCACTGCGTGCACGGGGGCAAGGGCGGCGACTGGTACAAGAACCTGGTCTTCGTCCCGGCGTACAACAGCTCGGGCGCGGCCAGCGACCACCACCGGGCCTCGCTCGCCGAGATCGCCCCGCTCGGGCAGTGGTGGGCGGACAAGGTGATCACCTCACCGCTGTGGACCACCGAGGGCACCAGGGGCGGGGACGCCGCGAACCAGTACGACTTCGCGGTGATCAAGGTGCGCGGCCCGGAGGGCGAGAGCCGCTCGCTGGAGGAGGTGCTCGGCACCGCCGTGCCGGTGTGGTTCGACGCGCCGCGCGAGCAGCTCGCGATCCAGGCCTGGGGCTATCCGGCGGTCGCGCCGTTCGACGGGCAGGAGCTGGAGCGCTGCGACGCCGGGCGCCCGGCCTCCCGGAGCTTCGACGCCGCCCGCCCGGCGATGCTGGTGATCGGCTGCACCATGACGGCCGGCGCCTCCGGCGGCGGCTGGTTCGCGGACGGCCCGGACGGCCGCCAGCGGCTGGTCAGCAACACCTCCATCGGCACCCAGGCGCACACCACCCTGAACGGCCCCTACCTGGAGGGCGTGGCCCGCCAGGCCCTCGACTACATCTCCCGGAAGTGACCGCCCGTCACCTCCGCACGACCTTCTCGACCGAACGACGACCACGGGGGGAATCACCCATGACCAGCCAGCACCGCACCGCACGCCGTGTGCGCTCCGCCGCCGCGGCCGCCCTGGTGACGGTACTCGCCGTCACCACCGCCGCCTGCCAGAGCCAGAGCAAGACCGCGAACGCGGCGCCGCCGGCAAGCAACAGCTCCGGGCAGCCGGGCGTCGATGTGAAGGACATTCAGGGCGCCCTCGCCAAGGTCTCCAGCTGGAGCGCCTCCGACTGGGCCGACTGGGCCTCCAAGAACGGCTTCAAGCCGGAGGACCTGGAGGCGATCAAGGCCTTCTGGGACCAGAAGAAGGTCTCCGGCGCGCAGGGTGTCAAGGTCGACAAGCCGAACACCAAGCAGTGGCCGTCGCTGGCGAATGTGGTCTTCCCGAAGACCATCCCGGCCAAGGCGCAGCCGCACCCGTACAGCGCGGACACCGCGGTGGTCGGCAAGATCCTCTTCGAGTCCCCGGAGGGCGGCATGGTGTGCTCGGGCACCGTGGTGTCCGACCCGAGCCACCCCGGCAAGAGCAACCTGGTGTGGACCGCCGCGCACTGCGTGCACGGGGGCAAGGGCGGCGACTACTACAAGAAGCTGGTTTTCGTCCCCTCCTACAACAAGTCCGGTGCGGCCAGCAACGGCAAGGGCAAGAGCGCCACCCGTGAGCAGATCGCCCCGCTGGGCGTCTGGGCGGCCCGCTCGCTGTACGTGATGCCGCAGTGGACGACCCAGAAGGAGGGCCACAGCGGCAGCGCGATCAGCCAGTTCGACTTCGCGGTGGTCCGGGTGGCCTCGCAGGACGGCTCCAGCCGTTCGCTGGAGGAGACCGTGGGCGGTTCGATGCCGATCTGGTTCGGCGCCCAGCCGGGCGAGATCACCTCGGCGTCCTCGTACGGCTACCCGGCCGACGAGCCGTTCGACGGCCAGGAGTTGGAGCACTGCGACTCCGCCGTCAAGCCGACCCCGTTCGTCTTCGACTCCTCCCGGCCGCCGATGCTCGCCATCGGCTGCGACATGACCGGCGGCGCCTCCGGCGGTGGCTGGTTCACCAAGCACGACGGCAAGACGGTGCTGTTCTCCGACAACTCGATCGGTGACGACACCTGGATGGCCGGACCCAACCTCGGCCCGGACGCCAAGCGGATGTTCGAGGCCTTCCTGCAGGACAAGAGCGGGCAGTAGCCCGGACATGCGGACGGCCCGAGGCGGGAGCTCCCGCCTCGGGCCGTCCGTCGTTCGTGCGCTGCGGCTACGCGGTGACGACCGCGTACCGCTCCAGCTCGGCGGCCAGCACCGCCGCTACCTTGGCGTGCAGCAGCGTGCCTTCCGCGGTGTGCTCGGCGCTGATCAGCTCGCCCTCCGCGTGCACCCGGGAGACCAGGTCGCCGCGGGTGTAGGGCACCAGGACCTTGACCTCCACCGCGGGGCGGGGCAGTTCCTCGTCGATCAGGGCGAGGAGTTCCTCGATGCCCTGGCCGCTGCGGGCCGAGACCACGATGGCGTGCGGCTCGCGGCGCAACAGCCGCTGGAGCACCGCCGGGTCCGCGGCGTCCGCCTTGTTGATCACCACGATCTCGGGCACGTTCTGCGCCTCGACCGAGACGATCACCTCGCGCACGGAGGCGAGCTGCGTCTCCGGCTCCGGGTGGGAGCCGTCCACCACGTGCAGGATGAGGTCGGCGTCGGCGACCTCCTCCATGGTGGAGCGGAACGCCTCGACCAAGTGGTGCGGCAGGTGCCGGACGAAGCCGACGGTGTCGGCCAGCGTGTACAGCCGGCCGCTCGGGGTCTGCGCGCGGCGGACCGTCGGGTCCAGGGTGGCGAACAGCGCGTTCTCCACCAGGACGCCGGCGCCGGTGAGCCGGTTGAGCAGCGAGGACTTGCCGGCGTTGGTGTATCCGGCGATGGCCACCGAGGGCACCTGGTGGCGCCGCCGCTCCTGCCGCTTGGTGTCGCGGCCCTTCTTCATCTCGGCGATCTCCTTGCGGAGCTTCGCCATCTTCTCGCGGATCCGCCGCCGGTCGGTCTCGATCTTGGTCTCACCGGGACCACGGGTGGCCATACCGCCGCCCGAGGTGCCGGAGCCACCGCCACCCATCTGCCGGGACAGCGACTGACCCCAGCCGCGCAGGCGCGGCAGCATGTACTGCATCTGCGCGAGCGAGACCTGCGCCTTGCCCTCCCGGGACTTGGCGTGCTGGGCGAAGATGTCCAGGATCAGCGCGGTGCGGTCGACGACCTTGACCTTCACCACGTCTTCCAGGTGGATCAACTGACCGGGCGTGAGCTCACCGTCGCAGACCACGGTGTCGGCGCCGGTGGAGGCGACCAGGTCGCGCAGCTCCTTGGCCTTGCCGGAGCCGATGTAGGTGGCCGCGTCGGGCTTGTCACGGCGCTGGATCACGCCGTCCAGGACCTGGGAGCCGGCCGTCTCGGCGAGCGCGGCGAGCTCGGCCATCGAGTTCTCCGCCTCCTCCAGCGTGCCGTCCGTCCACACGCCGACGAGCACCACGCGCTCCAGGCGGAGCTGGCGGTACTCGACTTCGGTGACGTCCTGCAGTTCGGTGGAGAGGCCGGCGACACGCCGGAGCGCGGCACGCTCGGAACGGTCGTACTGCTCTCCGTCGTAGTTGCCGAGGCCCTCGTCGATCGCCGCGAGGTCCTCGTCCATCAGGGCTTCCGCCTTGAGGTCGGCGAGGCGGTTGGCCGACTCGCTCGATCGGGTGCGGCTGTCGAACGTGGAGGTCATTTCATCCTTGGATCGATCGGGTGATGCTCTCGGACAACACGGCGGAACCGCCGTGAATTCCCCACGATGGTCGCACGCCCGCTGTGCCCGAGTCATCCCTTTTACCAGCCGCCGCGGCGGCCCCCGCCACCGGCCCCGGCACGGCCCGCTCCGCCCCGGCCACCGGCGCCGGGGCCCGGCCGGGCAGCTCCTCGGGCCCGCCCGGCCGGTACACGTCGTACACGCCGGACACCCGGAGCATCGCCCGCATCACCGCGGGCAGCTTGGCGGCGTCGGCGAGCTCCAGGGTGTAGCTGTGCCGCACCCGCAGCTGGCGGGGCGGCTCGACCTCGGCGGAGAAGATCGACACGCCCTCGCCGGAGATCGCGGCGGTCAGGTCGGCCAGCAGCCGGGGCCGGTTCAGCGCCTCGGCGTGCAGGGTGGCCCGGTAGCCCCACTGCGGGGCGCCGCCGGGCAGCCAGCGGACGGCGACCGCCCGGCGGCCGCCGCGTAGCATCCGGGTGCCGGTCGAACAGCCCGCCCGGTGCACCGCGACGGCCCCGCCGCGCAGCACGATGCCGGTCGCCTCGTCGGGCGGCACCGGCGTGCAGCAGCGCGCCAACCGGACGGCGGCGCCGGGCAGTTCGGGCACGTCCGCGGGCGCGCCGGGGGCGGCGGCGGGCGGCGCGGGCGGTGCGGCGGCAGGTACCGGGGCGTCGCCCGCGGGCGGCCGTTCGGCGGCGGGCGCGGGCAGCGGTCCGGCCGCCAGCCGGCGCTCGATGGCGAGCCGGGCGGCGGGGGTGCGGACGTACTCCAGCCACTCCGGGTCGGGGCCGCTGTCCTCGCCGGGCGGGGCGGTGAGCAGGCCGAGCACGTCGCCGTCGCGCAGTTCGGTGGAGAGCGCGGTGAGCCGGCCGTTGATCCGGGCGCCGATGCAGCGGTGGCCGGTCTCCTCGCCGATCAGGTAGGCGGCGTCCAGACAGCTGGCCCCGGCGGGCAGGTGCAGGGTGGTGCCGTCCTCGGTGACGGCGGTGATCTCGCGGTCGTCGCGCAGGTCGGCGGTGAGCGCGGACCAGAAGGCGTCCGGGTCGGGGGTGTCCTGCTGCCACTCCAGCAGCCGGGCCAGCCAGCCGGGGCGGGCCGGGTCGGTGCGGTCCTCGGGGTCGTCGGCGGCGCCCTGCCGGTCGGCGGTGCGCGGGTCGCCGAGCGCGACCACGCCGGTCTCGGCGACCTCGTGCATCCGCCGGGTGCGCACCAGGACTTCGATCACCTCGCCGCCGGGCAGCGCCACCGCGGTGTGCAGCGACTGGTACAGGTTGAACTTGGGGGCGGCCACGAAGTCCTTGAACTCGCCGGGCAGCGGCGTCCAGCAGGTGTGCAGCTCGCCGAGCACCGCGTAGCAGTCGGCGTTCTCCTCGACCACCACCAGCAGCCGGCCGAAGTCGGCGGGCCGCAGCCCGGTGCCGTCCGGGCCGGCCCCGCGCTTGATCATCACCCGGTGCAGCGAGACCAGGTGCCGGGGGCGGACGGTGACGGCGGAGGCGATCCCGGCCTCGGCGAGCTGGCGGCCGAGTTCGGTGGCGAACGGGGCGAGCACGCCGTCCGACCGGCCACCGGCCACCGCGCCGGTGCGCTCGTACTCCTCGGGGTGCAGGGTGGCGAACACGATGTCCTCCAGCTCCGCCTTCACCACCTGGATGCCGAGCCGTTCGGCGAGCGGGATCAGCACGTCCCGGGTGACCTTGGCGATCCGCACCTGGCTGGCCGGCTTCATGTGCCGGATGGTGCGCATGTTGTGCAGCCGGTCGGCGAGTTTGATCACCATCACCCGGACGTCGTCGCCGGTGGCCACCAGCATCTTGCGGAAGGTCTCGGGTTCGGCGGCCGCCCCGAAGTCGACCTTCTCCAACTTGGTGACGCCGTCCACCAGGTACGCGATCTCCGGCCCGAAGACCTCGCCGACCTGATCGAGCGTCACCTCGGTGTCCTCGACGGTGTCGTGCAGCAAGGAGGCGACCAGGGTGGTGGTGTCCGCACCGAGCTGGGCGAGGATCATGGTGACGGCGAGCGGGTGGGTGATGTACGGCTCGCCGCTCTTGCGGGTCTGCCCGCGGTGGCTCTCCTCGGCGACCCGGTAGGCCCGGGCCAGCAGCGCCAGGTCGGCCTGCGGGTGGTGCACCCGATGTGCCTGCACGATCGGTTCGATGGCGTCGGGGACGGGCGTCCGCCCGGTGGCGAGCAGCGCCGCCCGGCCGGCCCGGCCGAGCGCCGCACGGCTGAAGCGGCTCGCCTGCTGCTTGGACGGCGAGCCCGCCAACTCGGAGCGGATGGTCATCTGCACCTCCGGCAGCAACACCGGAGCGACGGCCGACCCGGTGGTCCATGCTACCGAGCACAGCAGGTTCGGCGAGCCCCCGCTTCCGCTCTGCCACCGGTATCACCCGAACGGGGGGATTAGCCGGATACCGGCCTGGGAAGCGGGCGCTGACGGCCCGTCGGGCTGACCTGCCGTTACACCAGTACGCCCTCGGCGACGATCACGGCGGGGCCGGTCATCTCGATCCGGCCGTCGGGGAACTCCTCGATCACCAGCCGCCCGCCGGGCAGGTCGACCGTCCAGCTGACGGCCCGTCCGGTGTCCGCCGGGTCCAGGCCCGCGCGGCGGATCGCGGCCACCGCGACCGCGCACGCGCCCGTCCCGCAGGAGCGGGTCTCGCCGGAGCCGCGCTCGTGCACCCGCATCGCCACGTGCCGCTCGCCGCGGTCCACCACGAACTCCACGTTCACGCCCTGGGGGTACACGCCCCGGGGCGCGGTGACCGGCGCGTCGTACAGGTGCCCGGCGTGCGCGAGGTCCTCCACGAACGCGACCGCGTGGGGATTGCCCATGTTGACGTTCAGCGCGGGCCAGCTGCGCTCGTCGACGGTGACGGTGATGCCGTCCGGGCCGGGCAGCACCGCGCGGCCCATGCCCACGGTGATCTCGCCCGGGGTGCCGTCGGCCGCGTCCTCGGCGATCCGCACCTGCTTCACCCCGGCCCGGGTGGCGACCGCCAGCTCGCCCGGCTTCGCGTGCCCGGCGTGCACCAGGTAGCGGGCGAACACCCGCACCCCGTTGCCGCACATCTCGGCGATCGAGCCGTCCGCGTTGCGGTAGTCCATGAACCACTCGGCCTGCCCGGCCATCCCCGCCGCATCCGGCTCGGCCGCCGAGCGCACCACCCGCAGCACCCCGTCCGCGCCGATCCCGGCCCGCCGGTCGCACAGCGCCGCGACCGTGGCCGCCGACAGCTCCAGTTCACCGTCCGGGTCGGGGACGATCACGAAGTCGTTCTGGGTGCCGTGCCCCTTGAGGAAGGCCGTTCCGCTGATTCCGCTGCGCTCGCTCACACCGCCGATGGTAACGGCCGGTCGAGGCCAGGGCCTGTCCGGTCGATCTTGTCGGATCAGCGTGCGTTGTCGGGCGCCCGGCTGGGAGTGCCGGCGAACCGTCCTCGTACTGGGTGTACTCGGATGGTTTGCCGGTGCTTCCAGCCGGGATGATCCGGCGGCGCGCGCCCGGCAAGATCGGCCGGACAGGCCCTAACCGCGCAGGTGGACGACCCGCCAGACGGCCAGCGCCAGGGCGAGCGCCACCAGCAGGGTGTAGACCACGATGGCCTTCCAGCCGGCCCGCTCGGAGCTGCCCCGGCGCGGCACGCCCGGCCACTTGTAACCGGCCCGGCGGGCGGCCATCGCACCCCAGCCGACCGAGGCGGCGGTGATCAGCAGGCCGAGCATCCCGATCATCGCGGTCGCGCCCTCGCTGCCGAAGGCCAGCGGGAAGGCGAACATCAGCGAGCCGAGCATCACCGTCCCGGCGATCGGCAGGATCTGCCACCAGCGCAGCCGCCGGCGCGGCCGGATGTCCCGCACGTGCACCACGCCCGGCGCGGTGGCCAGGTCGTCGATCGCGGGCAGCGCCACCGCGTACGAGGTGGTCGGGACGGCCAGTTCGGGCAGCGTCTCGGAACCGTCGGACACGTCGCCCAGCAGCT
The DNA here is from genome assembly GCF_042734215.1 of Kitasatospora sp. NPDC059673. NCBI lineage: Bacteria > Bacillati > Actinomycetota > Actinomycetes > Kitasatosporales > Streptomycetaceae > Kitasatospora > Kitasatospora sp. NPDC059673. Next base: position 16,964 of record NZ_JBHWEN010000024.1, on the reverse strand, counting down.
CATCGGTTTCGGGGCCGGTACCCGTTGACACGCGGCCTCCCCTGACGGCTCGACGCGAGCTCCGGAGCTCGCGGGCGGTGAGGCCGGCCCGCGTGCCGGGCCTCGGTGCTACCGATGATGGCACGCGGCAAGACCCGGACAGGGCGTCCCACGGGGTGATCGGGTGATCCGATGCCAGGACGTGATCCGGTCGTGACCGCCGGTACCTCCTGCACCTGCGTCTGCCGGTGCAGCTGCCCGGGCGACTGGCCTGATCACGCCCCTGGGCAGCCGAAATCCGCCGGTCAGCCGGTGTCGCCGGGACGTTCCGGGCGGTCGATCAGTTCCATTGCACGGCCCAGGAGTTCGACCGGATCGGCGCCCTCCGGGCGGTCCAGCCAGTGGATCCGGTCGTCCCGCCGGAACCACGACTCCTGGCGCCGGGCGAACCGCCGGGTGGCCCGCACGGTCTCCGCCCGGGCCTCCTCCTCGGTGCACTCGCCGGCGAAGAACGCCAGCACCTGCTGGTAGCCCAGCGCCCGGCTGGCGGTCAGCCCCTCGCGCAGCCCGACCCGCTCCAGCTCCCGCACCTCGTCCAGCAGGCCGGCCTCCCACATCCGGTCCACCCGCAGCTCGATCCGCCGGTCCAGCTCCGGCCGCGGCACCTGCACGCCGATCTGCACCGCCTCGTACACCGCGCGCTGCGTCGGCAGGTTCGCGGTGAACGGCTGCCCGGTGATCTCGATGACCTCCAGCGCCCGGACGATCCGCCGCCCGTTGCTGGTCAGGATCGCCTCCGCCGCCGCCGGGTCCAGCTCGGCCAGCCGCCGGTGCAGCGCCCCCGGGCCGACCCGCTCCAGCTCCTCCTCCAGCCGGGCCCGCACCTCGGGGTCCGTACCGGGGAACTCCATCTCGTCGATCGCCGCCCGCACGTACAGCCCCGAGCCGCCCACCAGCACCGGCACCCGGCCGGCCTCCAGCAGCCGGTCCATCTCGGCCCGGGCGAGGCGCTGGTACTCGGCCACCGAGGCGGTCTCGGTCACCTCCCAGATGTCCATCAGATGGTGCGGGATGCCGCCGCGCTCGTCCTCGGTCAGCTTGGCGGTGCCGATGTCCATGCCCTTGTACAGCTGCATCGAGTCGGTGTTCACCACCTCCCCGCCGAGCTCACGGGCGATCGCCACCGCCAGATCGGACTTGCCGGCCGCCGTCGAACCGACCACCGACACCACCCGGCGCGGATGTACAGGAGAAGAAGAGGAGGAACCGCTCACCCCACCAGTCTCCCAAAACCCGGGCACCTCTCGTGTCGCGGCCTCGTTGACCGGGGAAGATCAGCTATGTCTGGTACCGGTCTGACACGAAATGCGAGGAACGCACTCCATGGGCCTTATGGACAATCTCAAGGGCAAGGCCGAGGAACTCAAGGACAAGGCCAGCGAACTGGCCGGAAAGCACGGCGACAAGATCGACAGCATGGTGGACAAGGCCGGCGAGACCATCGACAAGGCCACCAAGCACAAGTACAGCGAGAAGATCGAGAAGGGCGCCTCGGCCGCCAAGCACGCCCGCGACGACTTCGCGACGAAGCCGAAGGACGACTGAAACCCCGGGCCGTGGTGGTCTGCTGGCGCTCAGCGCCAGGAGGCCACCAGGTAGCCGACACCGTAGGGGGCGTCCTCGTACCGCAGCTCACCGCCGAGCGACGCGCCCTCCGCCGCACCCGCCAGCACCTGCCACGGGGCCCGGCCCTCCGCGAGCAGCTCCGCCGAGAGCTCCGCGTCCAGCCCGGCCAGCGCCTCGACGTCCGCGGCACCCAGCGCCGCCGCCACCGCCGCGTCGTAGCCCTCGGCCCGCTCGTCCAGGTACCCCGGGGCCTTCACCGAACGCCGGGCACTGCCATCGCCCAGCACCAACAGGCCCACCCGATCGGCGAGTTCGGCCAGCCCCCGGCCCAGCCCCAGCAGCCGCTCGGCAGCCGTGTCCGTCCGCACCGCGACGGCATGCGTCGGCACCTGGACGCCCGCCTCCTCCAGCAGCCACGCCCCCACCGTCAACGCCGGCGAGAGCTCCGGGCCGTCCACCCCGCCCAGCGGCAGCCGCACCGCCTTCGGCACGCCGTACCGACGGAACGACCCCGCCCCGCCCTCGGTCCACACCCCGGCCTTCTCGCCCGTCCCCACCACGACGACAAGCTCCACGTCCGCGAGCCCCCGCACCGCGTCCAGACACGCCCCCCGCAACGCCTCCGCCTCCCCCGCGGCCCCCACCGCGACCTCGGGCACGAGCAACGGCGGACAGGGGCACACGGCGGCGGCAACAAGCATGTCGATCACTTTAACCAGTGAGGGCAACCACAGGGGCGCGGGGAACTGCGTGGGTGCGAAACCATGGGCGCGTGGGGGTACCTCCCGGCCCGCCAGGGCTGGGGGAGAACTGCGCGAAGCGGAAGGCACCCACCCGCAAGCTCGCGACGTGGGCAATGACTTGCCATTGATCGCGACCTTACGGACAGGTTGGCGCTTGTCGCGCAGTTCTCCCCCAGCCCTGGCGGGCCGGGAGGTACCCCCACGCGCCCCTGTTCTCGCACCCGTCAGCCGCAGCCGCCCGGCGCCGCAGGCAGCGGTGCCGGGACGCCGATCGACGGGAGGCCCAGCATCACGCCGGCCGGCTTCGTCGCGGGCGCGGCCTGCCGCCGCTCCCACGCGTCGCCCGCGCGGGTGCGGCGGACGCCGAGGGCGGGGCCCTCCGCCAGGAGGTGGTGCGGGGCGGCGTAGGTGATCTCGACGGTCACCATGTCGCCGGGGCGCACGCCCCCCTCGGGACGCGTGAAGTGAACCAGCCGGTTGTCGGGCGCGCGCCCGGAGAGGCGGTCCGTGCGGTCGTCCTTCTTGCCTTCGCCCTCGGCGACCAGGATCTCCAGCTTCCGGCCGATCTGCTTCTTGTTCTCCTCCCAGGAGATCTCCTCCTGGAGGGCGATCAGCCGGTCGTAGCGCTCCTGCACCACGGCCTTGGGGATCTGGTTCTCCATCTCCGCGGCGGGCGTCCCGGGCCGCTTGGAGTACTGGAAGGTGAACGCGTTGGTGAACCGGGCCTCGCGGACGACGTGCAGGGTCTGCTCGAAGTCCTCGTCGGTCTCGCCGGGGAAGCCCACGATGATGTCGGTGGAGATGGCGGCGTCCGGCATCGCGGCGCGGACCTTCTCGATGATCCCGAGGAAGCGTTCCTGCCGGTAGGAGCGTCGCATCGCGCGCAGCACGGTGTCGGAGCCGGACTGGAGCGGCATGTGCAGCTGGTGCATCACGTTCGGCGTCTCGGCCATCGCCGCGATCACGTCGTCGGTGAAGTCCTTCGGGTGCGGCGAGGTGAAGCGGACCCGCTCCAGCCCCTCGATCTCCCCGCACGCCCGCAGCAGCTTGGAGAACGCCTGCCGGTCGCCGAGGTCGGAGCCGTAGGCGTTGACGTTCTGGCCGAGCAGGGTGACCTCGACGACGCCCTCGGCGACCAGTGCCTCGACCTCGGCGAGGATGTCGCCGGGCCGGCGGTCCTCCTCCTTGCCGCGCAGGGCGGGGACGATGCAGAAGGTGCAGGTGTTGTTGCAGCCGACCGAGATGGCGACCCAGGCCGCGTAGGCGGACTCGCGCCGGGTGGGCAGGGTGGAGGGGAAGGTCTCCAGCGAGTCCAGGATCTCGACCTGCGCCTTCCGCTCGATCGCGGCGCGTTCCAGCAGGGCGGGCAGGTGGCCGATGTTGTGGGTGCCGAAGACCACGTCGACCCAGGGGGCCTTGCGGACGATGGTCTCGCGGTCCTTCTGGGCGAGGCACCCGCCGACGGCGATCTGCATGCCGCGGTTGGCCTGCTTGGCGGGGGCGAGCCGGCCGAGGTTGCCGTACAGCTTGTTGTCGGCGTTCTCGCGGACCGCGCAGGTGTTGAAGACCACCAGGTCGGGTTCGCCGTCGCCGGCGGCCTTGGTGTAGCCGGCCTCCTCCAGCAGCCCGGACAGGCGCTCGGAGTCGTGGACGTTCATCTGGCAGCCGTACGTGACGACCTTGTAAGTTCGCAAGCTCTCCTCCATACCCACAGAGCAAGGGTACGGGCAGCGACAGGGGCCTCCCGCCGGGCGGTCGCGGCTGGCAGTATCCCTGCATGGCTGCTTCGACCGATCCGCCCAGAACCACCGGTGCCGTGCTGCGTTCCGCGGTGCGCAGTCCGCTGGTGCGCGTGCTGGCGGTGCTGTTGCTGGTGGTGGCCGGTGCGGGTGGGTGGTGGGTGGCCTCGGCGCGGGCCGGGTCGGGGCTGCGCGGGGAGGCGGCGTTCGCGACCGGGGTTCCGCGCGGGGTGTACGACCGGTACGGGGTGCTGCTGAAGGACTCGATGCGGTCGGCGATGCCGGGGGTGAAGGTCCGGCTGGACAACTCCCAGGGCTCGTTGGAGAACCTGGAGCGGCTGGTGTCGGGCCAGGACGACTTCGCGATCGCCACGGCGGACGCGGTGGCGAGCTTCCTGAAGAGGGACCAGCCGAAGCCGGAGCTGCGGGCGATCGCCCGGCTGTACGACGACTACATGCAGCTGGTGGTGCCGGCGGATTCGCCGGTGCGCAAGGTGTCGGACCTGCGCGGGCTGCGGGTGGGGGTGGGCCAGGACAAGTCGGGTGTGAATCTGGTGACCAGGCGGCTGCTGGAGGCGGCGGGCCTGGACCCGGACACGGACGTGCAGCCGAGGAAGCTGGGGGTGGGCGAGGCGGCGGACCGCTTGCAGGCGAAGCAGCTGGACGCGTTCTTCTGGTCGGGCGGTCTGCCGACGGCGGCGCTGACCGACCTCTCGGAGCACACCCGGATCCGGATCGTGCCGATGGGCGAACTGTCGGACCCGCTGCACCAGTTGGAGGGCGGCGGGATGGACGCGTACCGGGCGGCGACCATCCCGGCGGACGCCTATCCGCTACTGGAGCCGCTGCGCACGCCGGTGCCGACGGTGGCGGTGCCGAACCTGCTGGTGACCCGGGCGGACGTGGACCCGGCGCTGGTGGAGGCGCTGACCCGGGTGGTGATCGACAGCCGGGACCGGATCGGCGGCGAGGTGCACGCGGCGCAGCTGGTGGACCTGCGCACCGCGGTGTACACCGACCCGCTGCCGCTGCACGAGGGCGCGAAACGCTATTACCAGTCCGTGAAGCCCTGAGGCGCTGTTTACAGCTTTTACCGCCGCCCCGACCTCAGCGCCGCTTCCGGCGCGGCACGGTGAGCAGCACGCTCAGCCCGTTCGGTTCGGCGGGTGCGAAGCCGAGGCTGCCGCCGCCGGCCAGCAGCAGGGTGCGGGCGATGGAGAGGCCGAGGCCGGAGCCGTCGACGTTCTGGTGCCGGGAGGAGCGCCAGAACCGGTCGCCGATCCGGGCGAGTTCCTCCTCGGTGAGGCCGGGTCCGGCGTCGGTGACGGTGGCGGTGACCTCGTCCTTGGTGATGGTCAGGCCGACCCGGACGGCGCTGCCGACGGCGGAGAACTTGAGCGCGTTGTCGAGGACGGCGTCCAGCGCGCTGCCGAAGCCGATCGGGTCGGCCCAGGCGTGCGCCATCGGCGGTCCCTGCCACTGGAGCCGGACCTGGCGCCGGTCGGCGAGGGGCTGCCAGGCGTCGGTCCGGGTGCGGACCAGTTCGGCCAGGTCGACGGGTTCGGGTTCGGGCCGGGAGCCTTCGGCGGTGGCGAGTCCGAGCAGGTCGTCCAGGACGCGGGCGAGCCGGGCGCCCTCCTCGCGGACGGCGGCGAGCTCCTCCTCGCTGCCCTCGGGGAGGGCGAGTCCGATCAGTTCGACCCGCAGCAGCAGCGCGGCCAGCGGGTTGCGCAGTTGGTGGGAGGCGTCGGCGACGAAGGCCCGCTGCTGGTCGATGGCGAGCACCACGTGGTCGGCCATGTCGTTGAACGAGCGGGCCAGGCGGCGCAGTTCGGGCGGTCCGCCGCTGGGGGCGACCCTGGCGCCGAGCCGGCCGGTGGCGATGTCGTGGGTGGCCCGGTCGAGGGTGCGGACGGGGCGCAGCACCCAGCCGGTGAGGCGCATGGCGAGCAGGATGGCGACGATCATGGCGAGCGCCTCGCCGCCGGCCAGCACCAGCCAGCGGTGCAGGATCCGGGCGCGCAGGGGCCCGGTGGGCGATTCGGTGAGCACCACGGCGACCACGTCGCCGTCGCGGACCACGGGCAGCGCGACGGTGAGGGTGCGGTCGCCGGTCCACGGCCACACCTGGGGCGGGTTGTGGCTGCGGCGGCCGGCCAGCGCCTCCCGGTAGGCCTGGGCGCCGGGTCCGTCCTCGGGGGCTTGCCAGCTGTCGGGGGCGATGGCGACGGCGCTGCCGTCGCGCTGGAAGACGCCGATCCGGGCCCCGTACAGCTCGCGGTAGCGGGCGGCTTCGCTGGTCAGGGCGTGCAGCCGGCCACTGTCGCCGGGGACGGGCTGGGGGTCGCCCTTGACGGCGCTGGTGCTGGCGCCGCCCTGGGTGGGCAGGTCCTGGGCGAACCGGGCGGCGTCGTCGATCCGGTCGACGACGACCTTGGACTGCTCGGATGAGGCGATCAGGTAGGCCAGCGGCGCTCCGAGGGCGGCGAGGACGCAGGCCATCAGGGCGATCAGGATGCCGAGCAGGCGGTTGCGCACGGCGGGTCAGCGCTCCGCGGCGTCGCCGGCCGACCCGGCCGGGCCGTCGGGGCTGCCCGGGTCGTCGGGGATGAGCCGGTAGCCGACGCCGCGGACGGCCTCGACCAGGCCGGGCAGGCCGAGTTTGGTGCGCAGCGAGCCGATGTGGACTTCCAGGGTGCGGCCGTTGCCCTCCCAGCCGGAGCGCCAGACCTCGCTGAAGATCTGCTCGCGGCGGTAGACCACGCCGGGGCTCTGGGCGAGCAGCGCCAGCAGGTCGAACTCCTTGCGGGTGAGCGGCACATCGCGTCCGTTGACGCTGACCCGGCGGCGTTCGCGGTCGATCTCGACGCCGCGGGAGGCCAGCGGGCCGTCGAACTCGGGGCCGCTGTCCTCGGCGGTCCTGGGGGTGCCGCGACGGGCCACCGCGTGGATGCGGGCGAGGAGTTCGCCCATGTCGTACGGCTTGACCACGTAGTCGTCGGCGCCGAGGTTGAGCCCGTGGATGCGGGAGCGGATGTCGGCGCGGGCGGTCACCATGATGACCGGGACGGCGCTGCCGGCCCGGATCCGGCTGCACACCTCGAAGCCGTCGCGGTCGGGCAGTCCGAGGTCGAGCAGCACCACCCGGTAGGGCTCGCTGCCGTCCGGGACGAGCGCGTCCAGCGCTTCGTGGCCGCTGCGGGCGTGCCGGACCTGGAAGCCGTGCCGGCCCAGCACCGCGACCAGGGCGGCGGCGACGCGGTCGTCGTCCTCGACCAGGAGCAGGCGCATCGGGCTCCTTCCTGCGGTGTTCGTCGGTGTGCGTGCGGGCCGCCGGCCCGGTAGCCGTCGGCGGGTGGGCGGCATGGCGCGGTCCGACGTGGGACCGGGCCATCCTGGCATCCACTCCCATCCGACGTCACCAGGTCAACCGCATCGGCCGGTCCGTTACCGCTCCGGTATTCGGCGTTCGGTGACTACCCGGCGTAGCCGAACCGTGATCCTCAAGTTCAGCTCAGATCGGCTGACTGGACGTCGTGTACCTGCCTAAAGTCGCCCCGTTCGGGGGGCCGAGGGCTCCGCCGGCTCCGGGCCCCCGAACATCACACGGACCATCACCGGCTCTGCGGACCAAGCGAGTTGGCCCCGGGTTCGGAGGACGAGGGAGCGGACGGCGATGACCGAGAACAGTGCCGAGCTGCGCGAAGCCGCGCCGCTGGTGGCCATGCGCGGGGTGAACAAGCACTACGGCGCCCTGCACGTGCTGCAGGACATCGACCTGGAGATCGCCCAGGGTGAGGTCGTGGTGCTGATCGGCCCGTCCGGCTCCGGCAAGTCGACGCTGTGCCGCACCATCAACCGGCTGGAGACCATCGACTCCGGGACGATCGAGGTGGACGGCCGGCCGCTGCCGGCCGAGGGCCGCGAACTGGCCCAGCTGCGTGCCCAGGTGGGCATGGTGTTCCAGTCGTTCAACCTGTTCTCGCACAAGACCGTGCTGGAGAACGTGGTGCTCGCCCAGGTGAAGGTGGGCAAGGTCGCCAAGGCCGAGGCCGAGAAGACGGCCCGCGAGCTGCTGGACCGGGTGGGTGTCGGCGCCCAGGCCGACAAGTACCCGTCGCAGCTGTCCGGCGGCCAGCAGCAGCGCGTGGCGATCGCCCGCGCGCTGGCGATGAACCCGAAGGTGATGCTCTTCGACGAGCCGACCTCCGCCCTCGACCCGGAGATGGTCAACGAGGTGCTGGAGGTGATGCGTTCGCTCGCCGCGCGGGGCATGACCATGGTCGTGGTCACCCACGAGATGGGCTTCGCCCGCTCCGCGGCCAACCGCGTGCTGTTCATGGCGGACGGCCGGATCGTCGAGGAGAACACTCCCGACGCCTTCTTCACCGCGCCGCGCTCCGACCGCGCCAAGGATTTCCTGTCCAAGATCCTGCAGCACTGATTCCCGCAGTCGATCAAGCGTCAGCAATCGTCAGTTCGCAGTGGCCCGGAGCCTGCCGTGGCCCCCCACCCGAGGAGAAGAACGACCGCATGAAGGCCCGTCGCACCGTTGCCGCTGCCCTGTCCGTGCTCGCCCTGACGGCCGTCGCCGCCTGCGGCAAGGACGGCTCCCCCGCCGAGACCGCCCCGAACGGCTCGGCCGCCCCGCAGCTGCCGACCTACACCGTCAAGACCGACGTCAAGCTGGACGGCTCTCCGGCGTGGACCGAGGCCAAGAAGCGCGGCAAGCTGAAGATCGGCGCCAAGGCCGACCAGCCGTTCCTCGGCTTCGAGGACGTGCAGACCGGCAAGCGCAGCGGCTTCGACATCGAGATCGCCAAGATGATCGCCGCCGACCTCGGCTTCTCGGCCGATCAGATCGAGTTCTCCTCCATCGCCTCCGCCAACCGTGAGACCTCCATCTCCGGCAGCCAGGTCGACTACTACGTCGGCACCTACTCGATCACCCAGACCCGCAAGGACAAGGGTGTCGCGTTCGGCGGCCCGTACTACATCGCCGGCCAGTCGCTGCTGGTGAACAAGGACAACACCGACATCACCGGTGCCGAGACCGTCAAGGACAAGTCGGTCTGCACCGCCACCGGCTCGACCTCGATCGGCAACATCCAGAAGTACGGCGCCAAGGTCACCCAGTTCGACACCTACTCGCTGTGCGTGGAGAAGCTGCTGACCAAGGAGGTCGACGCGGTCACCACCGACGACTCCATCCTCAAGGGCTACGCGGCGAAGAACCAGGGCAAGCTCAAGGTCGTCGGCACCCCCTTCTCCGAGGAGCGCTACGGCGTCGGCCTGAAGCAGGGCGACGCGGTGCTGCAGAAGGCGATCAACGACGCCCTGAAGGCGCACGAGGACAACGGCGACTGGAAGAAGGCGTACGACGCCACTCTCGGTCTGTCCGGCTCCGCCGCGCCGAGCATCCCGGCCCTGGACCCGATCGCCGGCTGACGCCCGGTCAGACCCCACTACTGAGAAAGGAGGGCCGCCGGCATGGGATTGATCTTCGAGAACGGAAACTTCTCGGCATTCGCCGAGGGTTTCCTGCGGACGATCGAACTGAGCGCGCTCAGCGCCCTCTTCGCCCTGCTGCTGGGCGTCGTGCTGGCGGCCTTCCGGGTCTCGCCCGTCCCGGTGCTCCGAATATTCGGCACCGCCTGGGTGACGATCTTCCGCAACACCCCGCTGACCCTGCTGTTCTTCGCGGTGACGTTCGTACTGCCGCAGCTGAACGTGCACTTCGAGAGCTTCACGCTCGCGGTGATCGCGCTCAGCGCCTACACCGGCAGCTTCGTCTGCGAGGTGCTGCGCGCCGGCATCAACACCGTGCCGATCGGCCAGGCCGAGGCGGCCCGCTCGCTCGGCATGGGCTTCGGCCAGACCCTGCGCCTGGTGGTGCTGCCGCAGGCGGCCCGTTCGGTGCTGGCCCCGATGGGCTCGGTGTTCATCGCCCTGCCCCGCAACTCGGCCATCGCGGGCGCCTTCAACGTGCCTGAGCTGTTCAGCTTCCAGAAGGCCCTGTCCGAGGAGGCCTACGACATCTTCGCCATCTTCTTCTGGATCGCGCTCGCCTACCTGGCGATCAGCTTCAGCATCAACGCCGTGTTCTCCACCCTCGAGCGTCGTCTGGCGGTGGCCCGATGAGCACCCGTACCGCCTCCGTCCTGTACGACGTCCCCGGCCCCCGGGCCCGGGCCCGCAACCTGATCCTCGGTCTGCTCGGCCTGGTCGGCATCGCCACCCTGATCTGGTACATCGTCGCCCGCCTCTCCGACGCCGGGCAGTTCGACGCCGCACTCTGGTCGCCGTTCGAGTACACGGCCGTCCAGCAGCGCATCCTCGACGGTGCGCTGTCCACCCTGGAGGCCTTCGGCCTGGCCGCGGTCGGCTCGCTGGTCCTCGGCGCGCTGCTCGCCACCGGCCGGCTCTCCGACCACTTCCCGGTGCGCGTCGCCAGCAATGTGGTGGTCCAGTTCTTCCGGGCCATGCCGCTGGTCATCATGATCTTCGCGCTGTACCGCGCGGCGTTCGGCGCCCAGCCGATGTGGGCGCTGGTGATCGGCCTGACCCTCTACAACGGGGCCGTGCAGGCGGAGATCATCCGCTCCGGCATCAACGCCGTCCCGCGCGGCCAGGCCGAGGCCGCCTACGCCCTGGGCCTGCGCAAGACCCAGGTGATGGGCATCGTGCTGGTGCCGCAGGCCGTCCGCTCGATGCTCCCGGCGATCATCGGTCAGCTGGTGGTCACCCTCAAGGACACCTCGCTCGGCTACATCATCACCTACCCCGAGCTGCTGTGGGAGATGAAGCTCATCGCCTCCAACTCGGACGGCTACCCGTACATCCCGGTGGTCCTGGTCGGCACCCCGATCTACATCGCGCTGTGCCTCGCCCTCACCGCCCTCGCCCGGTGGATCGAGTCCCGCGGCCGCCGCGGCGCGAGCCGCCGCAGCACAACCGCTGCTTGACGGACACCCAGGTGATCTGTTGCATTGCTCTTCGTGACACCACCTGGGACCTCCCACCCGGCATATGACGCAGCGGCGGCCGACGCCGCCCGCCCGAAGGCCCCGACATGGATGCAGTGATCATCGTCGGGGCCGGGCCGGTCGGTCTCGCCCTCGCCCTCGCCCTGGCCCGCAACGAAGTCCCCAGCGTGGTCCTCGACGAGGGCACCGGCGTCTGCCCCGAAAGCCCCCGCACCCTCGTCCTCGGCTCCGACACCGCCGCCTTCCTCTCCCGCATCGGCTACACCCGGGTCGGCGCCGACGCCGCCCGCTGGGACGCCTTCACCGTCTGGCGCCGCCGCGCCGAGGTGCTGCGCCTGCCGCTGGACGACAAGCCGGTCCTGCACCTCGCCCAGCACCGCCTCCAGCGCGGCCTGCGCGACGCCGCCACCGCCACCCCGCTGATCCGCCTCACCCCGCAGCACCGGGTGGTCGAACTCTCCCAGGACCGCGACGGCGTGACGGTCCGCACCACCTCCGCCGACGGCGAGACCCGCTGGCACGGCAGCCACCTGATCGGCTGCGACGGCGCCCGCTCCACCGTCCGCAAGCTCCTCAAGGTCCGCTTCCCCGGCCGGCCCGCCGTCGACCGGCACGCCGTCGCCACCGTCCGCGTCGATCTGCCCTTCCCCGGCGAGGCCCGGCTGCACCGCGAACCGCCGTGGCGCGGCGACCGCGAAGCCTCCGCCCGCCCGCTGCCCGACGGCCTGTGGCGACTCGACTGGCGCCTGCCCCCCGGCCGCCCCCAGCCCACCGAACCCGTCGACCCGCACGCCACCTGGCCCGGCATCGTCACCGGCGACACCCTGCTCACCCGGGTCACCTCCGCGCTCACCGGCTGGTGCGGCGAACTCCCCCCGCACCAACTGCTCGCCGCCGCCGACCACACCTACCAGCAGCGCCTGGCCGGCCGCTTCCGCACCGGCCGCTGCTTCCTGGCCGGGGACGCCGCCCACCTGCACGGCGCACTCGGCATGCAGAACCTCGCCGACGGCCTGCGCGACGCCGACAACCTCGCCTGGCGGCTCGCCCTCGCCTGGCACCTGCCCCCCGGCAGCTCCCCCGCCGACAGCGCCCTGCTCGACGGCTACGAGAGCGAACGCCGCGGCGCGGTCGGCGCCCGCCTGCGCGCCGTCGACCAGACCATGCCGCTGCTGCGCCCCCTGCGCGGCTGGGCCCAGACCCGGCGCGCGCTGATCTCCGGCTCCTTCCGCAAGAACGCTCCGCTGCTCGCCGACGGCCAACTCGGCACCGGCCGCTTCGGCGGCGCCCCCGCCTACCCGGCGACGCCCTCCGGCGTCGCCGTCCGGGTCCCCGAACAACGCGGCACCGGCCGCGGCACCTCACTCACCGAACAGCTCGCCCCCACCGCCCCCGGCGTCCAGGTCCCCGACCTGCCCGTGGTCACCGCCGACGGCACCGCGGACACCCTCCGGGCCCGCCTCGGCACCGCGTTCCTGCTCCTCCTGGTCGCCCCCGGCACCACCGTCTGGTCCGCCGAACACTGGCTCGGCACCGGCCTGCTGCCCCGCCTCACCGAGCTCGCCGACGCCCTCCCCGTCCCCACCGAAGTCCTCGTCACCGACACCTACCCCGGCGCCACCCCCCACACCGTCCTCCTCATCCGCCCCGACGGCCACCTCCTCGGCACCACCCCCGGCCTCCACCCCGAAACCCTCCACACCCTCACCGCCCCCCTCACGGCTGCCCCGGGCCTGGAAAAGGAAGCCTCGCAGTAAGACTGGCGCGAGCGGATGCGAATCCAGGGACGCGAGCGGGTGCGAAAACAGGGGCGCGTGGGGGTACCTCCCGGCCCGCCAGGGCTGGGGGAGAACTGCGCGAAGGGGAACGCACCCAACCGCAAGATCGCGACGCTGGACAGTGACCTGCACGTGGACGCGCCCTACCGGACAGGCCTACCGCGCAAACTCCGTCGCACGACTCTCCCGCACCACCGTGATCCGAATCTGCCCCGGGTAGGTCAGCTCCTCCCGCACCTGCCGAGCCACGTCCCGCGCGATCTCCTGAGCGCGCACGTCGTCGACCAGCTCCGGCTGCACCATCACCCGGACTTCCCGTCCGGCCTGCATCGCGTACACCTTGGTGACCCCGTCGTGCGCCCGGGCGATCTCCTCCAGCCGCTCCAGCCGCCGGACGTACGCCTCCACGGACTCCTTCCGCGCGCCGGGCCGCCCGGCCGAGCAGGCGTCCGCGGCCTGGGTGAGCACCGCCTCGACGGTTTTCGCCTCGACCTCGCCGTGGTGGGCCGCTATCGCGTGGACGACCTCCGCCGACTCCCCGTGCCGCCGGGCGAATTCCGCGCCGATCAGGGCGTGGCTGCCCGCCACCTCGTGGCTGAGCGCCTTGCCGATGTCGTGCAGCAGCGCCGCACGTCGCACCGGCTCCGGGTCGACGCCCAGCTCGGCGGCCATCATCCCGGCCAGGTGTGCGGACTCCACCAGGTGCCCGAGCACGTTCTGCCCGTAGGAGGTGCGGTACCGCAACGTCCCCAGGGTGCGCACCAGTTCGGGCGCCATCTCGCCGACGGTGCCGATGCCGACGGTGAGCAGCGCGTCCTCCCCGGCCCGGACGCACAGCCGCTCGACCTCGCTGCGGCTGCGCTCGTGCATCTCCTCGATCCGCGCGGGGTGGATTCGCCCGTCGGTGAGCAGCGACTCCAGGGTGAGCCGGGCGCTCTCCCGCCGGACGGGGTCGAAGCAGGAGAGCTGGACCAGCCCGGGAGTGTCGTCAACGATCAGGTTGACGCCGGTGACGGCTTCGAACGCCCGGATGTTGCGGCCTTCCCGGCCGATCACCCGGCCCTTCATGTCCTCGCTGGGCAGCCGGAGCGTGGTGACCACGGTGTCGGCGGTGTGTTCGGCGGCCAGCCGCTGGATGGACGAGGCGATGATCTCGCGGGCCCGGCCCTCGCCCTCGACGACAGCCTGCCGTTCGATCTCCCGGACGGTCAGCGCGGCTTCCCGGCGGGCCTCGGCCTCGGCGGTGCGGACCACTTCGTCGCGGGCCTGGGCTGACGTCAGCCCGGCGGTGCGTTCCAGCAGCAGCCGGCTCTCGGTGTCCCGTTCGGCGAGTTCGCCGCGTACCCGCTCGGATTCGGTGGCGCGGGCGGCGAGTTCGTCCTCGTGCAGGTGCAGGCGGTGGAGTTCGGCGGTCAACCGCTCCTCGCGGCGGTCGAGTTCGGCGCGGCGCTGCCAGAGCATCCGGAAGCCGATGCCCAGCACCAGGCCGAGCGCACCGATCAGTACGCCCGCCACCAGCAGCAGGGAGGAACCCGTTCCGGTGTCCTGAGCGATCCCCATCCGGCCACTCCCCGTCCTGCGCGCGGCCGCTGAGATGACCTCCGCGATCGTCCAGCCACTGAGTGCGAGGCTAGGCCGAGGTTACGAAACGGTCAAGATGCGATCGAGAATTGGCTCCGGTGATCCGATCAGCGTTCATCATGCTCACCCGCCTGCCGTACAGCGCCAGTTGGGGCCCGCTCCCCTACCAGTCGTCGCCGTCCTCCGCCGGTTCCGCGTCCAGCGCCTCCCGGACCACGCGGTAGGCCAGGCCCTCCGAGTAGCCTCGCCGGGCCAGCACCCCGACCAGTCGGCGCATCCGCACCTCCCGGTCCAGGCCGGCGGTGGAGCGCAACTTCCGTGCCACCAGCGCCCGGGCGGCCTCCGACTCGTCCTCGGCATCGACCTGCAGCAGTGCCTGTTCCGCGGTCTCCCCGGTGACTCCCTTGGTGCGCAACTCGTGGGCCAGCGCCCGCCGGGACAGACCGCGCACCGCGTGCCGGGACTCCACCCAGGCCTCGGCGAAGGCGGCGTCATTGATCAGCCCGACCTCCTCCAGCCGGGACAGCACCTGCTCGGCGACCTCGTCCGGAATCTCCTTGCGGCGCAGCGCATCGGCCAACTGCTTGCGGGACTTCGCGGCCCCGGTGAGCAGTCGCAGACAGATGTCCCGGGCCCGCTCCGCCGGATCCCCCTGCTCGGCGTAAGCCGGTTCACGCCGCCCAGCGCGCGCGCCCTCCGAACGCTCCGAGCGCCCCGCCCGATCCGAACGCTCTGCCCGATTCGAACGCTCCGAACGCTCGGACTTCGCCCGCCGTTTGGGCCGCGGTCGCTCCTCCGCCGGTGCCACGACCGGCAGTTCGCCCAGCGCGCTGCGTCGCCGACGCCGCCCCCCGGCCAGCTCGGACGCCCTCATCAGCCCGGGCAGCTCCCCCACCGCGGGCGGCTCCCCCGCCAGGGGCAGCTCGCCCGCCGCAGGCGGCTCCTCGGCCACCGCCGCGAACCAGTCGGGCGGGCCCGAAGGATCGTCGTCCTCCTCCGCGACCGCAGCGAACCAGTCCGGCGGGCCGGCGGCCTCGTTCTGTTCTTCCGCCCATACGCCCGCACCGGGCCCGTCCTCGGACGGACCCGGTGCCGGGCGGTCAGTGTGGTGCCGATGCATCAACGGTTCAGCCCTTGGCGGCGGCCGCCGTCTTCTTGGCGGCAGCCTTGGCGGGGGCGGCCGCAGCCGGGATCTCCACCGCGGGAGCGTCACCCTCGCCCTCGGCCGGCTTCGGGCCGATGCCGAGCTTGCCCTTGATCTTGGCCTCGATCTCGTCGGCCAGCTGCGGGTTGTCACGCAGGAAGTTGCGGGCGTTCTCCTTGCCCTGGCCGAGCTGGTCGCCCTCGTAGGTGTACCAGGCGCCGGACTTGCGGATGAAGCCGTGCTCCACACCCATGTCGATCAGGCCGCCCTCGCGGCTGATGCCCACGCCGTAGAGGATGTCGAACTCGGCCTGCTTGAACGGCGCGGCGACCTTGTTCTTGACCACCTTGACGCGGGTGCGGTTGCCGACCGCCTCGGTGCCGTCCTTCAGGGTCTCGATGCGCCGGATGTCGAGGCGGACCGAGGCGTAGAACTTCAGCGCCCGGCCACCGGTGGTGGTCTCGGGGGAGCCGAACATCACACCGATCTTCTCGCGCAGCTGGTTGATGAAGATCGCGGTGGTGTTCGACTGGTTCAGCGCACCGGCGATCTTGCGCAGCGCCTGGCTCATCAGACGGGCCTGGAGGCCGACGTGCGAGTCGCCCATCTCGCCCTCGATCTCGGCGCGCGGCACCAGCGCGGCCACCGAGTCGATGATCACCAGGTCGATCGCGCCGGAGCGGATCAGCATGTCGGTGATCTCCAGCGCCTGCTCACCGGTGTCCGGCTGGCTGACCAGCAGGGCGTCGGTGTCCACGCCGAGCTTCTTGGCGTACTCGGGGTCGAGCGCGTGCTCGGCGTCGACGAAGGCGACGGTGCCGCCGGCCTTCTGGGCGTTGGCGGCCAGGTGCAGGGTCAGGGTGGTCTTGCCGGAGGACTCGGGACCATAGATCTCGATCACTCGGCCGCGCGGGATACCGCCCACGCCCAGCGCCACGTCGAGCGCGGTGGACCCGGTGGAGATCACCTCGACCGGCTCGTTCGCCTTCTCGCCGAGACGCATCACCGAGCCCTTGCCGAACTGCCGTTCGATCTGGGCGAGTGCGGCCTCCAGGGCCTTCTCGCGGTCCGTTCCTGCCATGGCTTCCACCCTTGGGTTCTGTCCGTTGCGCTTCATCGTCATCGACGCTAGCGCGTCCCACCGACAATCGACCCCGGACGGGCTCAGCCTGTGGAAAACTCTGCGCCGAAGCGTACAAAGAACATACGTTCGAATCCAATCCTAAACCGCCGACCCGCCAAGGCCCCGCCCCGAGCTCCGGGGGCGGGGCCGCGACGGCAGGCGTCTAGTCGCAATACCGGTGACTTTGTGTGGCTTTGGTCGTTGGGCTGGTTGTGCCAAGGCCTGGACAGGTGAAGTCGTCGGCGGGTGAGCGGTTCTCGGACCG
>NZ_JBHWEN010000023.1:0-125023 GCF_042734215.1 Kitasatospora sp. NPDC059673 | reverse complement strand
GTGGTGTGGAGCCTAGACACCTCCACCACACCGGAGGTCTTCACTTTGATCAAGCCCTGCACCGTCAACAACGCTTGTGGTCAATACACCTAGCCCGGGTGGCTCTGGCGGGGCAGGGCCAGGGCCACGGTGTCGGCGAACTCGCGGACGGCGCTGGTGCGGGAGACCACCCGGCCGCAGTGGACGACCAGGCGGGAGTGGCCGCCGGCGAAGGCGCCGACCAGGCTGTCGCCGCGGACGGCGAGGAGTTCGGCGGGGAAGCCGGCGTCGACCCGGACGGGGGGCAGGCCGAGGGTGGCGCGGGCCTGGGTGGAGACGGCGTCGTACGCGGCTTCGGGGGAGAGCGCGCCGCCGGCGGCGAGGAGTCGGGCGGTTTCGAGCGGGTCGGCCCGGCCGACCGGGTTGGCGGTGTCTCGCAGGCTGCCCGAGCCGGCCGTGAGGGCGACCCGGGCGTGTGCCAACTCGCGTACCAGGGAGGGGTGCAGGCCGGTGGGTGGGCTTTCGAGGCCGGTGCAGCCGCCGTTCTGCGGGAGGCAGGCGACGCGCATCCCGGAGTTGGCGAGCACGGTGGAGCCGCCGGGCGGCAGTGCGCTGCACGGGCCGAGGGTGACCCGCGGCCGGTGTGGGGCCAGCGCGGCGACCAGTCGGGCGAGCTGGGTCCGGTCGGCGGCGTCGGTGTGCAGGTCGACGGGGCAGTCGGCCTCGGTGGCGGCGGACAGCAGGACCTGGACGTAGCCGATCGGGTCGGGGTCGAGGTCGGGGCAGCCGCCGGCCGCGTCCGCGCCGAGTTTGAGCGCCTCGCGCAGTTGGGCCCGGCCGTCCGCGCCGGCCAGGCCGGTGAGCAGCCGGGGCATGGCGACGGCTTGGAGTTCGGCGAGTCCGCGCAGGGACTGCCGGGCGGTCAGGACGGCCTCCAGCCGCCCGAGCCCGTGCACGTCGCCGATCCGGACGTGGGTGCGCTGGGCGGTGGCCCCGTAGCCGAGCGAGGTGAGTGCGGCTTCGGTGACCCGGCGGACCAGGTCGGTGGGCCCGTCCGGGGGAGGGGTGGGCAGGGCGGCGGAGAACGCGTTGTCGTAGTGGCTGTGCGGTTCGGCGGGGGCGGGCAGCAGCAGGTAGCCGGAGAGGTCGATGCGGGCGCCGGTGGTGACGGTGGGCCGGCCGGGCATCGCGGGCAGCGGTCCGAGGCTGCCGACGGTGCCGACGGCCTGGATCCGGTCCCCGCTGATCCGGACGTCCACCACCCGGCCGTCGAGCAGCCGGGCCCCGGTGAGCAGCAGTACCGGCCCGTGTCCGAGCGGGTTGGCGGCCGGTGGCGGCTGGGCGCCCTCGCTGCGTTCGCTCATCGGCCCGTTCCTCCAGTCCCGTTGACCGCCCGGCGGCCCGGGGGCCCGGTTGCGGGGCCGGTCTGCGGCGCACCCGCGAGAGGTCACTGACGGTCGAGCCTAGGCCGCGCCCGGCCGGGACGCTCGGATGCGGGCCGCCGCCCGTGTCGTGGGAGGGGGCGGTCGCGGAGGGCCGGTTCCGGTTGCGTGGGTGGTCGAACGGGTGTCGGGTGACGGGCCGTCAGTGCGGCCCCTTCGACCTGCGGAGATCGGGCGCGGATACGGATTTCACCTCTGGCCCGGAACCGTGTAATCTCTTCCTCGTTCGCCCCTATAGCTCAGTCGGTAGAGCGTCTCCATGGTAAGGAGAAGGTCTGCGGTTCGATTCCGCATGGGGGCTCTGGTGAAAGGCTCCTCGCTTCGGTGGGGTTCCGTTCATCAAAGCGGTGTAGCTCAGTTGGTAGAGCAAGCGGCTCATAATCGCTGTGTCACCGGTTCAAGTCCGGTCACCGCTACCCCGCGTAGTCGATCGGGGGTACAACTCCCGATCGGCTACTCTTGTCTGTGTTCTTATTCGTTGTCCCAGGAAGGCACTCCCGTGGCTGCCACCGACGTCCGCCCGAAGATCACGCTGGCCTGCGTGGAGTGCAAGGAGCGGAACTACATCACCAAGAAGAACCGGCGCAACGACCCGGACCGTCTTGAGATGAAGAAGCACTGCCCGCGTTGCAACTCGCACACGGCGCACCGCGAGACCCGCTGACTTTGCCTCGACTCCAGGCCGCACCCCACTACGGGGCGCGGCCTGGAGTCATTTCTGCATCACGGACCTGACGGACCACCGGAGGAGTTGCCCATGCCGCTCGACCCCTCGTTCATCGGGCGGACCTACCCGCCCACCGCGCCGTACGAGGTCGGCCGGGAGAAGATCCGCGAGTTCGCCGCCGCGATCGGCGACGCGAACCCGGCGTACACCGACGCCGAGGCGGCCAAGTCGCTCGGCCACCCGGACGTGGTCGCTCCGCCGACCTTCCCGTTCATGCTGTCCTTCCAGGCGGCGGCGCAGGTGGTGAACGACCCGGAGCTGGGCCTGGACTACAGCCGGGTGGTGCACGGCGACCAGAAGTTCGTCTACTCCCGCCCGGCCCGGGCCGGTGACCGGCTCTCGGTGACGATCTCCATCGACGCGATCAAGTCGCTGGCCGGCAACGACGTGCTGACGGTCCGCGGTGAGGTGTACGACGCCAGCGGCGAGCACGTGGTGACGTCGATCATGACGCTGGTGGCCCGCGCCGCCGACGAAGCCGGGGAGGAGTGACCGTGGCGGTCCGCTTTGACGAGGTTCAGGTCGGCACCGAGCTGCCGGCCCAGTCGTTCCCGGTGACCCGGGCCACGCTGGTGCAGTACGCGGGGGCGTCGGGGGACTTCAACCCGATCCACTGG
Source organism: Kitasatospora sp. NPDC059673 (assembly GCF_042734215.1). Lineage (NCBI taxonomy): Bacteria > Bacillati > Actinomycetota > Actinomycetes > Kitasatosporales > Streptomycetaceae > Kitasatospora > Kitasatospora sp. NPDC059673. The sequence goes on along the minus strand of NZ_JBHWEN010000023.1, from coordinate 122,258 downwards.
AACGAGAAGTTCGCCCACGAGGTCGGCCTGCCCGACGTGATCGCGCACGGCATGTTCACCATGGCCGAGGCCGTCCGGGTGGTCACCGACTGGGTCGGCGACCCGGCCGCGGTGGTCGAGTACGGCGTCCGCTTCACCAAGCCGGTGATCGTCCCGAACGACGGCGTGGGCGCGGTCATCGAGGTCACCGGCAAGGTCGCCGTGCTGCTGGACGACAACCGGGTGCGGGTGGACCTGGTGGCGACCAGCGAGGGCCAGAAGGTCCTGGGCATGGCCCGGGCCGTGGTCCGGCTGGGCTGAGGCCGACCCCCCGGGTGCTGGGGCGCCCGGGGGCCACGGGTACTTGCCGAAGTTATTGGTCACTCACTAATCTGAGGCCATGGCCAAGAACAGCATCAGGATGTCCGCCGAGGAGCGGCGCGAGAGCGTCGTGCGGGCGGCCGTGGTGGAGTTCGCCCGGGGTGGCTACCGGGGCACCTCCACCGAGGCGATCGCCCGCCGGGTGGGCGTCTCGCAGCCGTACCTGTTCCGGCTCTTCCCCAACAAGCAGGCGATCTTCGAGGCGGCCTGCGAGTACTGCGTCGAGGAGACCTGGCGGGTCTTCGACCGCGCGTCGGAGGGGCTTACGGGGGAGGCGGCGCAGGACGCGATGTCGCGTGCGTACATGCGCCTGGTCGAGGACCGCGAGCAGCTCATGATGCAGATGCAGATGTACGTCTCGGTGTTCGCGGCGGAGTCGGCCGGCGAGGAGCAGGTCGGCGACACGGCCCGGGCGGCGTGGCTGCGACTGTTCGAGTGGATCCGCGAGCGGCTCGGCGGCGACCAGAAGGAGGCCACCCGGTTCATGGCCTACGGCATGCTGATCAACACCCTGGTCGGGCTGGGGTATCCGATGGGCCACCGGATCTGGTCCGGGTTCGAGGACTGCAGCGAGAAGACCGAGGATCGCTGAGGCGCGCTCCGCCCGGGTGGCGGCGCGCCCTTTTTCGGCCCACGAAAGTTATTGATCAATCACAACCTTTGGGGGAAATCCATCGTGAACAGGCAAGCCGTCTGGACCTTGGTGGTCGTCAGCGCCGCCAGTTTCATGGCCGGACTCGACAACCTGGTGGTCACCACCGCCCTGCCCGCCATCCGCGCCGACCTGGGCGGCGGCCTCGCCGACCTGGAATGGACGGTCAGCGCCTACACCCTGACCTTCGCCGTCCTGCTGATGCTCGGCGCCGCACTCGGCGACCGGTTCGGCCGCCGCCGGATGTTCGTGATCGGGCTGGCCGTCTTCACCCTCGGCTCGGCCGGCGCCGCGCTCGCCCCGACCATCGGCACCCTGATCGCCGCCCGCGCCGTCCAGGGCGCCGGCGCGGCGGTGGCCATGCCGCTCACCCTCACCCTGCTGGCCGCCGCGGTGCCCGCCGCCAAGCGAGGTGCGGCACTCGGCATCTGGTCCGCCGTCAGCGGGCTCGCCGTCTCCGTCGGGCCGCTGATCGGCGGCAGCCTCACCGAGCACTTCTCCTGGCAGTGGATCTTCTGGGTGAACGTCCCCGTCGGCCTGGCCCTGCTGCCGATCGCCCGCGCCAAGCTGGCCGAGAGCCACGGCGAGAACCCCCGGCTGGACGTCCCCGGCACCGTGCTGGTCAGCGCCGGCCTGTTCGGCATCGTCCTCGGCCTGGTCCGCGGCAACCCCGACGGCTGGACCGACCCGCTCGTCCTCACCTCGCTGATCGCCGGCGCCCTGCTGCTGCTCGCCTTCGTCGGGTACGAACTGCGCTGGGCGCAGCGGCCGATGCTGCCGATGCGACTGTTCCGCGGCCGGGCGTTCAGCGCCGTGAACGCGGCGAGCCTGCTGATGTACCTCGGCATGTTCGGCTCGATCTTCCTGATCAGCCAGTACTTCCAGGGCGTCGGCGGCTACACCCCCGAACAGGCCGGCCTGCGGATGCTCCCGTGGACCGGGATGCCGCTGCTGATCTCCCCGCTCGCCGGACTTCTCATCGACCGGATCGGCGCCCGTCCGCTGGTCGTCACCGGCCTCGCCCTGCAGGCCCTCGGCCTGGCCGGGTACGCGCTGCTGATCGACCACTCCGCCGGGTACGGGCAGCAGGTCCCGGTCCTGGTGGTCTGCGGCATCGGCATGTCGCTGTACTTCGCGCCCACCGCCAGCCTGGTGATGGCGAGCGTCCGCCCCGCCGAGCAGGGCATCGCCTCCGGCGCCAACAACGCGATGCGCGAGGTCGGCGGGGCGCTCGGGGTGGCCGTGCTGTCCGCCGTGTTCTCCGCGCGGGGCGGCTACGGCAGCGCCGCCGCCTTCACCGACGGAGTCGTCCCCGCGCTGCTGGTCGGCGCCGCCGTGGTCGCCGCCGGATCGGTGGCCGCGGCCTTCGTCCCGCGCTGGCACGGCCTGCGGGCCGCCGCCGACCACCGCGCGCCGCTGGCCGCCGCCCCCGCAGGCCGGTCCTGACCCCCTCGCACGGCGGGCGGTTACGCTGGGGCGGTGATTGAGCAGATGGACGCACCGCTGGCCCCGCTGACGACGCTGCGCCTCGGCGGCCCCGCCCGCCGGCTGGTGACGGCCGGGACGGACGCCGAGGTGGTCGCCGCGGTCCGCGCGGCCGACCGGGCGGGGGAGCCGCTGCTGGTGATCGGCGGCGGCTCCAACCTGGTGATCTCCGACGCCGGCTTCCCCGGCACCGTCCTGCGGATCGCCACCACCGGCTTCACGCTGGACGGCACGCTGCTGGAACTCGCGGCCGGCGAGGTCTGGTCGGACGCGGTGGCCCGCACCGTCGACGCGGGCCTGGCCGGCATCGAGTTCCTGGCCGGCATCCCGGGCTCCGCGGGCGCGACCCCGGTGCAGAACGTCGGCGCGTACGGCCAGGAGGTCGCCGAGACCATCACCGAGGTGGTCGTCTACGACCGCCTGCTCGACGAGACGGTGACGCTGGCGGGCGCCGACTGCGGCTTCTCCTACCGGCACAGCCGGTTCAAGGCCGACCCGGACCGGTACGTGGTGCTGCGGGTCCGCTTCCGGCTCGCCGACGAGGGCGGGCTGTCCTCCCCGGTGAAATACGCGGAGGTGGCCCGCTCGCTCGGCGTCGAGGCGAACCAGCGGGTGAAGCTCGCCGAGGCGCACGCCGAGGTGCTGCGACTGCGCGCCGGCAAGGGCATGGTGCTCGACCCCGCCGACCACGACACCTGGTCGGCGGGTTCCTTCTTCACCAACCCGATCCTGACGGACGCGCAATTCGCCGACTTCACCGCCCGGTTGGGCGAGCTGCGGGCCCCCAGCTACCCGGCCGGCGAGGGCCGCACCAAGACCTCGGCGGCCTGGCTGATCGACAACGCGGGCTTCCGCAAGGGCCACGGCACCGGCCCCGCCACCCTCTCCACCAAGCACACCCTGGCCCTCACCAACCGCGGCTCGGCCACCACCGAGGACCTGCTCGCGTTGGCCCGCGAGGTGCGGGACGGCGTGCGGGCGGCCTTCGGGGTGGACCTGGTCAACGAGCCGGTGATGGTCGGCGTCAGCCTTTAGGGTCTGTCCTGCCGGGGCAGACCCTAGAGCGAAACCGGAACCGGCTCGGCGAGGGCGGGTTCCTCGACCAGCCAGGCGTCGATGTCCGCCAGCAGTTCCTTGGCGATGTGCTCGGGCGCCCGCGAGGACCGGATCGACTGCCGGGCCAGCTCGGCCAGTTCGGCGTCGGTGAACTCGTGCGACTCGCGGGCCAGGGCGTACTGGTCGGCCAGCCGGGAGCCGAACAGCAGCGGGTCGTCGGCGCCCAGCGCCAGCGGCACCCCGGCCTCGAACAGGGTGCGCAGCGGGACGTCCTCGGGCCGCTCGTAGACGCCGAGCGCGACGTTCGAGGCCGGGCAGACCTCGCAGGTGATCTGCCGGTCGGCGAGCCGCTGCAGCAGCCGCGGGTCCTCGGCGGCCCGCACGCCGTGGCCGATCCGCCCGGCGCCCAGGTCGTCCAGGCAGTCCCGGACCGAACCCGGCCCGGCCAGCTCCCCGCCGTGCGGCGCGGCCAGCAGCCCGCCGCTCCGGGCGATCGCGAACGCCCGGTCGAAGTCCCGTGCCAGGCCCCGCCGTTCGTCGTTCGACAGGCCGAAGCCGATGACGCCCTGGTCGGCGTGGCGGACGGCGAGGCGGGCCAGCGTGCGGGCGTCCATCGGCGATTTCATCCGGTTCGCCGCGACCAGCACCCGGATGCCCACCCCGGTGGCCTCGGAGGCCTCCCGGACGGCGTCCAGGATCAGCTCCAGGGTGGGGGTGAGCCCGCCCAGCAGCGGAGCGTACGAGGTCGGGTCGACCTGGATCTCCAGCCAGCGGGAGCCGTCGGCGCGCTCGTCCTCGGCGGTCTCCCGGACCAGCCGGCGGATGTCGGACTCGTCGCGCAGGCAGGAGCGCGCGGTGTCGTACAGGCGCTGGAACCGGAACCAGCCGCGTTCGTCGGTCGCCCGCAGTTTCGGCGGATGGCCCGAACTGAGCGCCTCGGGCAGCCGGATGCGGTGCTTGTCGGCGAGTTCGAGCAGCGTCGTGGGGCGCATCGAACCGGTGAAGTGCAGGTGGAGATGGGCCTTCGGGAGGCTCCGGACATCACGCAGGCGATCCATTCACCGATCCTGCCGCATAACCCGCCGAAACAGGAACCGCCCCCCGCACGTCGCCCGAAGGGGTGAGTGCGAGGGGCGGCGGCGGCCCGGGTGAAATCAGGCGCGGGCCTCGGCCAGCAGCTTCTGCATCCGGCTGACACCCTCGACCAGGTCGGCGTCGCCCAGCGCGTAGGACAGCCGCAGGTAGCCCGGGGTGCCGAAGGCCTCGCCGGGGACGACCGCGACCTCGGCCTCCTCCAGGATCAGCGTGGCCAGCTCGGCGGAGGTCTGCGGGCGCTTGCCGCGGATCTCCTTGCCCAGCAGCGACTTGACCGACGGGTAGGCGTAGAACGCGCCCTCGGGCTCGGGGCAGTACACGCCCTCGATCTCGTTCAGCATCGCCACGATGGTGCGGCGGCGGCGGTCGAAGGCGGTCTTCATCTCGTCCACCGCGGACAGGTCGCCGGCCACGGCCGCCAGCGCGGCGCGCTGCGCCACGTTGGAGACGTTGGAGGTGGCGTGCGACTGCAGGTTGGTGGCGGCGGCCACCACGTCCTTCGGGGCGATCAGCCAGCCCACCCGCCAGCCGGTCATCGCGTAGGTCTTCGCCACACCGTTGACCACGATGCACTTGTCGGCCAGCTCGGGCAGCAGGGCCGGCAGCGAGGTGAACTTCGCGTCGCCGTACACCAGGTGCTCGTAGATCTCGTCGGTGAGCACCCACAGGCCGTGCTCCAGCGCCCAGCGGCCGATCGCTTCGGCCTCGGCCTCGGTGTACACCGCGCCGGTCGGGTTGGACGGCGAGACGAACAGCACCACCTTGGTGTTCGCGGTGCGGGCGGCCTCCAGCTGCGCCACCGAGACCTTGTAGCCGGTGGTCTCGTCCGCGACCACCTCGACCGGGGTGCCGCCGGCCAGCTTCACGGCCTCCGGGTAGGTGGTCCAGTACGGGGCCGGGATGATCACCTCGTCGCCCGGGTCGAGGATCGCGGCGAAGGCGTTGTAGATCGCCTGCTTGCCGCCGTTGGTCACCAGCACCTGCGAGGCGTCCACCTGGTAGCCGGAGTCGCGCAGCGTCTTGGCGGCGATCGCGGCCTTCAGCTCCGGCAGGCCGGCGGCCGGGGTGTAGCGGTGGTTGGCCGGGTCCTGGCAGGCGGCGACGGCCGCGTCCACGATGTAGCCGGGGGTCGGGAAGTCGGGCTCGCCGGCGCCGAAGCCGATCACCGGACGGCCGGCCGCCTTGAGGGCCTTGGCCTTGGCATCGACCGCGAGGGTGGCCGACTCGGCGATGGCGCCGACCCGGGCGGAGACCCGGCGGTTCGCGGGGGAGACGTTCTCGGGGGTGGGTGCGCTCATGTCTTGCATGGTCCCAGACCGCACGGGCGCCGGGCATCGCGGTTCCACCATGCGTACCGGCGCGTTCCAACATCCGTACGCTGCCGCCGATCGGGTGACGCCGCGAGGCCGGCCGGGTGACCCCGCCGCGCGGATTGCGGTGAATGAGGTTCGACCAATCGGCGAAGAACCCGTACACTCACTGCTCGACGGCTCCCAAGTGCGGATCCTTCGGCCGGGTACACCACACGGCCGGGTGGATACGGTAGGTTGGGGGCCACGACGGAGCCGCAGGGTTCCGAAGGGCACTAGCTCAATTGGTAGAGCACCGGTCTCCAAAACCGGCGGTTGGGGGTTCGAGTCCCTCGTGCCCTGCAGCTCGACTCGTGCCAAGCCCGTTCGCTCCGAGGAGCGAGCGGGCTTGATGCGGAGAAGGCCCCGCCCAGCACTGCTTTCGCCGGATCGCCCGTGCACCAGGCACGGAAGCTCCGCAGGACCCGGATTCAGGTGAGGACGAGTGACGGAGACCACGGGCTCCACCGCAACGCCTGAGAGCGGCAACCCCGAGGGGGCCGACGCGGCGGACGAGACCACCACGGACGGCAAGCTGTCGCGGCGCGACCGCCGGCGTGCCAACAAGGCCGGCGGTGGCGAGGGTGGCAAGAAGTCCGGCAAGCGGGCCAAGAAGGGCCTGTTCGCACGGATGGGCATCTTCTACCGCCAGATCATCGCCGAGCTGCGCAAGGTCGTCTGGCCCACCCGTAGCCAGCTGATCCAGTACACCACCGTCGTGGTGACCTTCGTGATCGTGCTGATGCTGCTGGTCGCCGGTCTCGACTGGGTCTTCGCCAAGGGAGCCTTCTGGCTCTTCGGCTGACACCCGATCAGGCCGACCGAAACCGGGATCCCCGCGGATTCCGCACCGACACACCACCCCGACCCGGGCCGAATCCCTCGGCCCGGGTCGAGCTGTCGGCGCGAACGGCCGCGGGCGACTACCGTTGAGTCGGTACTGTTGAGGTATCCGTTCCACAACCAGGAAAGAAGCAGCGACCGTGTCTGAGTCCCCCCTGTACGACGCCGACGAGACCGTCCGCGAGGCGGATGTCGCCGCCGAGCTGGACGCGGCCGAGGCTGCCGAAGCCGAGTCCGCTGCCGAGGCGACCGTTGAGGGTGCAGCCGGCGTGGACGGCGACGAGGACGAGGTCGAGGCCGCCGACGCCGAAGCGGGCGAGCCGGCCGAGGTCGAGGCCGTGCACGAGGTGGACGACGAGGCCGCCGCCGAGGAAGAGGCCGCCGACGAAGAGGCCCTCGTCGTCGAAGAGGTCGAGTCCGACCCCGTCGCCGAGTTCCGCGAGCAGCTGCGCCGCGCCCCGGGCGAGTGGTACGTCATCCACACCTACGCCGGCTACGAGAACCGGGTGAAGCAGAACCTGGAGCAGCGCTCCGTCTCGCTGAACGTCGAGGACTACATCTTCGAGTCCCAGGTTCCGCAGGAGGAGGTCGTCCAGATCAAGAACGGCGACCGCAAGACCATCCGGCAGAACAAGCTCCCCGGCTACGTGCTGGTGCGCATGGACCTCACCCCCGAGTCCTGGGGCGTCGTGCGCAACACCCCCGGTGTCACCGGCTTCGTCGGCAACGCCTACGACCCGTACCCGCTGACCCTGGACGAGGTCGTCAAGATGCTCGCCCCCGACGTGGAGCGCGCCGCCGCCAAGGAAGCCGGCAAGGCTTCGCCGGTGCGCCCGGTCGAGGTTCAGGTGCTGGACTTCGAGGTCGGCGACTCGGTCACCGTCACCGACGGTCCGTTCGCCACCCTGCAGGCGACCATCAACGAGATCAACCCCGACTCGAAGAAGGTCAAGGGCCTGGTGGAGATCTTCGGCCGGGAGACCCCGGTGGAGCTCTCCTTCGACCAGATCCAGAAGAACTGACCCACAGGTCACCGGTGCCGGGGCGGGGCGAGAGCCTCCGCCCCGGCACCGTTTTGGTCCAGCGCCGCATCAGCGGTTAGCCTGGTCCGATGTGTGTCCTGGCGGCCGGGTTTCGCCCCGGGGGTCGGGCACATCAGCAATCACCTCTCGGAAGGACCCGGAGAGACATGCCTCCCAAGAAGAAGAAGGTCACGGGGCTTATCAAGCTCCAGATCAACGCCGGTGCGGCCAACCCGGCGCCGCCGGTCGGCCCCGCGCTGGGTCAGCACGGCGTCAACATCATGGAATTCTGCAAGGCGTACAACGCGGCCACCGAGTCGCAGCGCGGCATGATCGTGCCGGTGGAGATCACGGTCTACGACGACCGTTCCTTCACCTTCGTCACGAAGACCCCGCCGGCTGCGCGCCTCATCCTGAAGGCCGCGGGCATCGACAAGGGCTCCAAGGAGCCGCACAAGACCAAGGTCGCCAAGCTGACCTCGGCCCAGGTGCGCGAGATCGCCACCACCAAGATGCCCGACCTGAACGCCAACGACCTGGACGCCGCGGAGAAGATCATCGCCGGCACCGCCCGGTCGATGGGCATCACCGTCGAGGGCTGATCAGCCCGTACGTCCACCGTGGTAGGGCCGGCGCGGCCCGTGACTACCACGAACTCCATTAGTTACTAGGAGCAGCAGTGAAGCGCAGCAAGGCCCTCAAGGCCGCGGACGCCCAGGTCGACCGCACCCGGATCTACGCCCCGCTCGAGGCCGTCCGCCTCGCCAAGGCGACCTCCACCACCAAGTTCGACGGCACCGTCGAGGTTGCCATGCGCCTGGGTGTCGACCCGCGCAAGGCCGACCAGATGGTCCGCAGCACCGTCATCCTCCCGCACGGCACCGGTAAGACCGCCCGGGTCCTGGTCTTCGCGAACGGTGAGCGTGCCGAGGCCGCGCGTGCCGCGGGTGCCGACATCGTCGGCTCGGACGAGCTGATCGACGAGGTGGCCAAGGGTCGTCTGGACTTCGACGCCGTCGTCGCCACCCCGGACCTGATGGGCAAGGTCGGCCGCCTGGGCCGCGTGCTCGGTCCCCGTGGCCTGATGCCGAACCCGAAGACCGGCACCGTGACCCCGGACGTCGCCAAGGCCGTCAACGAGATCAAGGGCGGCAAGATCGAGTTCCGCGTCGACAAGCACTCGAACCTGCACCTGATCATCGGCAAGACCTCGTTCTCGGACGAGCAGCTGGTCGAGAACTACGCCGCGGCGCTGGACGAGGTCCTCCGGGCCAAGCCGTCCGCCGCCAAGGGCCGCTACATCAAGAAGATCGCCTTCGCCACCACCATGGGCCCCGGCATCCAGGTGGACCCGAACCGCACCCGTAACCTCCTCGTCGAGGAGGACCCGGCGGCGGTCTGACCCCAGGTCAGTTCCCCACGCGGTCAACTCACCGGGCCCGCACCCCTCCTGGGGTGCGGGCCCGGTGCCGTTTTCGACTGTGCCGCGCGCCCGGAGGCCATCGGATAGAGTCCGATGGCCTTTTGACATGAGAATCGGATAAGAGGGGGACTCTCGTGCGCGCACTGCGTACCGTTGCCGTGGCCTGCCTGGCCGCAGGTCTGCTGACCGCCTGTGGCAGCTCCGGATCGGGCAGCAGCAGCACCGCCGACGCCAAGCCGGGTTCGACCGCCGCCTCCGGCGGCGCCTCGGCCAGCCAGGGCGCGGGCAGCCAGGGCGGGGACGGCGCGGGCAGCGGCAGCGGCGGCCAGGGTGGCGCGCTGCTCGGCGCCAAGGAGACGATGCTCGCCTCGGCCGCGGTGATGGAGAAGGCCGGCAGCGCCAAGTTGACTGTCAGCGGCAAGACCGAAGGCACCGGCGAGTTCGTCTGGAAGGCGCCGAAGACCTTCCTGCTCACCACCAAGAGCGACGGCGAGGACACCAAGGTCCTCTTCATCGGTGACGTGATGTACGTCGGGGCCGGTGCCGACATGGCCGAGCTGGCCGGCGGCAAGAGCTGGATGAAGATCGACCCGAAGGCCGCCGCCCAGGGCGCGCCGGGCGGCAGTGACGCCGGCGGCTTCGCCTCCACCATGGAGCTGATGGACCCGGCCGTGCAGCTGGCCGTCGCCGCGCCGACCGCGATCCAGTCCGGCACCGAGACGGTGGCGGGCCAGTTCACCAGGCACTACCGCAGCGAGGTCCCGGTGGAGACCCTGGTCGAGAAGATGCAGCTGGCGCCGGAGCTGAAGACCCAGGTGCTGGACGAGCTGAAGAAGAAGGGCTCGACGATCACCACCGAGTTCTGGATCAACGCCAAGAATGAGCTCGTCCAGCAGTCCAGCAGCGGCCTGACCGGCTTCGCCAAGGTCGTCTACAGCGATCTCGGCAGCGTCCAGCCGGCCAAGGCCCCGGCCGACTCCGAGGTCTTCTCGCTGACCGATCTGCTGAAGCAGTGATCCCGGTCCCGTCCGGCCCGGGGTCGCTGCCGGGCCGGAGGGGACGCGTGACAAGGTGGGGGAGCGGAACGGACGGCCGGAAGGAGGGACCGATGGCGGCACGCGCGCGGACGACCGCGGCCCTGCTGGCGGGTGCCCTGCTGCTGGCCGCGGCGAGCGGCTGCAGCGGCTCCGGCCACGGCGACAGCTCCGCGCGGCCCGCCACCCCGTCCCAGACCAGCGCCCAGGCCACGCCCACCGACCGCTCCCCGCACGGGGTGCTGCTCTCCGCCCAGCTGGCGCTGCGCGAGGCCCGGCGCGGCGAGTTCCGGGCCACCCTGGGGGAGGAGCGGGCCAAGGGCGCGCTGTTCTGGGCACCGAAGACGGTGCTGCAGTACCGGGGCGACGGGGACGCCCGGCGGCTGATGGTGCTGGACACCTCCGCCTACGTGGGCGGCGACCCGCAGACCGCCGCCCGGCTCGGCGGCCCGCACTGGGAGAAGTACTCGGGTGGCACCCGCTGCCCCTACTCCGCGCTGATCGACCGGATCAGTCCGGTGGTCGCCACCACCGCCGCGGCCGCCGCCGACACTCCGGTGCTGCTCGGCGAGGAGAAGCTGCTGGACACCACCGTCCAGCACTACCGGGTCACCCTGACCGCCGCCCAGTACGCCGCCGCGCAGACCCAGCTGGACCAGGTCCGGCGCCAGGCCCTGGAGACCGCGCTCGGCCCCGGCGAGGTGGTGCTCGACCTGTGGCTCAACGACCACGACCAGCTGATCCAGCTCCGCCGCGCCGCCGCCGAGGTGGACACCATCGGCTACAGCGAGTACGGCAGCTCCGCGATCTCGGTGCAGGGCCCCGCCGAGGCGGACATCGCTCCGGAGTCCGGCGCGAGCCCGCCGCTGTTCCCGTAGGCGGGCGCGCGAAACCGAAGCAATTTGCACATGTTTACTTCGCTTCGTTAAGCTGGCCGAGCCAAAGACCGCTGGTTGTTGCCGTTTGCCCGTGAGGGTGGTCGGTGCCGAAGGATCCGCCTCGTGCGGGTCGCCCGCGCAGGTTGTGGAGCAGATCAAGATCTCCGAGCCGTTCACGGTTCGTCGAGGTCGTGGCAAGCCCCGTGCGCCTGCGCGCCGGGGCTTTTTCGCTTCCCGGGGTCCGCGGCGTTGAATGGTCGACTTCTCGAAGGTCGGCCCGACTTCGACATCACGGAAGGAGGCGTAAGCCTATGGCCAGGCCCGACAAGGCTGCCGACGTCGCCGAGATCACGGACAAGTTCCGTGCTTCCAGCGCCGCCGTTCTGACCGAGTACCGCGGTCTCACGGTGAAGCAGCTGAAGACGCTGCGTCGCTCGCTCACCGGCAACGCCGATTACGCCGTGGTGAAGAACACGCTGACCAAGATCGCGGCCAACGAGGCCGGGATCTCCGAGCTGGACGACCTGTTCGCCGGTCCGACGGCTGTCGCCTTCGTCACCGGTGACCCGGTGGAGTCGGCGAAGGCTCTGCGTGACTTCGCCAAGGAGAACCCTGCTCTCATCATCAAGGGCGGTGTCCTTGACGGTAAGGCGCTGACCGCCGATGAGATCAAGAAGCTCGCGGACCTCGAGTCCCGCGAGGTGCTGCTCGCCAAGCTGGCGGGTGCGATGAAGGCCAAGCCGTCCCAGGCTGCCGCGGTCTTCCAGGCGCTCCCGTCCAAGCTCGTTCGCACCGTGGAAGCGCTGCGCGAGAAGGTCGAGCAGGGCGGTGCCGGTACTCCGGCTCCCGCCGAGGACGCGGAGTAACCACTCCCTGTCCCAGCGGGCCCGTAAGCACGCCCGCCAACCCGTACATCCGGCACCTGCCGAATTAGTGGAAGGACGCCAATCATGGCGAAGCTCAGCACCGAGGACCTGCTCGCGCAGTTCGAGGACATGACCCTGATCGAGCTCTCCGAGTTCGTCAAGGCCTTCGAGGACAAGTTCGACGTCACCGCCGCCGCCCCGGTCGCCGTTGCCGGCGTTGCCGCTCCGGGCGCTGCCGCTGAGGCTGTTGAGGAGCAGGACGAGTTCGACGTCATCCTCGACGGTGCCGGCGACAAGAAGATCCAGGTCATCAAGGAGGTGCGCGCCCTGACCTCCCTCGGCCTGAAGGAGGCCAAGGACCTCGTTGACACCGCTGGTGCCAAGGTCCTGGAGAAGGTTGCCAAGGACGTCGCCGAGAAGGCGAAGGCTCAGCTCGAGGGCGCTGGCGCCAAGGTCACCGTCAAGTGACTTTCTCCTCTCTCTGAGAGGTGCTCTTCCGGCCGGGCTTCGTTCGGCCGATGGTGGACTCGGATCCTGTCGGTCCCCGGGGGTAGGGTGATCGCTGTCGTCGCGACCCCGTCACGGGCCGTGTGTAACGCCGGGAGCGGCTGCGACGATGGGCACTGCGAGGTCCGCACCCTGGTGGGGGCCTTGACGAACTGCACGCGGCGCGCGATTCTCAAGGCGCGTGCCCAAGCGGAACCGCCTCCGATGCATATTCGGCGGCGGCACTGGGAAGGTTCCCGGTGACGCAGGAGTGGGTGCGACGGCCCGGCCGGTGAGGGATCACTGCCCGGGTTGTCGGTTGTACGGGAGGAGCGTCCGATTCGGTCTCCGAATCAGGGCTTGCTAGCAGTGTCGCCATTGGCTACACTGTCCCTTTGCGCTGCCTGTTAGCTGCTCCGTGACTCGTCGCCCGGAGTGGCCCCTGTCCTGACCTGGGGTTTTCCGCCTCGGCCAAGGCCCGGACGGTATGCGCGTAGTGAGCTCCGAGCCCTCGGAAGGACCCCCCTCTTGGCCGCGCCGCGCAACGCCTCGAACAATTCCGCATCCACCGCCCCGCTCCGCGTCTCGTTCGCGAAGATCAAGGAGCCCCTCGAGGTCCCCAACCTCCTCGCCCTGCAGACCGAGAGCTTTGACTGGCTGCTCGGCAATGCGGCCTGGAAGTCCCGGGTCGAGGCAGCCCTGGAGAGCGGTCAGGACGTCCCCACCAAGTCCGGTCTGGAGGAGATCTTCGAGGAGATCTCCCCGATCGAGGACTTCAGCGGGTCGATGTCCCTGACCTTCCGGGACCACCGTTTCGAGCCGCCGAAGAACTCCATCGACGAGTGCAAGGACCGCGACTTCACCTTCGCGGCCCCGCTCTTCGTCACCGCGGAGTTCACCAACAACGAGACCGGTGAGATCAAGTCCCAGACCGTGTTCATGGGCGACTTCCCGCTCATGACCAACAAGGGCACGTTCATCATCAACGGCACCGAGCGTGTCGTCGTGTCCCAGCTGGTGCGTTCCCCCGGTGTCTACTTCGACTCCACCCTGGACAAGGTGTCCGACAAGGACATCTTCTCCGCGAAGATCATCCCCTCCCGCGGTGCCTGGCTGGAGATGGAGATCGACAAGCGCGACATGGTCGGTGTCCGCATCGACCGCAAGCGCAAGCAGTCGGTCACCGTGCTGCTGAAGGCCCTCGGCTGGACCAGCGAGATGATTCTCGAGGAGTTCGGCGAGTACGAGTCGATGCGCGCCACCCTGGAGAAGGACCACACCCAGGGCCAGGACGACGCGCTGCTCGACATCTACCGCAAGCTGCGCCCGGGCGAGCCGCCCACGCGTGAGGCCGCGCAGACGCTGCTGGAGAACCTGTACTTCAACCCGAAGCGCTACGACCTGGCGAAGGTCGGCCGCTACAAGGTGAACCGCAAGCTCGGCAACGCCGAGTCGCTGGACTCCGGTGTGCTCACCGAGCCCGACATCATCAACACCATCAAGTACCTGGTCAAGCTGCACGCCGGCGAGACCGAGTGGCGTGATGACGAGGGCCGCGACATTGTCATCGAGGTCGACGACATCGACCACTTCGGCAACCGTCGCCTGCGCAACGTCGGCGAGCTGATCCAGAACCAGGTCCGCACCGGCCTCGCCCGCATGGAGCGCGTGGTCCGCGAGCGCATGACCACCCAGGACGTCGAGGCGATCACGCCGCAGACCCTGATCAACATCCGGCCGGTCGTCGCCTCCATCAAGGAGTTCTTCGGCACCAGCCAGCTGTCGCAGTTCATGGACCAGACGAACCCGCTGTCGGGCCTGACCCACAAGCGTCGTCTGTCCGCGCTCGGCCCCGGTGGTCTGTCCCGTGAGCGGGCCGGCTTCGAGGTCCGTGACGTGCACCCCTCGCACTACGGCCGCATGTGTCCGATCGAGACCCCCGAAGGCCCGAACATCGGTCTGATCGGCTCGCTGGCCTCGTACGGCCGGGTCAACGCGTTCGGTTTCATCGAGACCCCGTACCGCAAGGTCGTCGACGGTGTCGTCACCGAGGCCGTGGACTACCTGACCGCCGACGAGGAGGACCGCTACGTCATCGCGCAGGCCAACGCCCCGCTGACCGCGGAGCTGACCTTCGCCGAGCCGCGTGTCCTGGTCCGCCGCCGTGGCGGCGAGATCGACTACATCCCCGGCACCGAGATCGACTACATGGACGTCTCGCCGCGCCAGATGGTGTCGGTCGCGACCGCCATGATCCCCTTCCTCGAGCACGACGACGCCAACCGCGCGCTGATGGGCTCGAACATGATGCGCCAGGCCGTCCCGCTGCTGCGCAGCGAGGCGCCGCTGGTCGGCACCGGCATGGAGTACCGCTGCGCCGTCGACGCCGCGGACGTCATCACCGCCGACAAGGCCGGTGTGGTGCAGGAGGTCTCGGCCGACTACGTCACCGTGGCCAACGACGACGGCACGTACAACACCTACCGCGCCGCCAAGTTCACCCGCTCCAACCAGGGCACCGCCTTCAACCAGAAGGTGCTCGTGGACGAGGGCGCCCGGGTGGAGGCCGGCCAGGTGCTGGCCGACGGCCCGTGCACCGACGAGGGCGAGATGGCCCTCGGCAAGAACCTCCTCGTGGCGTTCATGTCGTGGGAGGGCCACAACTACGAGGACGCGATCATCCTGTCGCAGCGCCTCGTCCAGGACGACGTCCTCTCCTCGATCCACATCGAGGAGCACGAGGTCGACGCCCGTGACACCAAGCTGGGCCCCGAGGAGATCACCCGGGACATCCCGAACGTCTCCGAGGAGGTCCTCGCCGACCTCGACGAGCGCGGCATCATCCGGATCGGCGCCGACGTCGTCACCGGCGACATCCTGGTCGGCAAGGTCACCCCGAAGGGTGAGACCGAGCTGACCCCGGAGGAGCGCCTGCTCCGCGCGATCTTCGGTGAGAAGGCCCGTGAGGTCCGCGACACCTCGCTGAAGGTGCCGCACGGTGAGTCCGGCAAGGTCATCGGCGTCCGCGTCTTCGACCGCGAGGAGGGCGACGAGCTTCCCCCCGGCGTGAACCAGCTGGTCCGCGTCTACGTCGCCCAGAAGCGCAAGATCACCAACGGTGACAAGCTGGCCGGCCGTCACGGCAACAAGGGTGTTATCTCCAAGATCCTGCCGGTCGAGGACATGCCGTTCCTGGAGGACGGCACCCCGGTCGACATCATCCTGAACCCGCTGGGTGTTCCGTCCCGAATGAACCCGGGACAGGTCCTGGAGATCCACCTCGGCTGGCTCGCCAAGCAGGGCTGGGACGTCTCCGGCCTCGCCGACGAGTGGGCCAAGCGTCTGCAGGCGATCGGCGCGGACACCGTCGAGGGCGGCACCAACCTCGCCACCCCGGTGTTCGACGGCGCCCGCGAGGACGAGATCACCGGCCTGCTGGACAACACCACCCTCACCCGTGACGGTGAGCGCCTGGTGAACTCCACCGGCAAGGCCCGGCTGTTCGACGGCCGCTCCGGCGAGCCGTTCCCGATGCCGGTCTCGGTCGGCTACATGTACATCCTCAAGCTGCACCACCTGGTCGACGACAAGCTGCACGCCCGTTCGACCGGTCCGTACTCGATGATCACCCAGCAGCCGCTCGGTGGTAAGGCGCAGTTCGGTGGTCAGCGCTTCGGTGAGATGGAGGTGTGGGCCCTTGAGGCATACGGCGCCGCGTACGCGCTGCAGGAGCTGCTCACCATCAAGTCCGACGACGTCCTCGGCCGAGTGAAGGTCTACGAGGCCATCGTCAAGGGCGAGAACATCCCCGAGCCCGGCATTCCCGAGTCCTTCAAGGTCCTCATCAAGGAAATGCAGTCGCTCTGCCTCAACGTGGAGGTGCTGTCCTCGGACGGCCAGTCCATCGAGATGCGCGACAGCGACGAGGACGTGTTCCGCGCCGCCGAGGAGCTCGGCATTGACCTGTCCCGGCGCGAGCCGAGCAGCGTCGAAGAGGTCTGACGGAGGTCGGGCCGGCCGGTGACCCCGGTCGGCCCGCCCCCAGGCCCCCCTCAGACCAACAGACAGACTCTCGAATCACGAAAGAGGGCTTGACGACCAGTGCTTGACGTCAACTTCTTCGACGAGCTCCGCATCGGACTGGCCACCGCCGACGACATCCGCCAGTGGTCGCACGGCGAGGTGAAGAAGCCGGAGACCATCAACTACCGCACGCTGAAGCCGGAAAAGGACGGCCTTTTCTGCGAGAAGATCTTCGGTCCCACCCGGGACTGGGAGTGCTACTGCGGTAAGTACAAGCGCGTCCGCTTCAAGGGCATCATCTGCGAGCGCTGCGGCGTCGAGGTGACCCGCGCCAAGGTGCGCCGTGAGCGGATGGGCCACATCGAGCTGGCCGCCCCGGTCACCCACATCTGGTACTTCAAGGGTGTCCCGTCCCGCCTGGGCTACCTGCTCGACCTTGCGCCGAAGGACCTCGAGAAGGTCATCTACTTCGCCGCCTACATGATCACCTGGGTGGACGACGAGCGCCGTCAGCGCGACCTCCCCTCCCTGGAGGCGCACGTCTCGGTCGAGCGTCAGCAGATCGAGAACCGCCGCGACGCCGACCTCGAGGCCCGGGCCAAGAAGGCCGAGTCCGACCTGGCCGAGCTGGAGGCCGAGGGCGCCAAGGCCGACGTCCGCCGCAAGGTGCGCGAGGGCGCCGAGCGCGAGATGAAGCAGCTCCGCGACCGCACCCAGCGCGAGATCGACCGCCTGGACGAGGTGTGGGCCCGCTTCAAGAACCTCAAGGTCCAGGACCTCGAGGGCGACGAGCTGCTCTACCGCGAGCTGCGCGACCGCTTCGGCACCTACTTCTCCGGCTCGATGGGCGCGGCGGCCCTCAAGGACCGCCTGGAGTCCTTCGACCTGGGCGAGGAGGCCGAGCGCCTCCGCGAGATCATCCGCACCGGCAAGGGCCAGAAGAAGACCCGTGCGCTCAAGCGCCTCAAGGTCGTCTCCGCCTTCCTGCAGACCAGCAACAAGCCCAAGGGCATGGTGCTGGACTGCGTCCCGGTGATCCCGCCGGACCTGCGTCCGATGGTCCAGCTCGACGGTGGCCGCTTCGCCACCTCCGACCTGAACGACCTGTACCGCCGCGTCATCAACCGCAACAACCGCCTGAAGCGGCTTCTCGACCTCGGCGCGCCCGAGATCATCGTGAACAACGAGAAGCGCATGCTGCAGGAGGCCGTCGACGCGCTGTTCGACAACGGCCGTCGTGGCCGTCCGGTCACCGGCCCGGGCAACCGCCCGCTGAAGTCCCTCAGCGACATGCTGAAGGGCAAGCAGGGTCGTTTCCGTCAGAACCTGCTCGGCAAGCGAGTCGACTACTCGGCCCGTTCGGTCATCGTCGTCGGCCCGCAGCTCAAGCTGCACCAGTGCGGTCTGCCGAAGGCCATGGCGCTGGAGCTCTTCAAGCCGTTCGTGATGAAGCGCCTGGTCGACCTGAACCACGCGCAGAACATCAAGTCGGCCAAGCGCATGGTCGAGCGCGCCCGCCCCGTGGTGTGGGACGTCCTCGAAGAGGTCATCGCCGAGCACCCGGTGCTGCTGAACCGTGCGCCCACCCTGCACCGCCTCGGCATCCAGGCCTTCGAGCCGCAGCTGGTCGAGGGCAAGGCCATCCAGATCCACCCGCTCGTCTGCACCGCGTTCAACGCGGACTTCGACGGTGACCAGATGGCCGTGCACCTGCCGCTGTCCGCGGAGGCGCAGGCCGAGGCCCGCATCCTGATGCTGTCCTCGAACAACATCCTGAAGCCGGCCGACGGTCGTCCCGTCACCATGCCGACCCAGGACATGGTGCTGGGCCTGTTCTTCCTCACCTCGGACCGCGAGGAGGTCAAGGGCAAGGGCCGTTCCTTCTCCTCGACCGCCGAGGCGATCATGGCCTTCGACGCCCGCGAGCTGGACGTCCAGGCCCCGATCGACCTGCGCATGCCGGCCGGCACCGTGCCGCCGCGCGGCTGGGTCGCGCCGGTGGACGAGGACGGGCAGCCGACCTGGACCGAGGGCGAGCCGTTCCGGATCTCCACCACCCTGGGCCGCGCGCTCTTCAACGAGCTGCTGCCCGAGGACTACCCGTTCGTCGACTACGAGGTCGGCAAGAAGCAGCTGTCGGCGATCGTCAACGACCTCGCCGAGCGCTACCCGAAGGTCGTCGTCGCCGCGACGCTCGACAACCTGAAGGCGGCCGGCTTCCACTGGTCGACCCGTTCCGGTGTCACCGTCTCGATCTCGGACGTCATCGTCCCGCCGAGCAAGCCCGCCATTCTGGAGGGCTACGAGGCGCAGGCGGAGAAGGTCCAGAAGCAGTACGAGCGCGGTCTGATCACCGACAACGAGCGCAAGTCCGAGCTGGTCGGCATCTGGACCCGGGCGACCAACGAGGTCGCCGACGCGATGGCCGCGAACTTCCCGAAGACGAACCCCATCTTCATGATGGTCGACTCGGGCGCGCGCGGAAACATGATGCAGATGCGTCAGATCGCCGGTATGCGTGGTCTGGTGTCGAACGCGAAGAACGAGACCATCGCGCGTCCCATCAAGGCCTCGTTCCGTGAGGGCCTGTCCGTGCTGGAGTACTTCATCTCCACCCACGGTGCCCGTAAGGGTCTGGCCGACACCGCGCTGCGTACCGCCGACTCGGGTTACCTGACCCGTCGTCTGGTGGACGTCTCGCAGGACGTGATCATCCGCGAGGAGGACTGCGGCACCGAGCGCGGCCTCAAGCTGGAGATCGGCCAGGTCGGCGCGGACGGTGTGCTGCGCAAGGCCGACGACGTCGAGACCAGCGTGTACGCCCGCATGCTCGCCGAGGACATCACTGTCGACGGCAAGCTGATCGCGACCGCCAACACCGACCTCGGCGACGTCCTGATGGACGAGCTGATCCGGAACGGCGTCAGCGCGGTCAAGGTCCGCTCGATCCTGACCTGTGAGTCGGCGGTCGGCACCTGTGCCTTCTGCTACGGCCGTTCGCTGGCCACCGGCAAGCTGGTCGACATCGGTGAGGCGGTCGGCATCATCGCCGCCCAGTCCATCGGTGAGCCCGGTACCCAGCTGACCATGCGTACCTTCCACACCGGTGGTGTGGCCGGTGACGACATCACCCAGGGTCTGCCCCGTGTTGTCGAGCTCTTCGAGGCCCGTACCCCGAAGGGTGTCGCCCCGATCTCCGAGGCGGCCGGCCGGGTCCGGATCGAGGACACCGAGAAGACCCGCAAGGTCGTCGTCACGCCGGACGACGGCACGGACGAGATCGCGTACCCGGTCTCCAAGCGCGTCAAGCTGCTGGTCAGCGAGGGCGAGGCGGTCGAGGTCGGCCAGAAGCTGACCGTCGGTGCCACCAACCCGCACGACGTGCTGCGGATCATGGGCCAGCGTGCCGTCCAGATCCACCTGGTCGCCGAAGTCCAGAAGGTCTACAACTCGCAGGGTGTGTCGATCCACGACAAGCACATCGAGATCATCATCCGGCAGATGCTCCGCCGCGTGACGATCATCGAGTCGGGCGACGCCGAGCTGCTGCCGGGCGAGCTGGTCGAGCGCGGCCGCTTCGAGCAGGAGAACCGCCGCGTGGTGTCCGAGGGCGGTCACCCCGCCTCCGGCCGTCCGCAGCTGATGGGTATCACCAAGGCCTCGCTGGCCACCGAGTCCTGGCTGTCGGCCGCCTCCTTCCAGGAGACGACCCGGGTGCTCACCGACGCGGCGATCCACGCCAAGTCGGACCCGCTGCTGGGCCTCAAGGAGAACGTCATCCTCGGTAAGCTCATCCCGGCCGGTACGGGTCTTCCCCGCTACCGCAACATCCGGGTCGAGCCGACCGAGGAGGCCAAGGCCGCGATGTACTCGGCCGTCGGCTACGACGACTACGACCTGTCGCCGTTCGGCGCGGGCTCCGGTCAGGCCGTCCCGCTGGACGACTACGACTACGGTCCGTACACCGGCTGATCCTTCGGCTGATCCGCAGGGCGGTCACCCCACTCGGGGTGGCCGCCCTGCGGCGTTTCCGGCCCGCGTTTCACCTAGGGCCTGTCCGGCCGATCTTGCCGGGCGCGCGACGCCGGATCATCCCGCCTGGAAGCACCGGCAAACCATCCAAGTACACCCAGTACGAGGACGGTTCGCCGGCACTCCCAGCCGGGCGCCCGACGCCGCACGCTGATCCGACAAGATCGACCGGACAGGCCCTAGGGGATCCCCCTGGGGACGGAGGCGGTCGAACCACTCCGTGGAGGGAGGCGCCGGGGCCCCGGGGGAGGGGAGACTTGGGGAAGTCGAAAGGAGGCCGCGGTGAAGCGGATCATGGGGGTGGCGGCGGTCGTGGGACTGCTGGTGGTCGGGGCAGTGGGCTGCGGGCCGTGGGGCGACCAGCAGCGCAAGACGGTGTCGTACGAGGTGCCCGGGCAGGTCGATCAGCTGGTGGTCGACGGGACCAGTGGGGGGATCGACGTCCGGGTCGACGACGGGCCGGTGCGGGTGGTGGAGAAGCGGTCCTGGCGGGACGAGGAGCCGCAGGGCACCCACGAGCTCAAGGACGGGGTGCTGAAGCTGACGTACTCCTGCGACAACTGCGGGATCGGGTACGAGGTGCACGTCCCGGCCGGCACGAAGCTGAAGCTCAGCCAGACCAGCGGCGGCATCCAGCTGCACGACGTGGCGGGCGACGTGGACGCCAAGGTGTCCTCCGGCGGGATCAACGCCTTCGGCCTGAAGTCCAAGAACGTGAAGCTGTCCGTGGAGTCCGGCGGGGTGGAGGCCCGGTTCGCCGAGGCGCCGACCCGGGCGGAGGTGTCCACCGAGTCCGGCGGCGTGCAGGTGAAGGTGCCGTCGGGGGAGCAGTACCAGGTGGACGCGCGCGCCAACAGCGGCGGCACCGAGGTGAAGGTGCCCTCGACCCCCGGCGCGCCGCACGTCGTGATCGCCCGCGCCGACAGCGGCGGTGTGCAGGTGTACAACAGCTGACCGGCTGCCGCGGCTGTCGGTGGCAGGGCCTAGATTGAGGCGTGTCGGCAGGTGGCGAGGGCCCCGCCGGCACCCCCCGAACTCTGTGCCCGAAAGGGGCGTCGGCCATGTCTGCCACGGTTTCCGCGGACCCGCAGGTGACCTACCTGGAACTCTCCGAGGACCAGGGAAGTGCCCACAAGTTCTACGAAGTCACCGTCAAGGGCGCGGAGTTGACGATCCGCTACGGACGGATCGGCGAGCCGGGCACGACGAAGACCACGCTCTGCCCGAGCGCGGAGAAGGCCGCCGCCACGGCCGCCAAGAAGATCGGCGAGAAGGTCCGCAAGGGCTACGCGCCGGCCGTCCAGGGCGTCCGCCAGCGCCGGGCGGTGACCCGCCGGCAGATCACCTCGACCCGCTCCACCGCCCGCCAGGCGCCGCTGCTGTGGCGCTTCCGCTCCGGCTCGCCCGCGTTCGGGGTGTACGTCGGCGAGGAGCACGCCTGGGTCGGCAACGAGAGCGGCGACGTCTACACGCTGACCCGGGACGGCGAGGTCACCGGCCGGTTCGGCCTGCCCGACGGCGTCAAGTGCATCGTCGCCGACGACTGGTGGATCTACGCGGGCTGCGACGACGGCAAGGTGTACGACCTGGGCGGCAAGGTGCCGCGGGTGGCGTACGAGATCGCCCAGGACGTGGACATCTACTGGCTGGACATCCACGACGGCGTGCTAGGCGTCGCCGACGCGCGCGGCGGGCTGACCACCGTCGACCACGAGGACGAGTTCCAGTGGCGGCGCAGCGCCCAGGGCTCGGCCGGCTGGATGGTGCGCTGCGACGCCGACTCCGTCTACCACGGCTACTCGGCGGGCGTCACCCGGTACGCGAAGCGCGGCGGCGACCAGCAGTGGCACACCCGCACCAAGGGCCAGGTGCTGTTCGGCTGGCAGGAACGGGACGAGGTGTTCGCCGGCACCTCGCAGGGCTGGGTGCACCGGCTGCGCAAGTCCGACGGCGCCGAGGTCACCGCGTACAAGTGCGACGCCGCGGTGTTCTCCTGCGCGGCTTCCCCGGACGGCGAGTACGTGTTCGCCGGCGACAACCACTCGTCGGTGTACTGCTTCGCCGCCGACGGCACCCGGCTGTGGAAGCTCGGCACCGGCTGCGGCTCCGCGTACAGCATGCAGTACCGCGACGGACGGCTGTACGTGGTCACCACCGACGGCTCGCTGGCCTGCCTGGACGCCTCGCCGGGCGCCGTCCAGGCCGCCGAGCAGGGCACCCTGCCGGCCACCGCCGAGGTCACCGGCCGCGGCTTCACCCGGGTGGAGTCGTCCGCGGTGCTGGAGACCGTCAGCGTCACCGCGGCGGCCGGCAGCGGCGTCGAGGTGGAGTGCGTCGCCGACGGCAATCGGCTGCGGGTGCGGGTGGTCTCGCCCGGCTTCGACCCGTCCTGGCGGGTGCAGTTCCCCAAGGACGTCCGCATCGCCGGGGCGCGCTACCTGGTGGCGGAGGTGCGGGAGTCCGCGTCCGGCGGGTTCTACCGGGCGCGCGGAGAGATCAAGCGGCTGCTGTGACGCCCCGGCATTGACGCCTCGTCAGGGCGCTCCCGGTCGGGGGCGCCCTTCGGCGTTCCCGGGGGCGGGGAGAGGGACGGTGGCCGCCGCCGACGATGCGAGAGGATGCGCGAATGGGGAAGTGGATGGAAGGCCTGCTGGCCTGGGGGAGGGCCCGGCCGTGGGCGGTGGACGCGCCGCTGGTCGCGCTGGCGGTCTGCGTCTCGGTCACGGGCGTGTGGACCGACCCGTACGGAGCGGGCGGGAAATGGTGGGCGTACGCGCTGGCGCTGGCCGGTTCGGTGCCGCTGTGGTGGCGGCGCCGGGCGCCGTGGGCGGTGCTCGGGATGTGCGCCGTGCCCACCATGGCGCTGTCCGCGCTGGCGCACTTCGCGATGCCGCAGATCCAGGTCGCCATGGCGGTGGCCATCTACACCGTCGCCGACCGGGGCAAGGACTGGCAGCGGGCCGTGCTGCTGGCGTCCTGCGTGATCGGCAACGTGATCGGCACCCGCTCCTTCGACGGCCTGCTGTTCAGCCTGCTGGTGTCCGTCGGCAGCTTCTTGGTCGGCTCACTGGTGCGCGAACTGCGCCGGCTGGCCGGCGTCGAGGCCGAACGCGCCCGGCAGGTCGGACTGCGCGCCGCCAGTGACGCCGCCCGGGCCGTCGCGGAGGAACGCGGCCGGATCGCCCGCGAGATGCACGACATCCTCGCCCACGCCGTCTCCCTGATGGTCGTCCAGGCCGAGGCCGGGCCGCTGGTGGTGCGCACCAACCCCGACCGGGCGATCCGCGCCTTCGACGCCATCGCCGACTCCGGACGCGACGCCATGGTCCAGCTCCGGCGGGTGCTCGGCGTGCTCAAGGAGGACGGGGCGGCGCCCGCGGTCGCGCCGCAGCCCCGGCTGGCCGAACTCGCCGGGGTCCTCGACCGCGTCCGCGAATCGGGCGTCGATGTCGACGCCCGCATCGAGGAGGCCGGCCCCGCCGAGGTGCAGGCCGCCGCCTACCGGATCGTCCAGGAAGCCCTCACCAACGTGGTCAAGCACGCCGGGGCGAGCCGGGCGGTGGTCCGGGTCGGCGTCCGCGACGGCACGGATCTGACCGTCTCCGTCGCCGACGACGGGAGCGGCCCTACTGCTGCGGCCGGCGCCGGGATCGACGGGCGCTCCGGCGGACGCGGCCTGCTCTCCATCCGGGAACGCGCGGCCGCCTGCGGCGGCAGCGTCGAAACCGGCCCCCGACCCGACGGCCCGGGCTACCTGGTGGCCGCCGTGCTGCCGCTCAACGCCTGAGAGAGGAAGTTCAGTTGCCCATACGAGTGGTGATCGCCGACGACCAGGAACTGGTCCGCGCCGGATTCGGCATGATCCTCGACGCCCAACCCGACATCGAGGTGGTCGCCGAAGCCGGCGACGGACAGCAGGCGATAGAGGCTGTGCGCAGCTTTGATCCCGACGTGCTGCTGCTCGACGTCCGGATGCCGGTGATGGACGGGCTGGAGGCGGCGCGCCGGGTCTGTGCCGAGTTCCCCCGCTGCAAAGTGATCATGCTGACCACCTTCGACGTCGATGATTACGTGTTCGACGCGCTGTACGCGGGGGCCAGCGGCTTCCTGCTCAAGGATGTCCGCCGCGACGACCTCGCCCACGCCGTCCGCGTCGTCACCTCCGGCGAGGCCCTGCTCGCTCCGTCCGTCACCCGCCGGGTCATCGGCGAAGTCACGGCGCGCAAGGCGGGCGGGGCGCTGGCCGTCTCCCGGCCGCTGAGTCTGCTCCTGGGCACCCTCACCGCCCGCGAGCTGGAGACCCTGCGGCTGGTCGCCCGGGGCATGTCGAACGCCGAGATCGCCGCGGAGCTGGTGGTCAGCGAGCACACGGTCAAGACGCACGTCAGCAACCTGCTGCAGAAGCTGGGGCTGCGGGACCGGGTACACGCGGTGGTGTTCGCGTACGAGGCGGGGGCCGTGACGGCAGGGGAGTGAAGGCGTGAAACCGGGGAGAGCACAACCGGGGGCGCGGGGAACTGCGCGACAAGCGCACACCACGTCCGAAAGGTCGCGATCAAGTGCAGGTCATTGTCCTGCGTCGCGATCTTGCGGTGGGGTTCCTCCCGCTTCGCGCAGTTCCCCGCGCCCCTGTTTTCGCGCCCACCCGCGTTCTCTCCTACCTGAGAGGGATGCGGACCTTTCACCGTCGCGGGGGAGTCGCGCCGCTGGCCGCCACGGCAGGGTTGGGGGTGTCGAAAAGGGCACTCACGCAAAGGGGTTGGGCGAGATGGTGACGGGGCGTCGGGCGCTGGGATGGGCCGCGGGGCTGCTCGCGGTGTACGGGGCGGTGCGGTTGGTGCCGGGGTCGCGGGGGGTGGGGCCGGGCTGGACGGTCGGGCATGTCGCGCTGTTCGCGGGGATGGTGCTGATGGGTCTCGGCATGGTGGAGCTGTGGCGTCTCGGCGGTGAACGGGGGGCCTGGGGCCGGGTCTGGCTGGGGGCGGGTCTCGCGGGGGTGGTGGCCGGCCTCGCGCAGAGCGGCATCGACCTGTACGCCAACGCGGTCTCGCAGGACTACGCGGCGCGTTCGGACCTGTTCGAGCGGATTCAGTCGGTGCCGGGGGTGATGCCGCTGGTGTACACGGTGGTGCCGATGCTGCTGTACGTGGGGCTGCTGGCGCTGCTGGTGCGGCTGACGGTGCGCGGGGTGGTGCGCTGGTGGAGCCCGGTGCTGGTGCTGGCGGGCACGGTGCTGATGGGGGCGTCGCTGGACTTCATGCCGGTCGGCGCGGTGTTGTACCTGGTGGCGTTCTGGCCGGTGATAACGGATGGTCAGAACCGGCCGCGAGCCGTACCGTCCGGGGCATGAGCGAGAAGCGTCCGCTGGTGGCGGTGTTGACGGGGGCGGGGATCTCCACGGACTCGGGGATTCCCGACTACCGCGGCCCGCAAGGGCTTTGGCAGCGCGACCCGAGCGCGCAGGAGATGGTGACGATCGGCCCGTACCTGGCGAGCACGGAGGTACGCCGCCGGTCCTGGCTGATGCGGCGGGACGCCGGTGCGATCGGTGCCAGGCCGAACGCCGGGCACCGGGCGCTGGTGGATTTGGAGCGGGCGGGCGTGCCCATGCGGGTGCTGACGCAGAACGTGGACGGCCTGCACCAGGCGGCCGGGCTGCCCGCCCGGAAGGTGATCGAGCTGCACGGCACCGCCACCGAGGTGCAGTGCGCCCGGTGCCGGGTCGTCAGCCCGATGGAGGCGGCGCTGGAGCGGGTCGCGGCGGGGGAGGACGACCCGGCGTGCGAGCAGTGCGGCGGGGTGCTGCGTCCGCGCACCGTGATGTTCGGCGAGACGCTGGACGAGAAGGTGCTGGCGCAGGCGGACGCGGTCGCCAAGGCGTGCCAGGTCTTTCTGGCGGTGGGCAGTTCGCTCCAGGTGAGGCCGGCGGCGCTGCTGCCGCGGATCGCGCTGGAGCACGACGCCCGGCTGATCGTCGTCAACGGCGAGCCCACCGCCTGGGACGAGGCGGCGCACGAGGTGATCCGCGAGCCGATCTCCGAGGCGCTGCCGAAGCTGGTGCGGCGGCTGGTGAACGGCGACCTGTCCCGGGGCTGAGGGTAAACCCGCAGGTCGGAGCGCATACGATGGCGATCTGACGAGCAGGAGGACAACTCCATGGCGCTTGATGCCTTCGACCCGTGGTCGGCCGAGTTCGTGGCCCACCCGTACCCGGCGTACGCGGTGCTGCGTGAGCAGTCGCCGGTCGTCCACTACGCGCCGAGCGACCAGTGGCTGATCTCCCGGTACGCGGACGTCAACGCGCTGCTGCGGGACCGGCGGCTGGGCCGCACCTACACGCACCGGTTCAGCCACGAGGAGTTCGGGCAGCCCGCGCCGAACCCGGCGCACGAGCCGTTCCACACCCTCAACGACTACGGCCTGCTCGACCTGGAGGGCCCCGACCACACCCGGATCCGGCGGCTGGTGGCCAAGGCGTTCACCCCGCGCATGGTGGAGTCGCTGCGCCCGACCGTGCGGCGGCTGGCCGGCGAACTGGTCGACGGGCTGCTCGCCGACGGCGGCGGCGACCTGATCGCGAAGGTCGCCGAGCCGCTGCCGGTCGCCGTGATCGCCGAGATGCTCGGCGTCCCCGAAGCGGACCGGCACCTGCTGCGGCCCTGGTCCGCCGACATCACCGGCATGTTCGAGCTCAACCCGGACCAGGACACCGCCCGTCGCGCGGTCACCGCCAGCCTCGAATTCTCCGCATACCTGCGGGAGTTGATCCGCCGCCGGCGCGAGGAACCCGGCACCGATCTGATCAGCGCGCTGGCCCAGGCCGCCGAGGACGGGCAGGTGCTCAGCGAGCAGGAGATGATCTCCACCTGCGTGCTGCTGCTGAACGCCGGCCACGAGGCGACCGTCAACACCACCGGCAACGGCTGGTGGGCGCTGCTGCGCAACCCCGGCGAACTCGCCCGGCTGCGCGGCTCGGTGGACGAACTGCTGCCCACCGCGATCGAAGAGCTGATGCGCTACGACACCCCGCTGCAGATGTTCGAACGCTGGGTGCTGGAGGACATCGAGGTCGGCGGCGTCCGGATCCCGCGCGGCTCCGAGGTGGCGCTGCTGTTCGGCTCCGCCAACCGCGACCCCGAACGCTTCACCGACCCCGACCGGCTCGACCTCGGCCGCACCGACAACCCGCACATCACCTTCGGCGCCGGAATTCACTTCTGTCTCGGCGCGCCGCTTGCCAGACTCGAACTCACCGAGTCCTACGGCGCGCTGCTCCGCAAGGCCCCCGGGCTGACGCTGGTGCGCGAACCCGAGTGGAACCCCGGCTACGTGATCCGCGGACTGAAGGAACTGCTGGTCGAGGTCTGAGAGGGGCATGCCGTGGGGCGGGCGACAGGAACGATGCTGGGGCTGGCGATCGGCGACGCCCTCGGCAGGCGCACCGAATTCCTGAACCTGGACGAGATCGGGCTGCTCAGCCCCGACTGGCGGAATCTCCCGCTGCCGAAGAAGGCCCAGGTCACCGACGACACCCAGATGACACTGGCGCTCGCCCGCGCCCTGCGCACCGGCCTCGCCGAGGGCCCGCTCGTCCCGCTGCGCCTCGAACTGCCGCTGCGCGAGGAGTTCGTGGACTGGTGGCGCTCCCCGGACAACAACCGGGCCCCCGGCATGACCTGCCTGCGGTCCTGCTTCCGGCTGTCCACCGGCCGCCCCTGGCAGGACGCGTCCGACATCGGCTCCAAGGGCTGCGGCGCGAACATGCGGGTCGCCCCGCTCGGCCTGGTCCGGGAGCTGACGGACCGGCAGGTGTCCGGCGCCTCCCAGTTGCAGTCCGGCCTCACCCACGGCCACCCGACCGCGCTGGCCGCCAGCGAGCTCACCGCGTTCACCGTCCGCTGGCTGGCCCAAGGCACCGACCCTTCCGAACTCCCCGCCCGGCTGCGTGCCCACGCCCACCAACAGCGCACCCACTACGACGAGTTCTGGCTCGGCGACCTCGCCTCGCGGGACCACTTCGGCTCGCCCGGGGAGTTCATCGCACGCGGCTGGGACGAGTGCCTCCAGGCCCTCGACCGCCTCGACGCCGCGCTCGCCGCCGGTGAAGTCGACGCAGACCCGTGCGAGCGGACCGGCGAAGGCTGGGTCGCCGAGGAGGCGTTCGCCACCGCCCTGCTCTGCTTCCTGCTGCTCCCCGACGACCCGGTCGCCGCCGTCCGCCGGGCCGCCGTCTCCTCCGGCGACTCCGACTCCCTGGCCTGCCTGGCCGGCGCCTTCGCCGGTGCCCGGCACGGCGCGGGCGGGTGGCCCCAGGACTGGGTGGAGCGGATCGAGTACCGCAAGGAACTGCTCGCTTTCGGCGCGCTCTGGGACTGACCCCGGCGCCGTCAGCCCAGCCCCATGGCGGCGAGCCACTCCGGGAAGCCGGTCAGCAGGTGGTCGTACAGGTCGGCGTCGGTGTGGGCGCGCGGGTCCTGGCCGGCGGGGAAGAAGCCGGCGTTGTCGACCGGGCGGCGGGCCGGGACGGGGAGTTCGTCGAGGCGGCGGAGGAAGGCGAACTCCTGGTCGGCGGGGTCGCCGAAGCCCACGAACTGCCAGTAGAGCGGGAGTTCGGCGGCCAGGCAGAGCATGTCCCGGGCCGCCGCGCGCGAGGTCGGGCCGCCGTCGGTCTGGAACACCACCAGCGCGGGGTCGGTGGCGCCGGAGAGCTGGTAGTGGCGGATCACCGCCTTCATCGCCAGGTGGTAGTTGGTCCGGCCCATGTGCCCCAACGAGGAGTGCAGGCGGCCGATCCGGCCCAGGTGGTCGTCGAGCGAGATCTCGGCGACGCCGTCCACCCCGGTGGAGAAGAAGACCACCGGCACCCGCCCGTCGTCGTCCAGGTGCGCCGAGAGCGCCAGCACCTGCTCGGCGAAGTGCTGGACGGCCCCGGAACGGTAGTGCGGACGCATTGAGCCGGAGCGGTCGAGCACCAGGTAGACGGCGGCCCGGGCGTGCTGGAGTCCGCGCTTGGTCAGGCTCACCCGCGCGGACTTGTACAGGTCGACCAGGCCGGGCGCGGTGGCCGACACCTTCTCCGGACTCAGCGCCACCCCGTCACCCGACCGGCAGCGGATAGCGGTCGGCGAGCGCCGCCCGGTCGCCGCGGGCGAGGGCCACCAGGTCGTCGGCCACCTGCAGGAGCACGTCCCGGCCCTCGACGATCGCGCACCAGTCGGCGGGCAAGCCGGACAGGCCGTACAGCGCGCCGACCAGGTTGCCGCAGACCGCGCCCGTGGAGTCGCTGTCGCCGGAGTGGTTGACCGCCAGCACCAGGGCGTCCCGGGCGTTCGTGGTGACCAGCGCCGCGTACACCGCGATCGCCAGGCACTCCTCGGCGATCCAGCCCAGGCCGACCCGCTCCACCGTCTCCGCCGAACCCGGGCCCTCCTCGGCCACCCGCACCGCCCGGTGCAGGGCCTGCGCCGTCTCGGTGTGGGACGGCACCGCCGCCAGCTGCGTCAGCGTCGCGGAGAGCGCCTCCCGCAGCGGCATCCCGGCGACGACGCGCTCGATCAGCGCGGCGAACGCGCCCGCCGCCAGGTAGCCGGTCGGGTGACCGTGGGTCAGTTGCGCGGCCAGCGCGGCGCGTCCGAACGCCTCGTCGGGGCCCATGCCGAGCAGACCGAACGGGGCCGAGCGCATCACCGTCCCGCAGCCCTTCGACTGCGGGTTGACCGGGCCCTCCTGACCGAACGGGACGGCATCCGTGTAGTCCAGCACCACGCCCGACATGCAGGCGTTGCCCGGGGCCCGGGAGGCGTACAGGAGCGGCTGTGAGGCCAGCCAGCCGTCCGGGAGGATCGGCCGGTTCTGCCGCTGGGTCTCCAGCCAGCGCCGGTACGCGGCGTGCAGGTCCCGGCGGCGGCCGCCGCGCAGCAGGCCCTCCGCGGTGAACAGCGTCATCTGGGTGTCGTCGGTGAAGTGGCCGTCGCGGTCGCCGTTCGCCAGGTCGGTCAGGCCCGCCTCGCCGAACTGCCGCTGGATGTTCTCCCACCGCAGGAACTCGATCGGCCACCCCAGCGCGTCGCCCAGCGCACCGCCGACCAACGAGCCGCGGACCCGCTCCGAGAACTCCATCCCCATCCCCCCCTTGTCCGCCGACGTTCCGTCAGCGCTCGATCCGTCCCGAACCCCGGTGCAGCGTGGCCCGGTCGGCGGCGGCCCGGCCCTCGACCCAGCCCTCGCCGTCACTCACCCGCACCCGCTGCGACACGAGCTTCGGGAACATCCTGCCCACCGCATCGTCCACGGCCTCCGCCCGGGCCGCCAGTACCGGCAGCAGCCCGCCGTCCGGGGCCGGCACCGGCAGCGTCCCGCCGCCGTCCTCGACACCACCCGGCTCGGCCGGGCGCCCGGCCGCCGCGTCCTCGGTGGCCCGCTCGGTGGCCTCGGCCAGCCGCTCCCGGATCCGCGCCGCGTACGCCACCAGGAACGACTGCCGGAACGCCTTCGTCCGGGCCGCGCCGTCCTTGTGCTTGCGGCTGCCCGCCCGCTGCATCGCCGAGGTCGCCTGCACCAGCAGCGAGGTGTACAGCAGCTCGACGCAGTCCAGGTCGGCGTCGAAGCCGATCACCGTGCAGAACCCGAACTCCTTCGCCCACACCACCCGGCACCGGTTCGCCGCCGCCACCGCGTCCAGCAGCATCGTCTTCGGGCCCTCGTAGGGGTTGTCCACGCCGATCCGCAGCGCCGCTGGCTCGTCCGCCGACGGGCCACCCGCAGACAGCAGCGCCTCGTCGATCGAGTGCCGCGCCATCAGCTCCTGGGCCTTCGCGGTCAGCGCCTCCGCCTCGTCCGGGAAACCGGTCGACTCGGCCTTCGCCAGCAGCGCCCGGATCCGCCCCAGCATCCGTGGCTCCCCGCCGCGCGGTGCGCTCACCCGCGGCGCGGACTGCCCCGGCGCCGGGCCCACCGGCTGCACGGGCGGCAGCAGCGCCCACGTCCGCAACAGCTCCAGCACCGCCGTGGCCAGCGCGAACCGGTCCAGCCGGTGCCGGTCCGCGAACGCCTGCAGGTACGCCTCGTCGGACGGCCACCAGGGCTCCGCCTCCAGCTCCCGCAGCTGCTCCCGCCAGCGGCGGTCCAGCGCGGCAGTGGGGTGCCGGCGGCCCTCCGCCGCGATCAGGTCCACCGCCAGGGCGACCTGCACCGGGCCCAGCTCGCGCCGCGCCACCCGCACCAGGTCGGCCGGCCGCCAGCCCGCCGTCCAGCACCGGCCCACCGACCGCTCCGCGAAGCCCAGCAGCGCCCGGCTCACCAGCGGCCACCGGTCCGCGGACGCCGCCAGCACCGAGGCCGCGCCGTCCACCACGAACTCCAGCCCGTCGGCCGGCGCACCCGTCACCCGGCCCACCGCCTCCGCCAGCAGCTCGTCCACGGGCTGATCGGTGCTGGTCACGGCGGTCCTGCTTCCTGGGGTGCGGGGGAGGGGCGCTCCCCATGATGCCGGAGCGTGCTGTCGGAGCGCGCCGTCCGGCGAGTCCGTCAGCCGGCCAGGGCGTCCCAGCCGCGGGCGATCTGCCGCTGCGCCGGGGTGCCGTCCGCGGTGAGCAGCGCCAGCAGCGCGGCCCCGTCGGCGGGACGCTCGGCGAGGTCCTTGGCGAGAGCGCGCTCGACGGCGTCGGCCAGGCCGGGGTCGAGCGCGCGGACGGCGGCGATCCCGGCCGGGGACGGCGCCTCGTTGACGATCCGGTGGTAGACGGCGTACTGGTTGGCGGTGGCGAACGGGCTCTCGCCGTACGCCGCGCAGACCAGGCAGCAGGCCCACGCCCAGACGTCCGCGGCCGGTCCGACCGGGCCCTCGGCCAGCTGCTCGGGGGCCATGAAGACGGGCGTGCCGACCATGCCGCCGGTCCGGGTCAGCCGGGTGTGGTCGGCCATCAGCGAGATGCCGAAGTCCAGCAGCTTGGGGCCGTCACTGGTCATCATGATGTTGGACGGCTTCAGGTCCCGGTGCACCAGCCCGCTGCGGTGCAGGGCGTCCAGCGCGACGGCCAGCGCCACCGCGAGCGCCCGCAGCGCGGCCGGGTCGGCGAGGGTGCCGCGCTCGCGCAGCAGGGCCTGCAGGGGACGGCCGTCGAGCAGCTCCATGGCGATGAACGGGGTGCTGTCGGCGACGCCGGTGTCCAGCACCCGCGCGGTGTGCGCGGCGGGCGCCTGGGCCAGCACCTTCGCCTCGTTCTCGAACCGGCGGTGCAGCTCCTCGTCCTGCCCGGTGTCGGCGTGCAGGGTCTTCAGCGCGACCATGGTGGCGGAGCCCTGACGGCGCGCCAGGTAGACGGTGCCGAACCCGCCGGAGCCGATCAGCCCGAGCAGCCGGTACGCGCCGATCGCGGTGGGCGCCCCGTTCGGCAGCGGCTTGGCATCGACGGTCGGCAGCCCGTCCTGCTCGCGCACCGTGCTGCCCAGCACCGTCGGCGTGGCCGTGGCGGCGGGGGCGCCGGTCACCGTGGGCTCGGCCGCGAACCGGGCCGCCGCCTCGGCCTGTTCGGCCTCCCGGGCGGCCCGCAGCGCCTCGGACTCGGCGACCACCGCCCGGGCGATCTCGGCATCCCGGGCGGCGAACTGCGCCTCGGTCTGCGCGGCGGCGGCGCGCGCGGCGGCCTCCCGGGCGCGGCGGGTGCGCTGCGCCTCACGGGTCTCGCGGATCGACTGCAGGCGGGCCGAGGCGGCCGCGCCGAGCGTGTCCACGGTGTCCCGGACCGCCCCCGCGGGCGCCTCGGCGGACGCGGTGACGCCCGTCAGCGGCGGGGCGACGGCGGCCGTCGGCAGCAGGTTCAGACGGCGGGTGGCGAACAGCGAGCACAGCTGCCACGCCACCAGTGCGATCAGCGCGCCGTTCGGCAGCACCAGCGGGATCAGCAGGAACTGGGCGGCGAGCACCGGCACCAGGTAGCGGCGCAGCCGGGAGTGCTCCCAGGTGCCGGACGGCATCCGGGTGCACAGCACCAGGAACCGGGTGCGGGCCCACAGCAGCTGCCACAGCGCGGTCAGCACGAAGCCGGTCAGGGCCGCTCCGAGCCCGCCGTCGCCGCCGAACAGCGCGAGCAGCGCCCGCGCCGCCAGCCACGGCGGGCTGGTGCGCACCGCCTCCTGGTCGAGGGCGTCGTTCGGGTCCTCGAAGTGGTGGTGCGTGCCGATCCACATCAGCACGGTGAGCACGCCGCCGATCAGCACGGGCAGCACCAGCTCCACCGCGGAGGCGATCCACTGCGGCGGGTACGCGGTGGACAGCGCCCGCAGTTCGGACCGGCGGCGGGAGGCGTCCCCGGCGAGCAGGGTGCGGATCTGGGCCCGCCGGGCGCGGCTCAGCAGCCGGGCCCGGTAGCCGTGCTGGCTACGGCCGAGGGCGAAGGCGGTGATCAGCCGCAGCACCAGCAGCATGACGAGCACCGGCAGCACGGTTTGCGTCCAGAACGGGCTGTCTGTCCAGCCGTACTGCGTGCTGTGCATGGTGCTCCCTCCCCGTGCGCACGGGTCGGCCCCGGGCGCGCAGCATGATAGCGGCGGGCCCGGGGCCGAGAAGGGGCTGTCAGCGCTCGACCGGTCAGTGCTCGACCGGTCAGCGCTCGACCGGTCAGCGCTCGATCACCCGGGCGAGGATCTCCGGCAGCCGCTTGATCAGACCGCCGGATGCCACCCGGATGCCCAGCAGGACCATCCCCGCGCCGTACAGCACGCCGACCGGCAGGATCGGCCAGGCCGACTGGTGCGAGATCAGCAGGATGCCGAGGGTGATGCCGATCGGCGCGCAGCCCAGCGAGACGCCGATCATCGAACCGAAGGCGTTGAGCATCACCACGCCGTTCTGCCCGGGCGCGGCGCTGCGCATCGGGTTGCCGTCGGCGGGCACCGCGTACGGGGCGTACACGCTGATCACGCTGCCCAGGCCGACGCTGGTGCCGAGGGCGGCGAAGGACACGCCGAGCGCGGGCGCGAGGTCCGCCCAGCCACCGGTGACGGCGGCCAGCACCGGGCCGACCAGCAGCAGCACCAGGACGCCCTGGGCGAGGACGGCGTACACCCGGCCGCGCAGTTCGTCGCGGGCGTCCCGGCGGGTGACCAGGGTCGCGGCGACCATCCAGAACCCGGAGCCGTCCATGCCGAACAGGTTGGCGGACTGCAGGCCGAGCATCAGCCCGCCGATCGCGATCACGTACACCGAGCCCCAGCCCTGGACCACCGACAGTGCCGCGATCACGCAGGTCATGCCGATGCCGGTGAAGATCGCCGCCTTGGCGCGGGGCTCGCGCCAGGTGTAGCGCAGGTGCCGCTGGGCGACGGTGCCGGCCCGGCCGGCGGGCAGCAGCCGCCAGGCGCGGGAGCCCGAACCGGAGTGCACCGAGGAGGTCTCCACCAGGGTGGAGGCGTCACCGGACACCATCAGGGCCTGCAGGCTGCGCAGCCACCAGCGCAGCAGCACCGTCAGCAGGCCGCCGGCGAGCGCGAGTTGCAGCGCCGCGACCAGGTAGGAGCCCTCGCCGGCCGAGCGCACCGCGTCGATCGCGGAGACCGGCGGTATCCAGCGCAGCACCGAGGCGTACGGGTGCAGCACCGACAGGTCGAGGCCCTGCTCGGGGCTCCGGAAGGAGCTCTGCACGCCCAGGTTGCCGAGCTGGATCAGCACCGCGAACAGCAGGCCGCCGAAGATCGCGAAGTCCTTGCCGCGCCGGCTGGACAGCAGCCGGGCGTTGGCGGCGGCCACCGAGCGGCTCAGCGCGATCAGCACCAGCAGGGTGAGCGGCACCGCGAGCACCGCGACGGCGGCGGACGCGGCGCCCTGCCCGGCGGTGAGGGCGGCGCCGATCAGCAGCAGCAGGCCGACCAGCGGGCCGGGTCCGACCAGGCTGCCGATCAGGGTGCCGCGCAGCAGGGCGCGCGGGCGCAGCGGCAGCATGGTGAGCCGGGTCGGGTCGGCGCTCTCGTCGCCGGCGAAGAAGAACAGCGGCATGGCGGCCCAGCTGACGGCCAGTCCGGCGGTGAGCATCACGGCGACGTCGGCGGCGCCCGTGTGCCCGCGCAGCACCACCATTCCGGCGGCCGTGGACACGCCGAACAGCAGCCCGAGGCAGGTGCCGGCCAGGTAACCGGCGGCCCGGCCGGGGCTGCGCCGCAGCCCGTTGCGCAGCAGCCGGACCTTGAGCGAGACCAGCGTGCGGACGACGGCCCGGTCGTCGGCGGTGGGGGAGGCGGTGGGGGAGGCGGTGGGGGAGGTGGTGCTCACCGGTGGCCCCCACCGAGCCAGCCGAGCGCGTGCCCGTCGTCCTCGCGGACGCCGATCAGTCCGAGGAACGCCTGCTGCAGCGTGTTCCCGCCGCGCACCTGGTCGAGCGGCCCGGCGGCGACCACCTGCCCGGCGTTGACCACGGCGACCCAGTCGCACAGCGACTCGACGAGTTCCATGACGTGGCTGGAGAACACCACGGTGGAGCCGGAGGCGGCGTACCGGGTGAGCACGCCGCGGATGGTCTGCGCGGACACCGGGTCGACGCCCTCGAACGGCTCGTCCAGGAACAGCACGTCGGGGTTGTGCAGCAGCGCCGCGGCCAGGCCGATCTTCTTGCGCATGCCGGTGGAGTAGTCGGCGACCAGCTTGTCGGCGGAGCCGATCAGGTCGAGCACGGCCAGCAGTTCCTCGGCGCGCCGGTCGGTCTCCGGGCCGGGCAGGCCGCGCAACCGCCCGTTGTACTGGAGCAGTTCGCGCCCGCTGAGACGCTCGAACATCCGCAGGCCCTCGGGCAGGATGCCGATCCGGGACTTGACCGCGACCGGGTCCTGCCAGACGTCGGCGCCGTGTATCAGCACGGTGCCCTGGTCGGGCCGCAGCAGGCCGGTGACCATCGACAGCGTGGTGGTCTTGCCGGCGCCGTTGGGGCCGACCAGCCCGATGAACGAGCCGGCCGGAAGGTCGAGGTTGAGTCCGGCGACGGCGGTCTGCGCACCGAAGCGCTTCCACAGGTCGCGGATCGAGACAGCGGGCGGCGTGGTGGTCGCCTCCATGGCGGGTGGTCTCCTTGTCGGGGTCGGTCCCTGGCCGGTCCGTTCGACCCTATGATCATTTCTTTACCTTTCCATCCCCCATGTGGCGGAACCGCCCCTTACGGGAGCGGCAGTTCGCCGGTCACCCGCCGCACCTCGGCAACTACCCGGACCCGCCGTTCGTCCTGCATCCTGAGAAGCGCGCGTGCAGCGCGGGGAACGGGAGGTGGCCGCGATGGCCGGTCAGTGGGGAACACCGGCGCCGTACGGGCAGCAGCCCTGGCACCCGGCGCCGACGCCGCAGTCCGCGATGCGTGCCGCGCACGCCGACCGCGAACGCACCGTGGACGTACTGAAGGCCGCCTACGCCGAGGGCCGGATCACCGCCGACGAGTACGAGCACCGGCTGACCTCCGCTCACCAGGCCGCCACCTACGGCCAGTTGTCCGTGCTGGTGGCCGACCTGCCGACCGGGCCGATGGTCGCCCCGTTCGGTGCCCCCGTCCCGGCGACCTTCATGCCTCCGCCGCTGCTCCCGCCGCCCGCCCCGCCGCGCAACGGCATGGCGACGGCCTCGGCGATCCTCGGCAGCCTGACGCTGTTCACCGGCGGCCTCACCGGCCTGCCCGCCGTGATCACCGGCCACATCGCCCGCTCGCAGATCCGCCGCACCCGCGAGGAGGGCGACGGCCTGGCGATCCTGGGGCTGGTGTTCGGCTGGCTGTCGATCGCCGGCTGGGCGCTGTTCTTCCTGCTGGTGGTCATGGTGGCCGGTAGCGGGCCGCACTGAGACCGAGGTCGTTACCCTGGTCCGGGTGGCGCCCGGTTCGGCGAGCCCCATTTGTTTTGACCGCCGCCTGTGCGCTAGGTACGCTCTGACCTTGTGCCTGGGGTGTGCCCGGGTCCTTGTGCGTGCCAGCAGACCGGTCGCCGCAGCGGAGACTCCACCCGCTCGGCCTGTGCCGTAGCCGCAGCTCAGCTCGGGATTCCGTGATTCTTCCCCCGAAGAAGGCTCAACACGCCCGACCGCGTGGGTCGGAGAGTGTGGGCCATACCGCAGGTTAGTTCCACCAAGCCTTGGCACACAGAAAACGGAGAAACGGTGCCTACGATCCAGCAGCTGGTCCGAAAGGGCCGGCAGGACAAGGTCGAGAAGAACAAGACGCCCGCACTGAAGGGTTCGCCCCAGCGTCGCGGCGTCTGCACGCGTGTGTACACGACCACCCCGAAGAAGCCGAACTCGGCTCTCCGCAAGGTCGCCCGTGTGCGCCTCACCAGCGGGATCGAGGTCACCGCTTACATTCCGGGCGAGGGCCACAACCTGCAGGAGCACTCCATCGTGCTGGTCCGCGGTGGCCGTGTGAAGGACCTTCCTGGTGTCCGCTACAAGATCATCCGCGGCTCGCTTGACACCCAGGGTGTCAAGAACCGCAAGCAGGCCCGCAGCCGCTACGGCGCCAAGAAGGAGAAGTAAGAATGCCTCGTAAGGGCCCCGCCCCGAAGCGCCCGGTCATCATCGACCCGGTCTACGGCTCCCCGCTGGTGACCTCGCTGGTCAACAAGATCCTGCTGCACGGCAAGCGCTCCACCGCCGAGCGGATCGTCTACGGCGCCCTCGAGGGTGTCCGTGAGAAGACCGGCGCCGACCCGGTTGTCGCGCTGAAGCGCGCGCTGGAGAACGTCAAGCCGACCCTCGAGGTCAAGTCCCGCCGCGTCGGTGGCGCCACCTACCAGGTGCCGGTCGAGGTCCGCCCGGGCCGCGCCAACACCCTGGCGCTGCGCTGGCTGGTCGGCTACTCCCGCGCCCGTCGCGAGAAGACCATGACCGAGCGTCTGCTCAACGAGATCCTCGACGCCAGCAACGGCCTGGGCGCTTCCGTGAAGCGTCGCGAGGACACCCACAAGATGGCCGAGTCCAACAAGGCCTTCGCGCACTACCGCTGGTAGTCCGAACCCCGTCACTAGACAGAGAGAGAACGAGCCACCATGGCTGCAACCTCCCTTGACCTCGCCAAGGTCCGCAACATCGGGATCATGGCGCACATCGACGCGGGCAAGACCACCACCACCGAGCGGATCCTGTTCTACACCGGTGTCTCGTACAAGATCGGTGAGGTCCACGATGGCGCTGCCACCATGGACTGGATGGAGCAGGAGCAGGAGCGCGGCATCACCATCACGTCGGCCGCGACGACCTGCCACTGGACCCTCGACGGTGTCGAGAACACGATCAACATCATCGACACCCCGGGCCACGTCGACTTCACCGTCGAGGTGGAGCGCTCGCTGCGCGTCCTCGACGGTGGCGTGACCGTGTTCGACGGCGTTGCCGGTGTCGAGCCCCAGTCCGAGACCGTGTGGCGGCAGGCTGACCGCTACGGTGTCCCGCGCATCTGCTTCATCAACAAGCTGGACCGCACGGGCGCCAACTTCTTCTTCTGCGTGCAGACCATCGTGGACCGCCTCGGCGCCACCCCGCTGGTCATGCAGCTGCCGATCGGTGCCGAGGCCGACTTCACCGGCGTCGTCGACCTGGTGAAGATGAAGGCCCTGGTCTACTCGGCCGACGCGCCCAAGGGCGAGATGTACGACACCGTCGACATCCCGGCCGACCTGGCTGAGCAGGCCGCGGAGTACCGCGAGGCCCTGATCGACACCGTGTCGAACATCAGCGACGAGGTGATGGAGCTCGCCCTGGAGGGCGAGGACATCCCCGAGGAGCTGCTGGTCGCCGCGATCCGCAAGGGCACCCTGGACTCGTCGTTCACCCCGATCTTCTGCGGCTCCGCGTTCAAGAACAAGGGCGTTCAGCCCCTGCTCGACGCGGTCGTGAAGTACCTGCCGTCGCCGCTCGACATCGAGGGCATCGAGGGTACGAAGCCGGGCAACGACGAGGAGAAGATCGTCCGTCAGGCCTCTGACGACGAGCCGCTCGCCGCCCTCGCGTTCAAGATCATGTCCGACCCGCACCTGGGCAAGCTCACCTTCGTCCGCGTGTACTCCGGCCGCCTGGAGTCCGGCACCTCGGTGCTGAACTCCGTCAAGGGCAAGAAGGAGCGCATCGGCAAGATCTACCGCATGCACGCGAACAAGCGTGAGGAGATCGACTCGGTGGGCGCCGGCGACATCATCGCCGTCATGGGCCTGAAGCAGACCACCACCGGTGAGACGCTGTCCGACGAGAAGCAGCCGGTCATCCTGGAGTCCATGGACTTCCCGGCCCCGGTCATCCGCGTCGCGATCGAGCCCAAGTCCAAGGGCGACCAGGAGAAGCTGGGTGTCGCCATCCAGCGTCTGGCCGAGGAGGACCCGTCCTTCCAGGTCAACACCGACGAAGAGACCGGCCAGACCATCATCGCGGGTATGGGCGAGCTGCACCTCGAGGTGCTGGTCGACCGTATGCGCCGTGAGTTCAAGGTCGAGGCCAACGTCGGCAAGCCGCAGGTCGCGTACCGCGAGACGATCCGCAAGGCCGTCGAGCGCATCGACTACACGCACAAGAAGCAGACCGGTGGTTCCGGCCAGTTCGCGAAGATCCAGATCGCGATCGAGCCGCTGGAGTCCGGCGAGGGCTACGAGTTCGTCAACAAGGTCACCGGTGGCCGCGTGCCGAAGGAGTACATCCCCTCGGTCGACGCCGGTTGCCAGGAGGCCATGGAGTTCGGCGTTCTCGCCGGCTACCCGCTCCAGGGCGTTCGCGTGAGCCTGCTCGACGGTGCGTCGCACGACGTCGACTCGTCCGAGCTCGCGTTCAAGATCGCCGGTTCCATGGCGTTCAAGGAAGGTGCCAAGAAGGCGTCGCCGGCTCTGCTCGAGCCGATGATGGCCGTCGAGGTCACCACCCCCGAGGACTACATGGGCGACGTGATCGGCGACATCAACTCCCGCCGTGGCCAGATCCGGGCCATGGAGGAGCGTCACGGTGCCCGCGTCGTCAAGGCGCTGGTGCCGCTCTCCGAGATGTTCGGCTACGTCGGTGACCTGCGCAGCAAGACCTCTGGTCGCGCAAGCTACTCGATGCAGTTCGACTCGTACGCCGAGGTTCCGCGGAACGTGGCGGACGACATCATCGCCAAGGCCAAGGGCGAGTGACGTCCCGGTAATCGGGATGAATCAGACCCTTTAGGCTAGAAGGAGGGCACCCGGACGTTCACCCGTCCGGGTTCCGCCCGGGAGCCCTCCGGCACCCCCACCCGCGGGACGGCATGGGGCGCGACCAGCGCCCCGTTCCAATAACCCGATCCAGACCAACTGACGTCGTACGGCGTACAGAACTGTCCTCAGGAGGACTGCAGTGGCGAAGGCGAAGTTCGAGCGGACGAAGCCCCACGTCAACATCGGCACCATCGGTCACATCGACCACGGTAAGACCACGCTGACCGCGGCCATCACCAAGGTGCTGCACGACGCGTACCCGGAGATCAACCCCTTCACGCCGTTCGACCAGATCGACAAGGCGCCGGAGGAGCGTCAGCGCGGTATCACCATCTCGATCGCGCACGTCGAGTACCAGACCGAGGCGCGTCACTACGCCCACGTCGACTGCCCGGGTCACGCCGACTACATCAAGAACATGATCACCGGTGCGGCCCAGATGGACGGTGCGATCCTCGTCGTCGCCGCCACCGACGGCCCGATGCCGCAGACCAAGGAGCACGTCCTCCTGGCCCGCCAGGTCGGCGTTCCCTACATCGTTGTCGCCCTGAACAAGGCCGACATGGTGGACGACGAGGAGATCCTGGAGCTCGTCGAGCTCGAGGTCCGTGAGCTCCTCTCCGAGTACGAGTTCCCGGGCGACGACCTGCCGGTCGTCCGCGTCTCCGCGCTGAAGGCGCTGGAGGGCGACAAGGAGTGGGGCGAGAAGCTCCTCGGCCTGATGCACGCGGTCGACGAGGCCATCCCGACCCCGGCTCGCCTCACCGACCAGCCGTTCCTGATGCCGATCGAGGACGTCTTCACGATCACCGGTCGTGGCACCGTCGTCACCGGTCGTATCGAGCGCGGTATCCTCAAGGTCAACGAGACCGTCGACATCATCGGCATCAAGACCACCAAGACCACCACCACGGTCACCGGTATCGAGATGTTCCGCAAGCTGCTCGACGAGGGCCAGGCCGGTGAGAACGTCGGTCTGCTGCTCCGCGGCATCAA
The DNA here is from genome assembly GCF_042734215.1 of Kitasatospora sp. NPDC059673. Lineage (NCBI taxonomy): Bacteria > Bacillati > Actinomycetota > Actinomycetes > Kitasatosporales > Streptomycetaceae > Kitasatospora > Kitasatospora sp. NPDC059673. Next base: position 80,483 of record NZ_JBHWEN010000023.1, on the reverse strand, counting down.
GCGCGAGGACGTCGAGCGCGGCCAGGTCATCATCAAGCCGGGTTCGGTTACCCCGCACACCGACTTCGAGGCCCAGGCCTACATCCTGTCGAAGGACGAGGGTGGCCGTCACACCCCGTTCTTCAACAACTACCGCCCGCAGTTCTACTTCCGTACCACGGACGTGACCGGCGTTGTGACCCTCCCCGAGGGCACCGAGATGGTCATGCCGGGCGACAACACCGCCATGACCGTCGCGCTGATCCAGCCCGTCGCCATGGAGGAGGGCCTGAAGTTCGCCATCCGTGAGGGTGGCCGCACCGTCGGCGCCGGCCAGGTCACCAAGATCGTCAAGTAATTGCCGATCTGACCTCTGGTCAACTGCAGGGCCCGGTCCGCTCCCGCGAGGGAGGGGGCCGGGCCCTCGGCATGTCCGGGCACCGGGGCCGGCGCACCCGGTGTGACGTGCGCCGCTGCGCGCGGAACCGATTGGCGTATCGACCGCATTCTGTGGCAGGATGTCTGAGTTGCTCGGTTGAGTACCGATGCTGCGCGCCTCCCGCCGGGAGGACTGGAAGCGAGTCCCATGTACTCGTCGTTCCCGTGAATGGCCGTTCATGTGCCCACGTGCTGTGTGTGGGTGCAGTGGTGTGTAAGCGACACCGCGGCAGCTGCGGGGCGAAAGTACGGGAATCTTCCGGGAAGCGTATGCGGGGTATCGGCCCGGCTCACCTCTTCTCCAGCAGTTCGAAGCCGACGAATCTGTTCGCCGGTTTTTTGCAAGCGCGAGTGCGACACGCCCGAGCGCGGGGGTCGGAGGAGAGTCGCGAGGCAACGTACGACACAAAGGACTACGAAGTAGCCATGGCGGGACAGAAGATCCGCATCCGGCTCAAGGCCTACGACCACGAGGTCATCGACTCCTCGGCGAAGAAGATCGTCGAGACGGTGATCCGCACTGGTGCGCAGGTCGCGGGCCCGGTGCCGCTGCCCACTGAGAAGAACGTTTACTGCGTCATCCGCTCGCCGCACAAGTACAAGGACTCGCGCGAGCACTTCGAGATGCGCACTCACAAGCGTCTGATCGACATCCTCGACCCCACGCCGAAGACGGTTGACTCGCTGATGCGTCTCGACCTGCCGGCGGGCGTCGACATCGAGATCAAGCTCTGAGAGGCGCACCGAAGATGGCTAAGCAGATTAAGGGCATCCTGGGCGAGAAGCTCGGCATGACCCAGGTCTGGGACGAGAACAACCGGGTTGTCCCGGTGACCGTCGTCAAGGCTGGGCCCAATGTCGTGACCCAGGTCCACACCGCCGACAGCCCGGCCGGCTACGACGCCGTGCAGATCGGCTTCGGCGAGATCGACCCCCGCAAGGTGAACAAGCCCCTCCAGGGCCACTTCGCCAAGGCCGGTGTCACCCCCCGCCGCCACCTGGTCGAGCTGCGTACCTCGGACGCGTCCGAGTACACCCTGGGCCAGGAGATCACCGCCGAGCTGTTCGAGGCGGGTGTCAAGGTCGACGTGACCGGCACCTCCAAGGGCAAGGGCTTCGCCGGTGTCATGAAGCGTCACAACTTCAAGGGCCTCGGCGCCGGTCACGGCACCCAGCGCAAGCACCGCTCGCCCGGTTCCATCGGTGGCTGCGCCACCCCGGGCCGTGTGTTCAAGGGCCTGCGCATGGCGGGTCGGATGGGCCACGAGCGCGTGACCACCCAGAACCTGACCGTGCACGCGGTCGACGCGGAGAAGGGTCTGCTGCTCATCAAGGGCGCGATCCCGGGTCCGAACGGCGGCCTCGTCCTCGTCCGCACCGCGGCGAAGGGGCTGTGAAGGATATGAGCACCATTGACATTCTGTCGCCGGCCGGCGACAAGGCCGGCAGCCTCGAGCTGCCCGCCGAGATCTTCGACGCCAAGGTCAGCGTTCCGCTGATGCACCAGGTCGTCGTGGCGCAGCTCGCTGCGGCCCGTCAGGGCACCCACAAGGCCAAGCGTCGTGGCGAGGTCCGTGGTGGCGGCAAGAAGCCGTACCGCCAGAAGGGCACCGGTCGCGCCCGTCAGGGCTCGACCCGCGCGCCGCAGTTCACCGGTGGTGGCGTTGTGCACGGTCCCGTGCCGCGCGACTACTCGCAGCGGACCCCGAAGAAGATGATCGCCGCCGCCCTGCGCAGCGCGCTCACCGACCGGGCCCGCCACGAGCGCATCCACGTCGTCACCGGCGTGACCGCGACCGAGGCTCCGTCGACCAAGGCCGCCAAGGCTCTGTTCGGCAAGATCTCCGAGCGCAAGAACCTCCTCCTGGTGGTCGAGCGCGAGGACGAGCTGGGCATCCTGTCCGCTCGCAACCTGGCGAACGTGCACATCCTGGACGCCGGCCAGCTGAACACCTACGACGTGCTCGTCTCCGACGATGTGGTCTTCACCCAGGCCGCCTTCGAGCGTTTCGTGGCCGGTCCGGCCGCGTCCGCCAAGGCCGTTGCTGCTGAGGGCGAGCTCGAAGGGACTGCCGCCTGATGAGCGAGATCACCTCCAAGACGTACACGGACCCCCGTGACGTCCTGATCAAGCCGGTCATCTCGGAGAAGAGCTACTCGCTCCTCGACGAGAACAAGTACACGTTCGTCGTGGCGCCGGCTGCCAACAAGACCCAGATCAAGCAGGCCGTCGAGGCGGTCTTCTCGGTCAAGGTCGAGGCCGTCAACACGCTGAACCGCCAGGGCAAGCGCAAGCGCTCCCGCACCGGTTTCGGCAAGCGCAAGGACACCAAGCGCGCGATCGTGACGCTGGCCGAGGGCAACCGCATCGACATCTTCGGTGGTCCGGTCTCCTGACGTTCCGTCAGAGGCTGCGATCGTCGTAAAGGACGAGGACAGAAATGGGTATCCGCAAGTACAAGCCGACTACGCCGGGCCGTCGTGGCTCCAGCGTGGCCGACTTCGTCGAAATCACGCGGTCCACGCCGGAGAAGTCGCTGGTTCGCCCGCTGCACAGCAAGGGCGGCCGTAACAACGCCGGTCGTGTCACTGCTCGCCACCAGGGTGGCGGTCACAAGCGCGCCTACCGTCTGATCGACTTCCGTCGTCACGACAAGGACGGCGTGCCGGCCAAGGTCGCGCACATCGAGTACGACCCCAACCGCACCGCGCGCATCGCGCTCCTGCACTACGCGGACGGCGAGAAGCGCTACATCATCGCCCCCCGCGGCGTCGCGCAGGGTGACCGGATCGAGAACGGCGCTGGCGCCGACATCAAGCCGGGCAACAACCTGCCGCTGCGCAACATCCCGGTCGGTACCACCATCCACGCGGTGGAGCTCCGTCCCGGCGGTGGCGCCAAGCTGGCCCGTTCCGCGGGTTCCGGCATTCAGCTGCTCGCCCGTGAGGGTCGCATGGCGCACCTGCGCATGCCCTCCGGTGAGATCCGCCTGGTGGACGCGCGCTGCCGCGCGACCGTCGGTGAGGTCGGCAACGCCGAGCAGTCGAACATCAACTGGGGCAAGGCCGGCCGTATGCGCTGGAAGGGCGTCCGCCCGACCGTGCGTGGTGTCGCCATGAACCCGATCGACCACCCGCACGGTGGTGGTGAGGGTAAGACCTCCGGTGGTCGCCACCCGGTCTCGCCGTGGGGCAAGCCCGAGGGCCGCACCCGTCGCCCGAACAAGGCGTCGGACAAGCTCATCGTGCGCCGCCGCAAGACCAACAAGAAGCGCTAGGAGCAGGTCAGATGCCGCGCAGTCTCAAGAAGGGCCCCTTCATCGACGACCACCTTCAGAAGAAGGTGGACGTGCAGAACGAGGCGGGCACGCAGAACGTCATCAAGACCTGGTCCCGTCGTTCCGTGATCTCCCCGGCCATGCTGGGCCACACGATCGCGGTTCACGATGGCCGCAAGCACGTCCCGGTGTTCGTCACCGAGTCGATGGTCGGCCACAAGCTCGGCGAGTTCGCTCCCACGCGCACCTTCAAGGGGCACGTGAAGGAAGACCGCAAGTCGAAGCGTCGCTAATCGCTTCCGCGAGCTGTAGCGCCAGAACGACAAAGTGACTTACTCCATTAAGGGGACAACCATGGAAGCCAGGGCCCAGGCGCGGTACATCCGCGTCACGCCCATGAAGGCCCGCCGCGTGGTGGACCTCATCCGTGGCCTGCCGGCCACGGAGGCCCAGGCGGTCCTGCGTTTCGCTCCGCAGGCTGCCACCGTGCCGGTCGGCAAGGTGCTGAACAGCGCCATCGCCAACGCCGCGCACAACTACAACCACTCCAACGTGGACGACCTCTACATCTCCGAGGCGTACGTTGACGAGGGTCCGACCCTGAAGCGGTTCCGTCCGCGCGCCCAGGGCCGTGCCTACCGGATCCGCAAGCGGACCAGCCACATCACCGTGGTCGTCAGCAGCAAGGAAGGGACCCGGTAATGGGCCAGAAGGTTAACCCGCACGGGTTCCGCCTCGGCATCAGCACGGACTTCAAGTCCCGCTGGTACGCCGACAAGCTGTACAAGGACTACGTCAAGGAAGACGTCGCGATCCGTCGTCTCATGACGAAGGGCATGGAGCGCGCCGGTATCTCGAAGGTTGAGATCGAGCGCACCCGTGACCGCGTCCGCGTGGACATCCACACCGCCCGTCCGGGCATCGTGATCGGCCGCCGCGGCGCGGAGGCCGACAAGATCCGGGGCAACCTGGAGAAGCTGACCGGCAAGCAGGTCCAGCTGAACATCCTCGAGGTCAAGAACCCCGAGCTGGACGCCCAGCTCGTGGCTCAGGGCGTCGCGGAGCAGCTGTCCTCCCGCGTCTCCTTCCGTCGCGCCATGCGCAAGAGCATGCAGTCGACCATGAAGGCCGGCGCCAAGGGCATCAAGGTCCAGTGCTCCGGTCGTCTCGGCGGCGCCGAGATGAGCCGTTCGGAGTTCTACCGCGAGGGCCGTGTGCCGCTGCACACCCTGCGCGCGAACGTCGACTACGGCTTCTTCGAGGCCAAGACCACCTTCGGCCGCATCGGCGTGAAGGTCTGGATCTACAAGGGCGACGTCAAGAACATCGCCGAGGTCCGCGCTGAGAACGCCGCTGCCCGCTCCGGCAACCGTCCGGCCCGTCCCGAGGGCGGTCGTCCCGCTCGCGGTGGCGAGCGCCGCGGTGGCGAGCGCGGTGGCCGTGGCCGTCGTCCCGCCGCTGCTGCTGCCGAGGCTCAGGCCCCGGCTGCCGCCGCCGAGACTCCGGCTGCTGAGAACACCGGAACGGAGGCCTGACCCTCATGCTGATCCCCCGTCGGGTCAAGCACCGCAAGCAGCACCACCCGAAGCGCTCCGGCGCCTCGAAGGGTGGCACCGAGCTGGCGTTCGGCCAGTTCGGCATCCAGGCCGTGACCCCGGCCTACGTGACGAACCGTCAGATCGAGTCCGCTCGTATCGCGATCACCCGTCACATCCGTCGTGGCGGCAAGGTCTGGATCAACATCTACCCGGACCGCCCGCTCACCAAGAAGCCGGCCGAAACCCGCATGGGTTCCGGTAAGGGTTCGCCGGAGTGGTGGATCGCGAACGTGCACCCGGGTCGGGTCATGTTCGAACTGTCGTACCCGAACGAGAAGATTGCCCGCGAGGCGCTCACGCGTGCCGCGCACAAGCTTCCGATGAAGTGCCGGATCGTTCGGCGCGAGGACGGTGAGAGCTGATGTCGGCCGCTACCAAGGCTGCTGAGCTTCGCGAACTGGACAACGAGGCTCTCGTTGCCAAGCTCCGTGAGGCCAAGGAGGAGCTGTTCAACCTCCGCTTCCAGGCGGCGACCGGGCAGCTCGACAACCACGGACGGCTCCGGCTGGTCCGTAAGGACATCGCGCGGATCTACACCCTGATGCGCGAGCGCGAGCTGGGCATCGAGACGGTGGAGAACGCCTGATGACTGAGAACACCAACGAGACGCGCGGTTTCCGCAAGACCCGTGAGGGTCTCGTCGTCAGCGACAAGATGGACAAGACCGTCGTCGTCGCCGTCGAGGACCGCGTCAAGCACGCGCTGTACGGCAAGGTCATCCGCCGTACGAACAAGCTGAAGGCGCACGACGAGCAGAACGCGTGCGGTGTCGGCGACCGTGTCCTCCTGATGGAGACCCGGCCGCTGTCCGCGACGAAGCGCTGGCGCGTCGTCGAGATCCTCGAGAAGGCCAAGTAACAAGGTTGTTCGCGGTACGGCCGTATGTGCACCAGGCCCGCAAGGGCGCGGGTGTGAGCAGCGGCCGGCCCGTCAACACTTGTTGACGATCAGGAGAAAGCTGTGATCCAGCAGGAGTCGCGACTGCGCGTCGCCGACAACACGGGTGCCAAGGAGATTCTCTGCATCCGCGTTCTCGGTGGCTCCGGTCGCCGCTACGCCGGTATCGGCGACGTCATCGTCGCCACCGTCAAGGACGCGATCCCCGGCGGCTCGGTGAAGAAGGGCGACGTCGTCAAGTGCGTCGTCGTTCGCACCGTCAAGGAGCGTCGCCGTCCGGACGGCTCGTACATCCGTTTCGACGAGAACGCCGCTGTCGTTCTCAAGAACACCGATGGCGACCCCCGCGGTACCCGCATCTTCGGCCCGGTGGGCCGCGAGCTGCGCGACAAGAAGTTCATGAAGATCATCTCGCTGGCGCCGGAGGTGCTCTGACCCATGGCGAACAGCATGAAGATCAAGAAGGGTGACCTGGTCCAGGTCATCACCGGCAAGGACAAGGGCAAGCAGGGCAAGGTCATTCAGGCCATGCCGGCTGACAACAAGGTCCTGGTCGAGGGTGTCAACCGGGTCAAGAAGCACACCAAGCCGGGCCCCGGCACCCAGGGTGGCATCGTGACCGTCGAGGCCCCGGTGCACGTCTCCAACGTCCAGCTGGTCGTGGAGAAGGACGGCAAGAAGGTCGTTACCCGCGTCGGCTACCGCTTCGACGACCAGGGCAACAAGATCCGCGTTGCCAAGCGGACGGGTGAGGACATCTGATGTCTGAGACGACTGTTGAGAAGGTGGCCCCCCGCCTCAAGGAGAAGTACCTCTCCGAGGTCAAGGGCCAGCTGAACGAGCAGTTCTCGTACGAGAACGTCATGCTGATCCCCGGCCTGGTCAAGGTCGTGGTCAACATGGGTGTCGGCGAGGCTGCCCGTGACAGCAAGCTGATCGAGGGTGCCATCAAGGACCTGACCGCGATCACCGGTCAGAAGCCGGCCGTCACCAAGGCCCGCAAGTCCATCGCGCAGTTCAAGCTGCGCGAGGGCCAGCCGATCGGTGCCCACGTCACCCTCCGCGGTGACCGCATGTGGGAGTTCGTGGACCGTCTGGTGTCGCTGGCTCTGCCGCGTATCCGTGACTTCCGCGGCCTCTCGCCGAAGCAGTTCGACGGCCGTGGCAACTACACCTTCGGTCTGACCGAGCAGGTCATGTTCCACGAGATCGACCAGGACAAGGTCGACCGTCAGCGCGGTATGGACATCACCGTCGTGACCACCGCTCAGACCGACGATGAGGGCCGGGCGCTGCTGCGCGCTCTGGGCTTCCCGTTCAAGGAGGCGTGAGCCATGGCGAAGAAGGCCCTGATCGCTAAGTCCGAGCGCAAGCCGAAGTTCGGCGTCCGGGCGTACACCCGGTGCCAGCGCTGCGGCCGTCCGCACTCGGTGTACCGCAAGTTCGGCCTGTGCCGTGTGTGCCTCCGCGAGATGGCGCACCGCGGCGAGCTGCCGGGCGTGACCAAGAGCTCCTGGTAATCCCTTACCAGTAGGTCTTAACCAGCGAAGCAGTGTGCCCGGCCCCACGATTTTTGGGATCTGGAAAGCATCCCGTAAGGTTGTGGGGTCGGGCCCCTGCCGCAGCGCCCTGTCCGGGCAGCCTGCGGCTCTCTGTCGAGGGCTCGCGAACCCAGTCTTACTACGTCGCAGGTCCCCTGCGCTTGTGCCCCTTTCGCACTCTTTCACGAGTGCGCGGAGGGGGACCTGGCGCGGAGAAACCACGGCGAGAGAGGCCTGAGGCCACCATGACCATGACCGACCCGATCGCAGACATGCTCACTCGTCTGCGTAACGCGAACTCGGCGTACCACGACTCGGTCGTGATGCCGTCGAGCAAGATCAAGGCGCACGTCGCCGAGATCCTGCAGCAGGAGGGTTACATCTCCTCCTACAAGGTTGAGGACCCCGCCGAGAACGAGGTTGGCAAGAAGCTGACCATCGAGCTCAAGTTCGGTCCGAACCGTGAGCGCTCCATCGCCGGCATCAAGCGCATCAGCAAGCCGGGTCTGCGTGTTTACGCAAAGTCCACCAACCTGCCGAAGGTGCTCGGCGGCCTGGGCGTGGCGATCATCTCCACGTCTTCCGGCCTCCTGACCGACAAGCAGGCCGCCAAGAAGGGCGTAGGCGGAGAAGTTCTCGCCTACGTCTGGTAATTCGGGAAAGGGAGGTACAGCAATGTCGCGCATTGGACGGCTGCCCATCCAGGTTCCCGCTGGTGTGGACGTCACCATCGACGGCCAGACGGTCTCGGTGAAGGGCCCCAAGGGCACCCTCACCCACGTCGTCGCCGCGCCGATCGAAATCGGCAAGGGCGAGGACGGCACTCTGGTCGTCACCCGCCCGAACGACGAGCGTCAGTCGAAGGCCCTGCACGGCCTTTCGCGCACGCTGGTGGCGAACATGATCACCGGCGTGACCGCGGGCTACCGCAAGTCGCTGGAGATCAGCGGTGTCGGTTACCGAGTCACGGCGAAGGGCTCCAACATGGAGTTCGCGCTGGGCTACAGCCACCCGATTCTGGTCGAGGCGCCGGAGGGCATCACCTTCGTCGTCGAGTCGCCCACCAAGTTCCACGTGGACGGCACCGACAAGCAGAAGGTCGGCGAGATCGCCGCGAAGATCCGCAAGCTGCGCAAGCCCGACCCGTACAAGGCCAAGGGCGTCAAGTACGCGGGCGAGGTCATCCGCCGCAAGGTCGGAAAGAGTGGTAAGTAAGCGATGAGCGTCTCTGTCAAGATCGGCAAGGGCAACGCCTACAAGAACGCCGCCCGCAAGCGCCGCGCCATTCGCGTTCGCAAGCGCGTCGTCGGCACCGAGGTGCGTCCGCGCCTCGTCGTGACGCGTTCGAACCGCCACATGGTCGCCCAGGTCATCGACGACGCCAAGGGTCACACCCTGGCGTCGGCGTCCACCCTCGACGTGTCCATCAAGGGCACCGAGGGCGACAAGACCGAGCTGGCCAAGAAGGTCGGAAGCCTGGTCGCCGAGCGCGCCAAGGCTGCCGGCGTCGAGTCGGTCGTCTTCGACCGCGCGGGCAACCGGTACGCCGGCCGCATCGCCGCTCTGGCGGACGCGGCTCGCGAGGCCGGGCTCGACTTCTAAGCCGCTCGTCGACTCTGTCGGCGGACGTAAACGAGAGAGGTAATTCCAATGGCTGGACCCCAGCGCCGCGAAGGCGGCGCCGGTCGCGGCACGGGTGGCGAGCGGCGCGACCGTAAGCGTGACGAGCGGGGCGGCGCCCCGGTCGCCGAGAAGACTGCTTACGTCGAGCGCGTCGTCGCGATCAACCGTGTCGCCAAGGTTGTCAAGGGTGGTCGTCGTTTCAGCTTCACCGCGCTGGTCGTGGTGGGCGACGGTGACGGCACCGTGGGTGTCGGCTACGGCAAGGCGAAGGAGGTTCCGGCCGCCATCGCCAAGGGCGTTGAGGAGGCCAAGAAGAACTTCTTCAAGGTCCCCCGTATCCAGGGCACCATCCCGCACCCGATCCAGGGCGAGAAGGCCGCCGGCGTCGTGCTGCTGAAGCCGGCGTCCCCCGGTACCGGTGTTATCGCCGGTGGCCCGGTGCGTGCCGTCCTGGAGTGCGCCGGCGTTCACGACATCCTGTCGAAGTCGCTCGGCTCGGACAACGCGATCAACATCGTGCACGCCACCGTGGCCGCTCTGAAGGGCCTCGTGCGCCCCGAGGAGATCGCCGCCCGCCGTGGCCTGCCCCTGGAGGACGTGGCCCCGGCCGCGCTGCTCCGGGCCCGTGCGGCTGGGGTGAGCGCCTGATGGCTCGCCTGAAGGTCACCCAGACCAAGTCGTACATCGGTAGCAAGCAGAACCACCGTGACACCCTCCGTTCGCTCGGCCTGAAGCGGCTGAACGACACCGTGGTGAAGGAGGACCGCCCGGAGATCCGCGGCATGGTCCACACCGTTCGTCACCTCGTCACGGTCGAGGAGGTGGACTGAAATGGCGGACAACTCGCCGATCAAGATCCACAACCTGCGTCCGGCGCCCGGCGCCAAGACCGACAAGATCCGCGTCGGTCGTGGTGAGGGCTCCAAGGGTAAGACCGCAGGTCGTGGTACCAAGGGCACCAAGGCCCGCTACCAGGTTCCGGAGCGCTTCGAGGGTGGCCAGATGCCGCTCCACATGCGCCTCCCGAAGCTGAAGGGCTTCAAGAACCCGGCCCACAAGCAGTTCCAGGTCGTGAACCTGGACCGCCTGGCCGAGCTCTACCCGAACGGTGGCGAGGTCACCGTTGCCGACCTGGTCGCCAAGGGCGCCGTTCGCAAGAACGAGCTCGTCAAGGTTCTCGGCCAGGGCGACATCGCGGTCGCGCTGCAGGTGACGGTCGACGCCGTCTCCGGCTCCGCCGCCGAGAAGATCACCGCCGCGGGCGGCTCGGTCACCGAGCTGCTGTGACGTCGCTGATCTGACGCACGGACAGAAACCGGGCCCCGCACTCCTCTTGAGAAAGAGGGGGCGGGGCCCGGCTTCGTTTCGGCTTGAACAGGTGTGCTGTATTTGTGTGTCAAACCCGGGCAAGCCGTACCCCATGCGTGGGGGAGCGGCAGCGCGCGCTTCTGTCGAGCGCCCGGGCACTGTTAGAGTCCGTGAAGTTCCCTTTCCCCACATCAGGACCGACCCTTCCGCCGACGACGCGCGGGAGGCGCAGGAGGCACCGTGCTCAGTGCGTTCGCGCGGGCGTTCCAGACGCCCGACCTGCGCAAGAAGCTGCTGTTCACGCTGGGCATCATGGTGCTGTTCCGGCTGGGCGCCCACATTCCGATGCCCGGGATCAACTTCGAGGCCGTGCACGCGTGCGTGGCCGGCCAGAAGGAGGGTCTGTTCGGGCTGGTCAACCTGTTCAGTGGCAACGCGCTGCTGCAGCTGACCATTTTTGCGCTCGGCATCATGCCGTACATCACGGCCAGCATCATCCTGCAGTTGCTCACCGTGGTCATTCCGCGGCTGGAGGCCCTGAAGAAGGAGGGGCAGTCCGGCCAGGCGAAGATCACCCAGTACACCCGTTACCTGACCATCGCGCTGGCGGTGCTGCAGGGCACCGGCATTCTCGCGACCGCGTCCAGCGGCGCGCTGTTCTCCGGCTGCCCGCAGGGTCAGAACATCGTGCCGGACCAGTCGATCTTCCGGATCGCCACCATGGTGATCATCATGACCGCCGGCACCACGGTGATCATGTGGCTGGGTGAGCTGATCACCGACCGCGGTATCGGCAACGGCATGTCGATCCTGATCTTCACCTCGATCGCGGCCGGCTTCCCCGGCTCGATGTGGGCCATCAAGGGCTCCGGCAAGCTGCTGGACGGCTGGGGCGAGTTCGCCGCGGTGATCCTGGTCGGCATCGTCGTGGTCTGCCTGGTCATCTTCGTCGAGCAGGCCCAGCGCCGGATCCCGGTGCAGTACGCGAAGCGGATGGTCGGTCGCCGGTCCTTCGGCGGTACTTCGACCTACATCCCGCTGAAGGTCAACCAGGCCGGTGTGATCCCGGTCATCTTCGCCTCCTCGCTGCTGTACATCCCGGCGCTGGTGGTGCAGCTGACCAACTCGCAGGCGGGCTGGGCGATTTGGATCAAGAACCACTTCATCAAGGGTGACCACCCGATCTACATGGCCACCTACTTCGTGCTGATCGTGTTCTTCGCCTTCTTCTACGTCGCCATCTCCTTCAACCCCGAAGAAGTTGCCGACAATATGAAGAAGTATGGTGGGTTCATCCCGGGCATCCGGGCCGGCCGACCGACGGCCGAGTACCTGAACTACGTGCTCACCCGTATCACGTGGCCGGGTTCGCTGTACCTGGGCCTGATCGCGTTGATCCCGATGGTCGCCCTCGTCGCCTTCGGGCAGCAGACCAACTTCCCGTTCGGTGGCACCTCCGTGCTCATCGTCGTCGGCGTCGGACTCGAAACTGTGAAGCAGATCGAGAGCCAGCTCCAGCAGCGCAATTACGAAGGGTTCCTCCGCTGATGCGTATCGTCCTCGTCGGACCCCCCGGGGCCGGGAAGGGTACTCAGGCGCACGTTCTGGCCAAGACCCTGTCCATTCCCCACATCTCCACGGGTGACCTGTTCCGTGCCAACATCAGCCAGGGCACCCCGCTGGGTGTCGAGGCGAAGGCGTACATGGATGCCGGGCGCCTGGTGCCCGACGAGGTCACCATCGGGATGGCCAAGGACCGCATGCTCCAGGAGGACGCCGCCCACGGCTTCCTGCTGGACGGCTTCCCGCGCAACCTCGGCCAGGCGGAGGCGCTGGACGCCTTCCTGACCGAGCACGGCATCGCGCTGGACGGCGTGCTGGACCTTGAGGTCCCCGAGGACGAGGTCGTCAAGCGGATCGCCGGTCGCCGGCTGTGCCGCAAGAACGGCGCCCACGTCTTCCACGTGGCGTACAACCCGCCGAAGACCGAGGGCGTCTGCGACGAGTGCGGCGGCGAGCTGTACCAGCGCTCGGACGACACCGAGGAAGCCGTGCGGGTCCGGCTGGAGGAGTACCACTCCAAGACCGAGCCGATCATCGGCTACTACCAGGAGCAGGGCCTGCTGGTCACCATCTCCGCCCTCGGCAAGGTGGACGAGGTGACCGAGCGCGCGGTCGCCGCCCTGGAGCAGAAGAAGAACGCCTGACCCACGAGGCAGTGAGACGGCCGGGTCGCCCCGAAGCGGGCGGCCCGGCCGTCTCGGCGTCGTACGGTGGAAGGCAGTCCGAAATCAGAACGTGGAAGGCGTTGACCAGATGGTGGAGATCAAGACCCCCGAGCAGATCGCCAAGATGCGGGCGGCCGGGCTGGTCGTCGCCGAGGCCCTGAAGGCGTGCCGCGAGGCGGTCGCCCCCGGGGTGACCACCGGCGAGCTGAACGAGATCGCCGACCAGGTCATCACCAAGCACGGTGCCACGTCCAACTTCCGTGCCGACCACGGCGGCCTGTGGTTCCCGGGCGTGATCTGCGCCTCGGTGAACGAGGAGGTCGTGCACGGCATCCCCGGCGACAAGGTGCTGAAGGCCGGTGACCTGATCTCGATCGACTGCGGCGCGATCCTGGACGGCTGGCACGGCGACGCGGCGATCACCGTCGCGGTGGGCGAGACCGCTTCCGAGAACGTGATGCTGTCGAAGGTCACCGAGGGTTCGATGTGGGCCAGCATCGCCCAGATGAAGAAGGGCAACCGCCTGGTCGACGTGTCCCGGGCGATCGAGGGCTTCATCCGCCGCCAGCCGCTGCCGCCGAAGGGCAAGTGGGGCATCACCGAGGGCTACGGCGGCCACGGCATCGGCACCGCCATGCACATGGAGCCGCACGTGCTGAACTACGTGGCCGGCCGGGGCAAGGGCCCGAAGCTGGTGCCCGGCACGGTGCTGGCGATCGAGCCGATGGTCTCGCTCGGCACCCCGCACACCGCGATCCTGGACGACGACTGGACGGTGGTCACCACCGACGGCACCTGGGCCTCGCACTGGGAGCACTCGGTGGCCATCACCGAGCAGGGCCCGCTGGTGCTGACCGCGTTCGACGGTGGCAAGGCGGAGCTGGCCAAGCTGGGCGTCACCGCGGCCCCGGACCCGCTGGGCTGATCCCGCTGGGCTGATCCCGCCGGGCTGATCCTGCGGCGGCGACACGCGCGGCTGCCGCGAGGTGAGGGACATGTCTCAAAGCGGCAGATCGAGGCCCGGGGGTTTTGACCCCCGGGCCTCTTGTCCTACCTTCGTCAGCTGATACCCGCAGCAGCTACCCCAGGAGAGACAGTGCTCAAGGGCTTCCGCGACTTCATGATGCGCGGCAACGTCATCGACATGGCCGTCGGTGTGGTCATCGGTGCCGCCTTCACCGGCGTCGTGACCGGCTTCGTGACCGCGTTCCTCACCCCGGTGCTGGGCGTGGTGGTGGGCGCGGCCGGCGACTTCAGCGCGTACAAGTTCACGGTGGCGGGCGTGACCTTCCCGTACGGCCAGTTCCTGAACGTGCTGATCGCGTTCTTCCTGACCGCCGCGGTGCTGTACTTCTGCGTGGTGCTGCCGGTCTCCAAGGCCACCGCCCGGTACCTGCCGAAGAAGCCCGCCACCCCCAAGCGTCCCTGCCCCGAGTGCCTGACCGAGATCCCCGAGGCGGCCCGCCGCTGCTCGGCGTGCACCGCCGTGGTGGAGCCGGTGCTGCCCATCCAGGTGACGGTCAAGGGCTGAGATTTCGCGTCGGCGCGGTGCCTGGTTTACGATGGTGCGTCGGCTCACTCGTAGCGTGTTTCGGCACGCCCTCAGCCCAGGAGAGTTCTCCCGGGTGGAGGTGAAGCCTGGTTCGCACGAGCGTTCCGCATACGGTAGCCGGACCCGAAGGGTGGATCTCGCAGTTCATGGCTAAGAAGCAAGGCGCCATTGAGATCGAGGGCACCGTGATCGAGTCTCTTCCGAACGCGATGTTCAAGGTCGAGCTGCAGAACGGTCACAAGGTCCTCGCGCACATCAGCGGCAAGATGCGCATGCACTACATCCGCATCCTCCCGGATGACCGGGTCGTGGTGGAGCTCAGCCCCTACGACCTGACCCGCGGCCGGATCGTCTACCGCTACAAGTAGGAACAACCCCTCGTCCTGCGAGGGGCTTGCCAGATCGAGACCCCGGAGAACCTGGATCATGAAGGTCAAGCCGAGCGTCAAGAAGATCTGCGACAAGTGCAAGGTGATCCGCCGCCACGGCCGGGTCATGGTGATCTGCGACAACCTGCGCCACAAGCAGCGCCAGGGCTGAATCACCCCCCAGCATTTCTCGTAGTACCTTCGCGCGACGCGCACCAACGTCATACGCGGGCCGCCCGATCCGTCCGAACGGGACGGACTGCCACCCCCGGTCAGAGGCCGGGGCTCCCTGTCGAGAGACAGCGAGTAGGCGGCACGTCAGACCTCTGAAGAACCACAGGAGCCATCAATGGCACGCCTCGCCGGCGTTGATCTCCCCCGTGAAAAGCGGATCGAGATCGCCCTCACCTACGTCTACGGCATCGGCCGTACCCGTGCCCAGCAGACGCTGGCCGAGACCGGTGTGAGCCCGGACGTCCGCGTCCGCGACATCACCGAGGAAGACCTCGTCAAGCTGCAGAAGTTCATCGACGCGAACTTCGAGGTCGAGGGTGACCTCCGCCGCGCCGTCGCCGCCGACATCCGCCGCAAGGTCGAGATCGGCTGCTACGAGGGCCTGCGTCACCGCCGTGGCCTGCCGGTCCGCGGTCAGCGCACCCACACCAACGCGCGTACCCGCAAGGGCCCGCGTCGCGCGATCGCCGGTAAGAAGAAGCCGGGCAAGAAGTAGTCCGTCCCGTCAACCGGACATCCCTCCGGCCCGCGGGATAGCGGACCGACCACCTCAGTAGGAGAACAGACTTATGCCCCCCAAGGGTCGTCAGGCTGCCGGCGCGAAGAAGATCCGCCGCAAGGAGAAGAAGAACGTCGCTCACGGGCACGCCCACATCAAGAGCACGTTCAACAACACCATCGTTTCGATCACCGACCCCTCGGGCAACGTGATCTCCTGGGCCTCCGCCGGCCACGTCGGCTTCAAGGGCTCGCGCAAGTCCACCCCGTTCGCCGCGCAGATGGCCGCCGAGGCCGCTGCCCGTCGCGCGCAGGAGCACGGCATGCGCAAGGTTGACGTCTTCGTGAAGGGTCCGGGCTCCGGCCGCGAGACCGCGATCCGTTCGCTCCAGGCCACCGGCCTGGAGGTCGGCTCGATCCAGGACGTCACCCCCACCCCGCACAACGGCTGCCGCCCGCCGAAGCGCCGCCGCGTTTGATCCGTGTCGTCCCTTCGGGGGCGATCCGGGCACGTGGGTAGTGCTTTGAACCTGGTACGGGGTCCCGTTCTCTACGGGACCCCGTACGCTTGACTCCATCGGCATCAAATAGTGGGTGCCGAAGACAACTGGAGGATCCAGAACATGCTTATCGCTCAGCGTCCTTCGCTGACCGAAGAGGTTGTCGACGAGTTCCGCTCGCGGTTCGTGATCGAGCCGCTGGAGCCGGGCTTCGGTTACACCCTCGGCAACTCGCTCCGCCGCACGCTCCTCTCCTCGATCCCGGGTGCCGCTGTCACCAGCATCCGCATCGACGGTGTCCTGCACGAGTTCACCACCGTGCCGGGCGTCAAGGAGGACGTCACCGACCTCATCCTGAACATCAAGCAGCTGGTCGTCTCCTCGGAGCACGACGAGCCGGTCGTGATGTACCTGCGCAAGCAGGGCCCGGGTGTGGTCACCGCCGCCGACATCGCGCCCCCGGCCGGTGTCGAGGTGCACAACCCCGAGCTGGTCCTCGCCACCCTGAACGGCAAGGGCAAGCTGGAGATGGAGCTGACCGTCGAGCGCGGTCGCGGCTACGTCTCCGCCGTGCAGAACAAGGCTTCCGGCCAGGAGATCGGCCGTATCCCGGTCGACTCGATCTACAGCCCCGTGCTGAAGGTCACCTACAAGGTCGAGGCCACCCGTGTCGAGCAGCGCACCGACTTCGACAAGCTGATCGTCGACGTCGAGACCAAGCCCGCCATGCGTCCGCGTGACGCGATGGCGTCGGCCGGCAAGACCCTGGTCGAGCTGTTCGGCCTGGCCCGCGAGCTGAACGTCGACGCCGAGGGCATCGACATGGGTCCGTCCCCGACGGACGCCGCCCTGGCCGCGGACCTGGCGCTGCCGATCGAGGAGCTGGAGCTCACCGTCCGCTCCTACAACTGCCTCAAGCGCGAGGGCATCCACACCGTGGGTGAGCTCGTTGCCCGCTCGGAGGCCGACCTGCTCGACATCCGCAACTTCGGTGCGAAGTCGATCGACGAGGTCAAGGCGAAGCTGGCCGGCATGGGCCTGGCCCTCAAGGACAGCCCGCCCGGATTCGACCCGACCGCTGCCGCCGACGCCTTCGGCGCCGACGACCTGGACGACCAGGGCTACGCGGAGACCGAGCAGTACTGAGTTTTGGCACCGGGGGCGGTTCCCAGTGAACCGCCCCCGACACCATGAAAGTCGTGCGGACACCGTGTCCGTACGCCCGCTGCGGTACCTGGTACGGCCGCAGTCGGAGATACGAGGAGTCATTCCATGCCCCGTCCCACCAAGGGCGCCCGCCTCGGCGGCGGCCCGCACCACGAGCCGCTCCTGCTGGCCGGCCTGGCCCGCGAGCTGTTCCAGTACGGCCGCATCACCACCACCGAGGCCAAGGCCCGTCGCCTGCGCCCGCTGGCGGAGAAGCTGATCACCAAGGCGAAGAAGGGCGACATCCACAACCGTCGCCTGGTGCGCAAGACCATCACCGACGTGTCGGTCCTGCACACCCTCTTCACCGAGATCGCCCCGCGGTTCGAGAACCGCCCCGGCGGTTACACCCGCATCACCAAGATCGGCACCCGTCGTGGCGACAACGCCCCGATGGCCGTGATCGAGCTGGTCGAGGGCGAGATCGCCACCAAGGCGACCGTCGCCGAGGCCGAGGCCGCTGCCAAGCGCGCCGTCAAGGAGGCCGAGCAGGCCGCCGAGGCCAAGGCCGACGAGGCCGCCGAGACCACCGAGGCCTGAGCCTCCTAGGTCCGTGACCGGGCCCGCTCTCCCGTCCGTCGGGGGAGCGGGCCCGTTCGCATCTCAGCAGCGAGACAGGGGAGTTGGAGTGGTGAACGACTGCGCGGAGCAGCCGCCGGTGAAGGACGGCCCGGCCGACGGGCACACCCGGATCAGGCTGGATCTGGCCTACCACGGCGCGGAGTTCTCCGGCTGGGCCCGGCAGCGCGGACGGCGCACCGTGCAGGGCGAGTTGGAGGACGCGCTGCGGATCGTGCTGCGCAGCGAGGAGAACTTTCCGCTGACGGTGGCCGGCCGTACCGACGCCGGAGTGCACGCGCGCGGGCAGGTGGCGCACGTCGATCTGCCGGACGAGCTGTGGGCCCAGCACGGCGAGAAGCTGCTGCGCAGGCTCGCCGGGCGGCTGCCGGCCGACGTCCGGGTGTACCGGCTGTCCGAGGCGCCGCACGGGTTCGACGCGCGGTTCGCGGCGATCTGGCGGCGGTACGCGTACCGGGTCGCCGACCACCAGGGCGGGGTCGATCCGCTGCTGCGCGGGCACGTGCTGTGGCACGACCGGCCGCTCGACCTGGAGAAGATGAACGCCGCCGCGAAACTGCTGGTCGGCGAGCACGACTTCGCCGCCTACTGCAAGAAGCGCGAGGGCGCGACCACCATCCGCACGCTGCTGGAGGTCCACTGGGACCGGGTGCCGATCGACCCGTACGCGGCCCAGGAAGGCTCGCTGGCGGTGGCGACGGTGCGGGCGGACGCGTTCTGCCACAACATGGTGCGCTCGCTGGTCGGCGCGATGCTGCTGGTCGGCGACGGGCACCGGCCGGTCGAGTTCCCGGGCGAGGTGCTGGCGGGGGGCGTGCGCAACTCGGCGGTCAACGTGATCCGGCCGCACGGGCTGACGCTGGAGGAGGTCGGGTACCCGGCGGACGAGTTGCTGGCGGAGCGGAATCGGGTTTCGCGGCGGCTGCGGACGTTGGGCGGGGATGCCGCCGAGGGTGCGGATGCGTCTGCGCCGGGCGGATCCGACTGAGGGTGCCGTTCCCCTTCGCGCAGTTCTCCCCCAGCCCTAACGGGCCGGGAGGTACCCCCACGCGCCCCGGTCGG
Source organism: Kitasatospora sp. NPDC059673 (assembly GCF_042734215.1). Classification (NCBI taxonomy): domain Bacteria; kingdom Bacillati; phylum Actinomycetota; class Actinomycetes; order Kitasatosporales; family Streptomycetaceae; genus Kitasatospora; species Kitasatospora sp. NPDC059673. The sequence goes on along the minus strand of NZ_JBHWEN010000023.1, from coordinate 61,594 downwards.
GGCGCGGGGTGAGGGCGGAGGTGCCGGTTCGCTGGGGGTGCTCGGGTGGGTGGGTGGGGGCGGTAGGTAATCCGTTTTGTCGCCCGGCGAGGGCTTGGCACAATTCCGTGGCATGGGACACGTCGAAATCTCGCACCTGGAGTACTACCTGCCGGACGGGCGGGTGCTGTTCGACGACGCGTCCTTCCGCGTCGGCGAGGGCGCGGCCGTGGCGCTGGTCGGCGCGAACGGCGCGGGGAAGACCACGCTGCTGCGCATGATCGCGGGGGATGTGCAGCCGCACGGCGGTTCGGTGACGGTGAGCGGTGGACTGGGCGTGATGCGCCAGTTCGTCGGCACCACCGGCCGGGAGGACGCCAAGGACACCCCGGGCGCGCTGGCCGCCGACGCCTCGGTGCGGGACTTGCTGGTCTCGGTCGCGCCGAAACGGATCGCGGACGCCGCCCGCCGGGTGGACGCCGCGGAGCTGGCGATGATCGCGCAGGACGACGAGAAGTCGCAGATGGCGTACGCGCAGGCGCTCTCCGACTGGGCGGACGCCGGCGGCTACGAGTACGAGGCCGACTGGGACGTCTGCACCATGGCCGCGCTCGGCATGCCGTTCGACCGCGCGCAGTGGCGGGGCCTGAACACGCTGTCCGGCGGTGAGCAGAAGCGGCTGGTGCTGGAGGCGCTGCTGCGCGGCCCGGACGAGGTGCTGCTGCTGGACGAGCCGGACAACTACCTGGACGTGCCGGGCAAGCGCTGGCTGGAGGAGGCCATCCGGGCCACCAACAAGACGGTGCTGTACATCTCGCACGACCGTGAGCTGCTCTCCCGTACCGCCGAGAAGATCGTCGCGGTGGAGTCCGGCGCGGCCGGTTCCAGCGTGTGGGTGCACGGCGGCGGCTTCGACACCTTCCACGAGGCCCGCAAGGCCCGGTTCGAGCGGTTCGAGGAGCTGCGCCGCCGGTGGGACGAGGAGCACGCCAAGCTGAAGAAGCTGGTGGTGACGCTGCGGCAGGCGGCGGCGGTCAGCCACGAGATGGCGTCCCGGTACGCGGCCGCGCAGACCAGGCTGAAGAAGTTCGAGGACGCGGGCCCGCCGGAGGCACCGCCGCGCGAGCAGAGCATCACCATGCGGCTGAAGGGCGGCCGCACCGGGGTGCGGGCGTTCACCATGCAGGGCCTGGAGCTGACCGGGCTGATGAAGCCGTTCGACCTGGAGGTCTTCTACGGCGAGCGGGTCGCGGTGCTGGGCTCGAACGGCTCCGGCAAGTCGCACTTCCTGCGGCTGCTGGCCGGCGACGAGTCGGTGAAGCACGGCGGCGCCTGGAAGCTCGGTGCCCGGGTGGTGCCGGGCCACTTCCGGCAGACCCATGCGCACCCGGAGCTGCTGGGCCGCACGGTGCGGGCGATCGTCGAGGAGGAGCACGCGCTGTCCCGGGGCGCCGCGATGTCGGCGCTGCGCCGCTACGAGCTGGACCGGCAGGAGGAGCAGAAGTTCGAGTCGCTGTCCGGTGGGCAGCAGGCCCGGCTGATGATCCTCAAGCTGGAGCTGTCCGGCGTGACGGCGCTGCTGCTGGACGAGCCGACCGACAACCTGGACCTGGAGAGCGCGGAGGCGCTGCAGCAGGGCCTGGAGGCGTTCGACGGCACGGTGCTGTGCGTCACCCACGACCGCTGGTTCGCCCGTACCTTCGACCGGTTCCTGGTGTTCGGCTCGGACGGCCGGGTCTACGAGTCGCCGGAGCCGGTCTGGGACGAGGCCCGGGTGGTCCGGGACCGCTGAAGCGGCGACGATGCCGGGCCGGTTTGGAGTCCGCGCCTCCGGCCCGGTATTGTTGGCTGCTGTTGTGCGTATTGGCTCGCTCTATCTCACGTGAGAGGTCGGTACGCCGGAGACACCACAGGCCGAACTCCAGCGGCCAACGCCCGAATTGCGTCCGGGACGGTCGGCTGGAGGCCCCAGGCCCTGTGTGCTCCTGTCAGGACCCACTCACTGAAAAGCGAAGGCTACGACCGTGCGTACGTACAGCCCCAAGCCCGGCGACGTCCAGCGTCAGTGGCACGTCATCGACGCGACCGACGTCGTGCTCGGCCGCCTGGCCTCCCAGGCCGCCAACCTCCTGCGGGGCAAGCACAAGGCGATCTACGCGCCGCACGTTGACACTGGTGACTTCGTCATCATCATCAACGCCGACAAGGTGCACCTCTCGGGCAACAAGAAGACCCAGAAGCTCGCCTACCGTCACAGCGGCTTCCCGGGCGGTCTCCGCTCGGTGCGCTACGACGACCTGCTGGCGAACAACCCGGAGAAGGCCGTCGAGAAGGCCATCAAGGGCATGGTTCCGAAGAACAGCCTCGGCCGTCAGATGCTCTCGAAGCTGAAGGTCTACTCGGGCGACCAGCACCCGCACGCTGCGCAGCAGCCGGTGCCGTTCGAGATCTCCCAGGTCGCGCAGTAATTCCGGCCACCACCCCCAACTGACGTAGAAGAGCTGAGGAACACCGTGGCCGAGACTGCCATCGAGAGCACCCTCGAGGTCGAGTTCGACGAGAACGTCGACGAGTACACCACCGAGTCCGAGTACACCACCGAGTCGCTGGCCGGCCGCTTCGGCGAGGCCGTCCCCGGCGCCGGCCTCGGCCGCCGCAAGGAGGCGATCGCCCGCGTGCGCATCGTCCCCGGCACCGGCGTGTGGAAGATCAACGGTCGCACCCTGGAGAACTACTTCCCCAACAAGGTGCACCAGCAGACCGTGAACGAGCCCTTCAAGCTCCTTGAGCTGGACGGCCGTTACGACGTTGTCGCCCGCATCTCGGGTGGCGGCGTCTCCGGTCAGGCCTACGCGCTGCGCCTCGGCGTGGCCCGTGCGCTGAACGAGGCGGACGTGGACAACAACCGCGGCCCGCTGAAGAAGGCCGGCTTCCTGACCCGTGACGCCCGCGCCGTCGAGCGCAAGAAGGCCGGTCTGAAGAAGGCCCGCAAGGCGCCGCAGTACAGCAAGCGCTAATCGCACCCCGCATGCGATCCTCGCCCCGGAGCACTTCGTGCTCCGGGGCGTTGTGCCTCCCGGACTCGTGCGGGGTCCGCGGGGGCTGGTACCAACCGAGCCGCAAGGCGCTGACAGGACGGGACGAACGCGAACATGGCACGACTCTTCGGTACGGACGGGGTGCGCGGGGTGGCCAATGTGGGCCTGACCGCGGAACTGGCGCTCGGCCTGTCAGTGGCCGCCGCCCATGTGCTCGGCGACGCGAACGCGTTCGAGGGGCACCGGCCGGTCGCCGTGGTCGGCCGTGACCCCCGCGCGTCCGGAGAGTTCCTGGAGGCCGCCGTGATCGCCGGCCTGGCCAGCGCCGGCGTGGACGTGCTGCGGGTCGGCGTGCTGCCCACCCCGGCGGTCGCGTACCTGACCGGCGCGCTCGGCGCGGACTTCGGCGTGATGCTCTCCGCCAGCCACAACGCGATGCCCGACAACGGCATCAAGTTCCTCGCCCGCGGCGGCCACAAGCTGGACGACGCGATCGAGGACGCGATCGAGGCGCACTACCGCCGCTACGGCGTCGGCGACGAGACCTGGGAGCGCCCGACCGGCGCCGCGGTCGGCCGGGTCCGCCAGTACAACGAGGGCTTCGACCGGTACGTGGCGCACCTGGTCGCGGTGCTGCCGAACCGGCTGGACGGCGTGAAGGTCGTCATCGACGGCGCGCACGGCGCGGCCGCCCGGGTCGCCCCCGAGGCCTTCGCCCGGGCCGGCGCCGAGGTGGTGTACACCCTGGGCACCGAGCCGACCGGCCTGAACATCAACGACGGCGTCGGCTCCACCCACCTGGACAAGCTGCGCGCCGCGATGAAGGAGCACAAGGCCGACCTGGGCATCGCCCTGGACGGCGACGCGGACCGCTGCCTGGCCGCCGACGCCGAGGGCAACGAGGTCGACGGCGACCAGATCCTGGCGATCCTCGCGGTCGCCATGAAGGAATCGGGCACGCTGCGCCGCAACACCGCGGTGGCCACCGTGATGTCCAACCTGGGCTTCAAGCTGGCGATGGAACGCGAGGGCATCGAGCTGGTGCAGACCGCGGTCGGCGACCGGTACGTGCTGGAGGAGATGAAGCAGCACGGCTTCGCCCTCGGCGGCGAGCAGTCCGGCCACGTGATCCTGCTCGACCACGCCACCACCGGTGACGGCACCCTGACCGGCCTGATGCTCGGCGCCCGGCTGGCCGCCACCAAGCAGCCGCTGGCCGACCTCGCCACCGTGATGACCCGGCTGCCGCAGGTGCTGATCAACGTCAAGGGTGTCGACAAGGACCGGGTCGAGTCCTGCCTCGAACTGCAGGCCGCGGTCGCCGAGGCGGTGGCCGAGCTCGGCACCACCGGGCGGGTGCTGCTGCGCAAGTCGGGCACCGAGCCGCTGGTCCGGGTGATGGTCGAGGCCGTCGGCCACGAGCAGGCCCAGTCGGTCTGCGAGCGCCTTGCCGAATCGGTTCGCCTGCACCTGGGCTGACGGAGCGTCGGGGGCCGGTCCCGGACCGGCCCCCGACCGCTGCGCCTACTGCTGCTGCTGCGCGGCGGGGTTCTTCTTCACCGGGATCCACACCTGGTAGAAGCCGCTGCCGTAGGTGTTGTGGTACGGGATGCTGACCAGCAGGCGGTACTTGCCCTCGGAGCGCAGCTGCTTGACGAGCTTCTCGTCGAGCGCGCCGGTGACCGTCTTGTCGAACACCACGACGTCGAAGTAGCCGTCGGTGAGGGCGGCCTTGAAGCCCGCTTCACCGGTGAGGACCTTCTTGTCCTTGGTCTGGTAGCTGATGGTGTACGTCGACGTCCACTGGCCGAAGTCGACCTTGTCCTGCAGGTAGTAGCGCGGCACCGAGTTCGCCTCGACCAGGTAGTGGCCGTTCGGCACCAGCTGCCGGTTCAGGGTGGCGATCAGCTGGCTGGAGTTCGGCCAGGCGTGGTACAGGCTGTTGGACTGCACCATGCCGAGCACCAGCAGGACGACCCAGGCGAGGATCCCCAGCTGCGGGTGCCGGAAGTGCGAGCCGACCACACGGGTGATGCCCAGGGCGGCCATCGGCGCGGCGAAGAACAGGCCGTAGCCGATGTGCTTGTGCAGCGAGACGCTCTCGTGGATCCAGATCTGGTAGGCGGGTGCGAGCACCGCGGTGCCGGTCAGCAGCAGGCCCATCAGGACCCGCCACAGCCGGCGCGGCACCCGGACGGCGTGCATGGTCGGGGCCTCGTTCATACGGCCCTTGAGGGCGTACAGCACGGTGCCGAGCAGCGCCAGGGCGAACAGCAGACCGCCCCACTCGGCGCAATCGCGGAGCATGTCCAGCCGGACGCCGTGGCCGGTGGCGCGGCCGGTGGTGGTGGACTGCAGGCCCTTGAGGATGTCCGAGCCGGTCAGCCGCAGCGCGGTGTAGGCGCCGCCGACCGCGACGGCCGGGATCAGGAACGCCCGCAGCAGCGACCGCCAGGCGTGGTACGGCACGGCGGCCAGGCAGGCCAGCGCCACCACGATCGGCGCGTACATCAGCGCGGCGTACTTGACGGCGACGGCCAGCACCAGGACCGGCGGGATGGTCAGGGCGCTCAGCCACCAGCCGCGCCGGGCGGTGCGCACCGCGAGCCAGGCACCGACCGCGATCAGGAACAGCGCGGCCGCGTCGTAGGTGGCCAGCGCGCCCATGAACAGGGTGGACTGGGTGACCGCGAAGCAGGCCGCCGCGACCAGCGCGACCCGTTCGTTGAACAGCCGACGGGTCATCATGTACAGCAGGGCGGTGGTGCCCAGCATGAACGCCAGCGACAGACCGCGGGCGCCGGCCAGGCCGAACCAGCCGTCGAACGCGGCGGCCAGCGGCGGGTACAGCAGCGGAGAGCCGGAGAAGTACGCGGCGAACGAGTCCGGCAGCGGGGCGCCGCCGTTCAGGTGGTCCAGCTGCAGGTGGCCGGCGTACAGGTACAGCGCCTCGTCCTCGAAGGCGCTGTTGCTCAGACGGAGCGTCAGCAGGGCCTGGGCGAGCAGGATGCCGAGCAGGACCAGGCGGCTGACCCAGGTACGGCGGCTGCTGGGCAGCGGGTCCCAGCCGACGTCGGGGACGTCGGGCAGGGTGTAGCCGGGTTCGGGCGCCTGCTGCTCGTGCGGCGCATGCTGCTCGTGCGGCTGCTGCGGTTCGGCCGGGTGGTCCTCGACGAACCAGCCGAAGTTCCGCTCCTCGTGGTAGCGGTTCTCCTGGTCGTCCGGGGCCTGCGGGGTGAGTGCGTCGTCGCGCTGCTGCGTCATCAGGGTTTTCTCGGATCGAAGCCGTACTGCGGGTCGGCGGCGTGCTGCTTGAAGGCGGCCAGCGAACTGGGCGTCTTCTCGAGCCGCCAGTCGGCGCGCTTGCTGATGTTGAACCAGATGAAGCCCAGGACGTCCGGGTGCTTCTCCACGCCGGTGAACAGCTCCTCGACGAAGGAGGACGCCTTCTTTCCGGGTTCGGCGGCGGTCTCGCTGATGATGAACGGCTTGCCGCTGAAGCCGCGGATCTGATCCATGGTCGGTCCGTAGACCTGATCGAAGTTCTTGTCGCAGCACTCGGTCCAGTAGCCGACCATGCCGACCCAGTCGATGTAGCCGTCGCCGGGGTAGTACGGCTGGAGGGCGATGCTCTTCACCGGGTTGACGATGTTCGGGCTCCACACCCAGATGACGTTGGACGCGCCGCGGTCCTGGAAGATGTCGTGGATCCGGCGCCACGCCCCGACGAAGTCCTCGGCACTGTTGGTCTTGGTGCCCCAGTCGTACCAGTGGCCGTTCATCTCGTGGGCGAAGCTGATCGCCACCGGGACGTTGGTCTTCTGCACCGCGGTGGCGAAGGTCTTGATGTAGGCGTCCGAGGTGCCCTTGGCGATGTCGGCCAGCGGGGTCTTGTAGGGCTCCCAGGCGATGTACGGCAGGGCGCCGTTCTGCCAGCTGAGCCGGACGCCGGTGGAGTCGAACTGGTCGCCCCAACTGGCGTAGTTCTCGATGACGTTGGGCTGCTTGCCGATCATCTCGCTGTACTTCTGCACCGGGTCCATGGACGCCGGGGCGCCGTCCAGGGCGACGCCGAGGTACTTCTTCGCGGGCTGCAGCAGCGGGGTGGTGTCGGCCGGGGCCTGGCTGGGGTCGGCGGAGGCGACCTGGGTGTCGCCGGGGCCGAACGCGTCGTGGCCGCCGGACGAGCCGGGGCGGGTGCATCCGGGCAGCAGGGTGAGCAGGCCCGCAAGCAGCAGGCAGGCGGCAGTTCTGGCTCGGTGGATCGGCTTCACGCGGCCTTCTCGCTTCGGGGCTGGAGGAGGGTGCGGCCGACCACCAGGGCGTAGAACAGCCCGGAGGCGAGCACCAGGGCGTAGTCCGGCGGGTACCCGGTGAGGATGCGCCACACGGCGATGCCCACCCAGGCGAGCGCGGTGCCGCCGCCCCAGATGGACAGGCCGAGCCACAGTCGGCGGGTGCGGTTCTTCTTCGCGGTGCTGGAGCCGGTCGGCTGCCAGGCCATCCGCTTGCGGCGCAGGATGTCCCAGATCGCGAAGAAGTGCGCCCAGCCGTACATCATCCGGCAGGACCAGGCTTCCAGGCGGTACGGGACGCGGTGCCAGAGCGGGAAGATCACTGTGGTGTAGACCAGGCTGGGCAGCACCAGCCAGAGCCGCTCGACCAGGAACATCTCCGGGTGCCAGATCAGCAGCGCGAGCGGGATCACCGGCGACAGGAAGATGAAGATCGCGGTGTGGATGTAGTAGAAGAACCCGGACATGTAGCAGAGCCGGCTGCTCCAACGGAGCTTGGTGTCCCAGAACTTGCGGCTGCCGAGCAGGCTCATCGAACCGGAGCACCAGCGGTACTGCTGGTTGTAGAACGCGCCCGCGGTGTCCGGGCAGACGCCGGTGGCCAGCGCCAGCGGCACGTACTTCAGGCCCCAGCCGAGGCGGCGCAGGTCGAAGCCGGTGTGCACGTCCTCGGAGTGCTCGATCAGCGTGGTGCCGCCGTTCTCCTCCAGCGCGGCCCGCCGGTAGATGGCGCAGCTGCCGACGCAGATCGCGCCGTCCCGGGCCTGCCGGGAGACCTGCACGGAGCGGTAGAACAGCTCCTGGACGGCGCCGGCGCCGCGCTCCACCCAGCTCTGCGAGTCCAGTACCCGGAAGAACTGCGGGGACTGCACGATGCCGAGCTTCGGGTCGGCGTCCATGTGCGGGAGGAGTTCGGCCAGCAGGTCGGAGCGCGGCGTGAAGTCGGCGTCCAGGATGAGGATGAACTCACCGTCGGAGTTGCCGAAGCCGAAGTGCAGGTTGCCGGCCTTCTTGAACCAGCCGCGGTTCGGCCGGGTGCCGTAGCGGAAGCCGAAGTCGAGGGCCATGGCTTCGAGTTCGGGGCTGCCCGAGTCGTCGAGCACGTACGGCATGCACAGGCCGGGGTAGTTGTCGGCCATCTCCCGGACGTGCTTCCAGGTGTTGTGCAGGATCTCGATCGGTTCGCCGCACACCGGCAGGAAGACGTCGACGGTCGGGTACTCCTCCGGCCGCCAGGAGCGCACCAGTTGACGGTGGCCCTTGACGTCGAAGTCGCCGTTGAGGCCGGTGACCCGGAGCGAGATCAGGTAGTAGATCAGGGTGAACAGCAGGAACGGCGAGTAGATCCACAGCCACGGGGCGCTGGCCACCAAAGTGATCTGACTGGCGGTCAGGCAGCCGAAACTGATCAGCGAACTGAGCGTCAGGATCCACAGATGGCGCTTGGCGTAGGCGAACTTCTCGCTGTCGTCCGGCGGTTTGGGAAGCAGCCCGAGTTGCGGCGGCGCCGCCGCGGGCTTCCGCCGGCGCTGAGCGGGGACGGGGCCGCGGCGCTGAGTGCGACTCGTCGACTCGGTATTGCTGGACAAGAGAGCCCCCGTGGCCGTGCTTTGGACTTGACTCGGCCTGCCTGTACGGCGATTGGCGCGAACCGGCGGCCGGACGAGTTTATCCGACGGGCTTTGCCGTCCCAGGGCCGCGTAATGACGTTTGCATCACGGTGGACGGCGGCGCCCGGTGGAAAGCGGGACATTTCGGTTGGGTGTGGAGGCGGCATCACCGAAAGCCCCCAGATGCCCTAGCATTCACGCACATGAGCGATGGGATGGGTGTACCGCAGAGTCCGAACACTCCGGGTGGGCAGCCGCAACAGCCTTTCGGCGGGCCCCAGCAGATGCCTGGTCAGCCGCCGGTCCACGGTGCGCCGCCGTTCCCGCAGCAGCCTCAACCGTGGCAGCAGCAGACACAGTACCCCTATCCGGGGCCGCCGCCGATCCAGCAGCCGGTCGAGCCGGACTGGCAGCAACTGGCCGACCAGCGCGAGGCGCAGGTGCGCCGCAAGCGCCTGATGACGGGTCTGGGCATCGGCATCGGCGTGGTGGTGCTCGGTGCGGGCGCGGCCGCCATCGCGGTGCTCAGCCAGGACGACAAGCCCAGTAACGATCCGGTGGCCTCCCCGTCGGCCTCCACCCAGGTGTCGCCCAGCGGCAGTGCCAAGCCGTCGGGGAGCGGTTCCCCGACCACCAAGCAGCTCCCGCCGGCGATCACCGCCGAGGCCCTGTTCGCCGATCAGTCGCTCAACATCGGCGGGCACAACTACGTCCGCAAGTCCACCACCACCGACAACCCGTGCTGGAAGGCAACCGGCGCCGGCCTCGGCGACGTCCTCTCCAACGCGAACTGCAGCCAGCTGATGCGCGCCACCTACTTCACCGGCAACACGGCGGTGACGGTGGGCGTCGCGGTGTTCAAGAGCGAGTCCGACGCGGCCAAGGTCGGCGCCGGCATGAAGGGCCAGATCCAGCCGCTGTTCGGCAAGGACAACGTGGGCGAGTTCTGCCGCGACGTGGCCTGCTCGCTGAGCAACCGGGTCGAGGGCCGCTACGTGCTGTTCACGGTGGCCGGCCCGATCAGCGGCGGTGCGGGCGCCCAGGACCCGGTGGCGCAGAGTGCGAGCAAGGAACTGGACAGCTACTTCGACCAGTTGCTGACCAAGGGGTCCTGACGACCGATCGGGACTGAGGGGGGGATGGACGGATGAACCGCCGGTCCTGGTGCCGTGGTGCCGCCGCGCTGATCCTGATGGCGGCCGGCGTGTCCTGTTCGGGCGCGGCGTCCGACGGCACCGGCCCGGCCGGTGCGATGTTCGGTGCGCAGCCGGACAGCGAGGTGCCGTCCCCCTCCGCCCCGGGGCAGGCCGCCCCGCCGACCAAGGCCGAGCTGCTGGCGGCCTCCGGCGTGTACTTCGGGGCGAGCACCTACCGGACGCCGTCGGCGGCCGAGACCGACGCGCTCGCCGCGGCGGCCGGGAAGCGGCCCACGATGCTGCAGTACTTCCTGGACTGGCGCAAGGAGTTCGACCCGGCGACGGTCCAGGAGATCTACCGGCAGGGTGCGGTGCCGATGCTCACCTGGGAGCCCGGCGACGCCCCGTTCGAGGCCGACCAGCCGTGGTACGCGAGCCGCCGGATAGCCGACGGCGCGTTCGACGCCTACGTCACCCGCTTCGCCCGCGCGGTGCGGGACCAGCGCTGGCCGGTGGTGCTGCGGTTCGCGCACGAGATGAACGGCGACTGGTACCCGTGGTCGGCGAACGCCAACGGCAACAAGCCGGGCGACTACGCGGCGGCCTGGCGGCACGTGCACGACATATTCGCGGCCGAGCACGTCGACAACGTCATCTGGCTGTGGAGCCCGAACGTGCTGCGCGGCGCCTCCGGCGACCTGAAGAAGCTCTACCCGGGCGACGCGTACGTCGACTGGCTGGGCATGGACGCCTACGGCCTGGGCGAGAGCACCGCCTCCGAGGTTCTCGACCCGACCTACATCCGGCTGCGGGAGATCGCCGACAAGCCGGTGTTCATCTCGGAGACCGGGGCGATGCCGGACCCGAACAAGGCCAACTGGATCACCGACATGTTCGAGTGGATCGCCGAGCACCCGAAGGTGCCCGGCTTCGTCTGGTTCGAGCACAGCGTCGAGGAAGGCGGCCGGTACGACTACCGCTTCGCCGCCGACCCGGCCACCCGCAAGGCGTTCGCGGACGGCCTGGCGACCCTGTCGCTGCGCTCCTGGCCGGTGGCGCAGCGACCGTCCTGACACCCCGTCCGGGGTGCGGCGTCAGAGCTTGCGCAGCAGCGCCCGGCGGACCTTGTGGTCCGGGCCCTTCTGCAGGATCAGGGTGGCGCGGCCCCGGGTGGGCAGGACGTTCTCCAGCAGGTTCGGCCGGTTGATGGTCCGCCAGACCTGGCGGCCGTAGTCCATCGCCTCCTCCTCGGGCACCTCGGTGAAGCGCCGGAAATAGGAGTTCGGGTCCTGGAAGGCGGTCTCGCGCAGCTTGCGGAACCGGTTCAGGTACCAGGCCTCGATGTCGTCGGTGCGGGCATCGACGTAGATCGAGAAGTCGAAGTAGTCGGCGACCGCCATCCTGGTCCGCCCGTCGGTGCCGGGCAGGGCCGGCTGGAGCACGTTCAGGCCCTCGACGATCAGGATGTCGGGGCGCTCCACCACCAGCTGCTCGTCCGGCACGATGTCGTACACCAGGTGCGAGTAGACGGGCGCGGTGACCCGCTCCTTGCCGGCCTTCACGTCCGCGACGAAGCGCATCAGCGCCCGCCGGTCGTAGGACTCCGGGAAGCCCTTGCGGGCCATCAGGCCGCGCCGGCGCAGTTCCGCGTTGGGCAGCAGGAAGCCGTCGGTGGTGACCAGCTCGACCCGCGGGTGCTCGGGCCAGCGGGCGAGCAGGGCCTTCAGCAGGCGGGCGGTGGTGGACTTGCCGACCGCCACCGACCCGGCCACGCCGATGATGAACGGGGTGCGCACCCGCTCGGTGTCGGGGGTGTCCAGGAACGTGCCCAGGGCGCCGCGCAGCTCGTGCGTGGCGTGGATGTACAGGTTCAGCAGGCGCGACAGCGGCAGGTAGACGTCGCGGACCTCGTCCAGGTCCAGCGCGGTGCCGAGGCCGCGCAGGCGCTCGACCTCCTCGGCGGTGAGCGGCAGCGGCGTGCGCTCGCGCAGCGCGCTCCACTCGGCGCGGTCCAGATCCACGTACGGGGAGGGGGTGGGTGCGGCGGGCGCGCCCCTCGTACAGAGTTCGGTCAGCACAGGGTCCATTGTGAGCCGTGTCCGGGCCGCCGGGTGTTGTGGTGTCGGTCACCCGGTGTGGTCATCCGACCCAACGGGGCTCGAACACCGCCACCTATGCTGGCGCATATGTGCGGAATTGTTGGATATACGGGCCCCCAGCAGGCCCTCGACGTAGTGATCGCCGGTCTGCGGCGGCTGGAGTACCGGGGTTACGACTCGGCCGGCGTCGCAGTGCAGACCCAAGGAGCCGACGGGCAGCGGCTCCTGGCGACCGACAAGCGGGCCGGAAAGCTCGTCAATCTGGAGAAGTCGCTGGCCGAAACCCCGCTGCCGGCCGGCACCACGGGCATCGGCCACACCCGGTGGGCCACCCACGGCGCGCCCAACGACGCCAACGCCCACCCCCACCTGGACGACCACCGCAAGGTCGCGGTCGTCCACAACGGCATCATCGAGAACTTCGCCCTGCTGCGCGCCGAACTCGCCGACCGCGGCCACACGCTGCGCTCGGAGACCGACACCGAGGTGGTCGCCCACCTGCTGTCCGAGGCCTACGAGGGCGACCTCGCCGAGGCCATGCGCCTCGTGTGCCGGCAGCTGGACGGCGCGTTCACCCTGGTCGCGGTGCACGCCGACGCCCCCGACGTGGTGGTCGGCGCCCGCCGCAACTCGCCGCTGGTGGTCGGCGTCGGCGACGGCGAGAACTTCCTCGCCTCCGACGTCGCCGCGTTCATCGCGCACACCCGTGAGGCGATCGAGCTCGGCCAGGACCAGGTCGTCGAACTGCGCCGCGAGGGCGTGACGGTGACCAACTTCGACGGGACGCCCGCCGAGGTCCGCGAGTACCACGTCGACTGGGACGCCTCGGCCGCCGAGAAGGGCGGCTACGACTACTTCATGCTCAAGGAGATCGCCGAGCAGCCCAAGGCCGTCGCCGACACCCTCCTCGGCCGGATCGGCACCGACGGCCGGCTCACCCTCGACGAACTGCGCATCCCCGACCAGGTGCTGCGCGAGGTCGACAAGGTGGTGATCGTCGCCTGCGGCACCGCGTTCCACGCCGGCATGATCGCCAAGTACGCGATCGAGCACTGGACCCGGATCCCGTGCGAGGTCGAGGTGGCCAGCGAGTTCCGCTACCGCGACCCGATCATGGACGACCGCACCCTGGTGATCGCCATCTCGCAGTCCGGCGAGACCATGGACACCCTGATGGCGCTGCGCCACGCCCGCGAGCAGGGCGCCAAGGTCCTGGCGATCTGCAACACCAACGGCTCGACCATCCCGCGCGAGTCCGACGCGGTGCTGTACACCCACGCCGGCCCCGAGGTCGCCGTCGCCTCCACCAAGGCCTTCCTGACCCAGCTGGTCGCCTGCTACCTGGTCGCCCTGTACCTGGGCCAGGTCCGGGGCACCAAGTGGGGCGACGAGATCTCCTCGGTGATCCGCGAACTCGGCGACGCCCCCCGGCAGGTCGAGCAGGTGCTCGGCACCATGGAGCCGGTCCGCGCGCTGGCCCGCTCGCTGGCCGACGCCCCCGCGGTGCTCTTCCTCGGTCGGCACGTCGGCCACCCGGTGGCCCTCGAAGGCGCGCTCAAGCTCAAGGAACTCGCCTACATGCACGCCGAGGGCTTCGCCGCCGGCGAGCTCAAGCACGGCCCGATCGCCCTCATCGAGAAGGACCTGCCGGTCGTCGTGGTGGTGCCCTCGCCGCGCGGCCGCTCGGTCCTGCACGACAAGATCGTCTCCAACATCCAGGAGATCCGGGCCCGCGGCGCCAGGACCATCGTGATCGCCGAGGAGGGCGACGAGGCCGTCGTCCCCTACGCCGACCACCTGATCCGCATCCCGGCCACCCCGACCCTGCTCCAGCCGCTGGTGTCCACCGTCCCGCTCCAGGTGTTCGCCTGCGAACTGGCCACCGCCAAGGGCCACGAGGTCGACCAGCCGCGCAACCTCGCCAAGTCCGTCACGGTCGAGTAGCCCGCGTATCGTCCATGCCTGCGCGGCACTGCGCAGGCATGGACGGAGGAACAGACGTGATCATCGGGGTCGGCATCGACGTGGCGGACATCGGACGGTTCGGGGAATCCCTGGAACGCACCCCCGGACTCGCCGAGCGACTCTTCACCGCAGGCGAGCTGACCCTCCCGTCCGGACAGCGCCGGGGCACCGCCTCGCTGGCCGCCCGGTTCGCCGCGAAAGAGGCCCTCGCCAAGGCCCTCGGCGCACCCCCGGGCCTGCGCTGGGAGGACGCCGAAGTCCGCGTCGAGGAGTCCGGCCGACCCGTCCTGCACGTCACCGGCACCGTCGAAGCCCGCGCCGCCGCGCTCGGAGTGACGGGCTGGCACGTCTCGCTCAGCCACGACGCGGGCGTCGCCTCGGCGGTGGTGATCGCCGAAGGCTGAGACGGGAAGCCAGGGGCGCGAGGAACTGCGCGAAGCGGAAGAAGCACGTGTGTGAGATCGCGCCGCGCAAAATGACTTGCACGTGTTGGCGCCGTCGCTGTGCGTCCACCACCGGCCCCGAAGGAGTCCCACATGCGCCACGCTCATCGTGTAGACCAAGTCCGCACCGCCGAGGCCGCGTTGATGGCCACCCTCCCCGAAGGCACCCTGATGCAACGCGCCGCGGCCGGCCTCGCCGCGACCTGCGCCGGACTGCTGCCCCGGGTCTACGGCAGCCGCGTCCTCGTCCTGGCCGGCTCCGGCGACAACGGCGGTGACGCGCTGTACGCCGCCGCCCGTCTCGCCCGTCGCGGAGCCCGCGCCGAAGCCCTGCTGCTCGACCCCGCCAAGGTGCACGCCGCCGGCCTCGCGGAGCTGCTCGCCGCCGGAGGCCGGGTCACCGACGACCCCGGCGCGTTCGGCCGCGCCGACCTGGTGCTGGACGGCATCGTCGGCATCGGCGGCCGCGGCCCGCTGCGCCCCGCCGCGGCCCCCTTCGCCACCATGGCGCGTCGGGGCCCCGTGGTCGCCGTGGACGTGCCGTCCGGCGTCGCCCCCGACACCGGCGAGGTGACCGGCCCCGCGCTGCGTGCCGACGTCACCGTCTGCTTCGGCACCCACAAGCCGGGCCTGCTGATCGACCCCGGCGCCGGGTACGCGGGCGTCGTCCACCTGGTGAAGATCGGCCTCGACCTGCCGCCCGCCCCCGTCGAGGCCCTCCAGCACGCCGACGTGGCCGCGCTGCTGCCCGTCCCCGGCACGGAGAGCGACAAGTACCGGCGCGGCGTGGTCGGCGTGGCCGCCGGCTCCTCCCGCTACCCGGGCGCGGCGCTGCTTGCCGTCGCGGGGGCGCTGCGCGGCGGCGCGGGCGCGGTGCGCTACGCCGGGTACGCCGCCGCGGAGGTGGTCCGCCGCCACCCGGAGACGCTGGTCAGCGAGACCGGCCCGGCGCACGCCGGACGCGTCCAGGCCTGGGTGGTCGGCCCCGGTGGCGGCGACGGCGCCGATCGCGCCCTGCGCGAGGCCCTCGACACCGACGTGCCGGTGCTCGCCGACGCCGACGCGCTCACCGAACTCGCCCGCCTCGGCCCCGGCCTGCTGGCCGGCCGGTCCGCCCCCACCCTGCTCACCCCGCACGCCGGCGAGGCCGCCCGCCTGCTGGCCGGCGTCGGTGAGCGCGCGGACGCCGACACCGTCGCCGCCCGCCGGCTGGCGGTCGCCCGGCTGCTCGCCGCCCGCTACGGCGCGACCGTGCTGCTCAAGGGCTCCACCACCGTCGTCGCCGACCCCGAGGGCACCGCCCGGGTCAACACCACCGGCACCGGCTGGCTCGGCACCGCCGGCAGCGGCGACGTCCTGTCCGGCCTGACCGGCTCCCTGCTCGCGACCGGCCTCACCCCACTCGACGCCGCCTCCGCCGCCGCCTACCTGCACGGCCTGGCAGGCCGTCACGCCACTGGAACGGGGGCCCCGATCACGGCCCTCGACCTTGCGGACGCGCTGCATCCCGTGTGGCAGTCGCTGACCGGCTGACGGCCGGTGCGGGCGCCCCGGTCACCGGTTTCGGCCCAGGTGACGCCCCGCACGGAACCGGAACGCGCCCCACCGCGTGAACACAGCGGAAGGGAAAGGGCGTACGGGTGGACGGGTGACGGCACTCCCGGTCGGCCGCGCCCCTGATGAGGGGACCGGCGGGGGTCTGGGAGACTGATACGCGATGACGACTGCGAACACCACCGGGACACCCGCACTGACCGAGGGGGTCCGCGCCGAGGCGACGATCGACCTGGCCGCCCTGCGCGACAACCTGGCCACCCTGCGCGCCCGCACCAACGGCCCCGAGCTGATGGCCGTGGTCAAGGCCGACGCCTACGGCCATGGAGCGCTTCAGTGCGCCCGCGAGGCGATCGCCGCCGGCGCCGGCTGGCTCGGCACCGCCACCCCGCAGGAGGCGCTCGCGCTGCGCGCCGCCGGCATCCGCCCCGAGCAGGCCCGCATCCTGTGCTGGCTGTGGACGCCCGGCGGCCCCTGGGAGCAGGCGCTGCGCGAGTCCGTCGACATCTCGATCAGCGGCCAGTGGGCGCTGGACGAACTCCTCACCGCCGTCCGCGCCACCGGCATCCCGGCCCGGATCCACCTCAAGGCCGACACCGGCCTCGGCCGCAACGGCTGCCAGCCGCACGACTGGGCCGACCTGGTCGACAACGCCGCCAAGGCGCAGGCGGACGGCCTGCTGCGGGTGGCCGGCGTGTGGTCGCACTTCGCCGCCGCCGACGAGCCCGGCCACCCCTCCATCCAGGCCCAGCTGGACTCCTTCGCGCAGGCCCTGGCGTCCGCCGAGCGGGCCGGCCTCGACCCCGAGGTGCGGCACCTGGCGAACTCCCCGGCCACCCTGCTGCTCCCGCAGTCGCACTACGACCTGGTCCGCCCCGGCCTCGCCATGTACGGCCTGTCGCCGGTGCCGGAGCTCGGCACGCCCGCCGATTACGGCCTGCGGCCGGTGATGTCGCTGACCGCCCGGCTCGCCCTGGTCAAACGCGTCCCCGGCGGCCACGGCGTCTCCTACGGCCACCACTACGTCACGCCCGGGGCCACCACCCTCGGCCTGATCCCGATCGGCTACGCGGACGGCATCCCGCGGCACGCGAGCAACACCGGGCCGGTGCAGATCGGCTCCGGCCGTTACCGGGTGGCCGGGCGGGTCGCGATGGACCAGTTCGTGGTGGACCTCGGCGGGGACACGCCCGAGGTCGGCGAAGAAGCGCTGCTGTTCGGCGCCGGCGACCGGGGCGAGCCGACGGCGGAGGACTGGGCGCAGGCCTGCGGGACGATCGCGTACGAGATCATCACCCGGATCGGGGGGCGGGTGCCCCGGCGGTACGTCGGAGGGGTGCGGTAGTGGCTGTCGCCGGTTGGTTCACCCATGGCTGAGTCGTCCGGGGTCTCCCGCGCCGGCCTGATCGGAATATCGCTCGGGGTGCTGGCCGCCGGGGCCGCCGCCGGGGTCGCGGTGGAGCGGCTGACGGTGGGGCGGGCGATGCGCCGGCGGGCCCGGGAGGAGCTGGACGCGGCGGCGCCGTTCGGCTCGTTGCGGGGGACGCCGAGGCGGGTGCGGGCCGACGACGGCACCGAGCTGTACGTGGAGGTGGACACCGCCGACGGCCCCGGGCCGACCGTGGTGTTCTGCCACGGCTACTGCCTGAACCAGGACAGCTGGCACTTCCAGCGGGCCGCGCTGCGCGGCGCGCTGCGCACGGTGTTCTGGGACCAGCGCAGCCACGGCCGCTCCGAGCGGTCCCGCTCGTACCTGAACGGTGAGCCCGCGTCGATCGACCAGCTCGGCGGCGACCTGCGGGCGGTGCTGGACGCGGTGGTGCCGGACGGGCCGATCGTGCTGGTCGGGCATTCGATGGGCGGCATGACGGTGCTGGCGCTGGCCGCCCAGCACCCCGAACTGTTCGGGCCCGGCGGCCGGGTGGCGGGGGTGGCGCTGATCGGGACGCTGGCGGGCGGCTGGGACTCGGTGACGCTGGGCCTGCCTGCCGCCGGGGCGAGTCTGGTCAAGAAGGTCGCACCCGGGGTGGTGCGGCTGCTGGGCCGGCAGGTCGAGCTGGTGGAAGCGACCCGGCGCTGGGGCGCGGACCTGACGGCGGTGTTCTACCGGCGGTTCTCGTTCGGGGGCAAGGACGTCGACCCGGCGGTGGTGCGGTTCGCCGAACAGCTGCTGGACGCCACCCCGATCGACGTGGTCGCCGAGTTCTACCCGGCGTTCTCGGTGCACGACAAGCGGGCCGCACTGGCCGGGCTGGACGGCGTCCCCACGCTGGTGATGGCCGGTGCGAAGGACCTGATCACCCCGCCCGAGTACTCCGAGGCGATCGCGGCCGCGCTGCCCGGCTCCCGGCTGGTGCTGGTGGAGGACGCCGGCCACCTGGTGATGCTGGAACGTCCCGAGCTGGTGGACGGGGCACTGGTAGCCCTGCTGGAGCGGGCCGCCGAGCGGGCCGGCACCGGCCCGTTGCCGGACGCGCTGCGCCAGCCCTGGGGCGAGCGGCCGGAGGGCTGAGCGGGCGTCCGGGCGCGGTGTGGCACCGTAGGGGTGGCCGCAACGATCGAAGAAGGACGCCATGGGTTCGCAGACCACTCTGACCGTCGCCACCTCGGAGCGGATGACCGGCCTCGGCCGGCGGCTCGCCGCCCTGCTGCGCCCGGGCGACCTGGTGCTGCTGTCGGGGGAGCTGGGCGCCGGCAAGACCACCCTGACCCGCGGCCTGGGGGAGGGCCTGGGGGTGCGCGGCGCCGTCACCTCGCCGACCTTCGTGATCGCCCGGGTGCACCCGTCGCTGACCGGCGGCCCCGCGCTGGTGCACGTGGACGCGTACCGGCTGGGCGGCGGCCTGGACGAGATGGAGGACCTCGACCTGGATGTCTCGCTGCCCGAGTCGGTGATCGTCGTCGAGTGGGGCGAGGGCAAGGTCGAGCAGCTCTCCGAGGACCGGCTGGAGGTCCGGATCGAGCGGACCCTGGGCGGTGCGGAGGCGGACGTCGCCGTGGGCCCCTCCTGCCCGGCGGCGGGCAAGGAGGGAGAGGCGGACGGGCGGCGGGTCACCGTGACGGGGCTGGGCGGTCGCTGGGACGACGTGGACCTCACCGTATTGGGTGACAGCTGAGCCGGGTTTCCGACAGCGCGTCGGGAAACTGTTGCGGCCCGGCCGGTGGGCGTGATGGGATGGCGACAGCAGGTTAGGTATACCTGACTAGGGAGGCGCCCCATGGCGAGCACCACCCCAAGGACCGACCGCCGTCCCGAACCGGCCGAGGCGGCACGAGTCAGAGCCGGGCGGCCGCGCACCGAGGCTTCGCACACCGAGGCGCCGCAGGCGCCCGTGCCGATGTGGGCGCTGCTGGCGTCCTGCCGGGCCGCCGAGGCGGTCTCCACCCCGCCGGAGCGCCACGCCGCGTAGCGCCGCCCCGGGCGGGCGGTCAGGCGACCACGACCACCCGGGTGCCGTTCGGCGCGAAGTCCCACAGCGCCTGGCCGTCGGACCGGGACGCCCGGATGCCGCCGGTCTTGGTCTTCGGGTCCAGTGACGGCGCGGGGGCGTTCTCGTCCACCAGCGCGCTGAAACCGAACACCGTGCCCTGCTGCTGGGTGAACCGCACCACGTGCTCGATCTGCCGGCCGTCGGTGCCGGTGCCCGCCGCGGTGCGGCTGTACACCGTGTACGCGCCCGGGTTCGGCAGCGCGCTGCCCGGCGTCACCTTGAACGTGCCGACCACCTGCTCCGGCTTCTTCGGGTCGACCAGCCACACCTGGCGTTCCTTCAGCGAGAACACCACCCGCAGGCCCGCCCCGGAGTCGGCCGGCAGCGGGGGAGGGGCCGGCCGCTCGCTCGGCGAGCTCGCCGAGGGCGCCGCGGCCGGGGCGCTCGCCGAGGCCGGGGCCGCCGCCACCGCCCGGGACGCGGCGCCGTTCGCCTGGAACGCCAGCAGCCCGATCACCGCCATGGCGCCCAGGGTCAGCCCGCCGACCACCACACCAGGACCCAGCTTCGCCACGGTCTGCTCCTCAACGCTCCGTCTCACGTCCGAGGCCCATCGTGCCAGGTCCGCGCTGCCGCTTCGGCCTCTTCCGATCGTGTGTTCCCGGCCGGTGCGGGCACCCTCGCCGGACCCTCTAACCTTGAACGCGTGCTCCTCCTCGCCTTCGACACCGCCACCCCCGCCGTCACGGCCGCCGTCCACGACGGCGAACGCGTGCTCGCCGAGTCCTACGAGGTCGACGCCCGCCGGCACGGCGAACTGCTGCTGCCCACCATCGACGCCGTGCTGCGCACCGCGGGCGTGGACAAGCGGCAGCTCACCGACCTCGCGGTCGGCGTCGGCCCGGGCCCGTACACCGGCCTGCGGGTCGGCCTGGTGACCGCCGCCGCGCTCGGCGACGCGCTCGGCCTGCCGGTGCACGGCGTCTGCACCCTCGACGCGATCGCCCACCAGGCCCGCACCGAGGGCCTGGCCGGGGCGTTCACGGTGGCCACCGACGCGCGCCGCAAGGAGGTCTACTGGGCCTGCTACGACGCGTCCGGCGCCCGGATCTCCGGGCCCGCGGTGGACCGCCCGGCGGAGATCGAGCCCGGCGGGCGGACGGTCGGCGCGGGCGCGCTGCTGTACGGCCTGCCGGCGGCGAGCGGCCCCGAGCACGTGTCGGCCGGCGCGCTGGCCGACTTCGCGGTCCGCGAGCTGGCGGCCGGCCGTGAGCTGCTGCCGAACGCCCCGCTGTACCTGCGGCGCCCGGACGCGCAGGTGCCGGCCGGCTACAAGGCGGTGCTTCCGGCGTGACGCACACGGGAGTCTCCGCCCGTGGCTAGGTTCTCGCTGCGTCCCATGCGCTGGTGGGACATCGAGCCCGTCATGGCCCTGGAGCACCTGCTGTTCCCCGAGGACGCCTGGTCGCGCGGGATGTACTGGTCCGAGCTGGCCGAGGCCCACCCGGGCGGCAGCCGGCACTACGTGGTGGCGGTGGACGAGGACGACGCGGTGGTCGGCTACGCCGGGCTGATGGCGGTCGGGGCGGACGGCGACGTGCAGACCATCGCGGTGGAGGCCGGGCACCAGGGGGCGGGCCTCGGGGCGATGCTGCTGACCGAGCTGATCGAGGAGTCGGTCCGGCGCGGCTGTGCCGAGCTGCTGCTGGAGGTGCGGGTGGACAACCTGCGCGCGCAGCGGCTGTACGAGCGGTTCGGGTTCGAGCCGGTCGGCATCCGGCGGGGCTACTACCAGCCCGCCAACGTGGACGCACTGGTGATGCGTCTGGACCACCTGGCAAGCGATGCAAGCGATCTGAAGGATCATCACAATGGCTGACGAACCGCTCGTCCTCGGAATCGAGACCTCCTGCGACGAGACCGGCGTCGGCATCGTCCGCGGCACCACGCTGCTCGCCGACGCGGTCGCGTCCTCGGTGAACGACCACGCCCGGTTCGGTGGCGTCGTCCCGGAGATCGCCAGCCGGGCGCACCTGGAGGCGATGGTCCCCACCATCCAGCGCGCGCTGGACACCGCCGGCGTCAAGGCGAGCGACCTGGACGGCATCGCCGTCACCGCCGGGCCCGGCCTGGCCGGCGCGCTGCTGGTCGGCGTGAGCGCCGCCAAGGCGTACGCGTGGGCGCTGGACAAGCCGCTGTACGGGGTGAACCACCTGGCCTCGCACATCTGCGTCGACCAGCTGGAGCACGGCCGGCTGCCCGAGCCGACCATGGCGCTGCTGGTCTCCGGCGGGCACTCCTCGCTGCTGCTCAGCGGCGACATCACCTCCGACGTGCGGCCGCTCGGCGCGACCATCGACGACGCGGCCGGCGAGGCGTTCGACAAGGTGGCCCGGGTGCTCGGCCTGGGCTTCCCGGGCGGGCCGGTGGTGGACCGGATGGCCCGCGAGGGCGACGGGAAGGCGATCGCCTTCCCGCGCGGCCTGAACAACGCCGGCGACCCGGCCTACGACTTCTCCTTCTCCGGCCTGAAGACCGCCGTGGCGCGCTGGGTGGAGGCCAAGCGGCGGGCCGGCGAGCCGGTGCCGGTGGCGGACGTCGCCGCGTCCTTCCAGGAGGCCGTCACCGACGTGCTCACCCGCAAGGCGATCCGGGCCTGCAAGGACAACGACGTCGACCACCTGATGATCGGCGGCGGCGTGGCCGCGAACTCCCGGCTGCGCGAGATGGCGCAGCAGCGCTGCGACCGGGCGGGCATCGTGCTGCGGGTGCCGCGACCGGGCCTGTGCACCGACAACGGCGCGATGGTGGCCGCGCTCGGCGCCGAGATGGTCTGGCGCGACCGCACTCCCTCGGCCTTCGACCTGTCGGCGGACTCCTCGCTGCCGGTCACCGAGACGCACGTCCCGCACACCGACTTCCACGCGCACGCCCACGAGGCGCTGAAGTGACCCTGGCGGCGATGTGGGAGGCCCGCGCGGCCGACGGGCGGGGGAGCGAACTGCACGCCTGGGCGCGGGAGTTCGCCCTGCCCGCAGTGCGCGGCGCGGCCGGCCTGGAGCGGGTCGAGCTGTTCACCGCGCCCGGCGACCGGGTGCTGATGATCGCCCTGTGGACGGGCGAGCCGCAGCCCGTCCCGGAGCCCCCGGCCGGGCTGCTCTCCCGCCCCGTGCACCGGTGGACCTTCACCCGGACGGACGTCGGGTAGGCAACCGCGGAGCCGGTAGCGTTCGTCCAGAACAGACACGCCTGTAGAGCGGAAAGCGGGGGACACGGTGAAGAACAGGGCCCGGATCGGGTACGGGGTGGGCGCGCTCGCCGTGCTGCTGGCGGCCAGTGGGTGCGGCAGCTCCGCGCCCGCCGCCAAGTCCGCCGCCCCGGCGCAGTCCGCCGCCGCGTCCTCGGGCGGCTCGTCCGCCCCCGCGTCGGCGCCCGCGCAGGACACCGCCGGGGACGCCGCGTGGGCGAAGTGGGGCCTCAAGCCGATGGCCAAGGCGCCCGCGCCGCCCGCCGACAAGCCGATCAAGCTGACCAGGACCGGGACGGTGCCGGTGTTCAGCGAAGTCCCCACCCAGGACAAGGTCGTCTTCATCACCATCGACGACGGGGCCGAGAAGGACCCCAAGTTCGTCCAGATGCTGACCGAGCTGAAGGTGCCGATCACGATGTTCCTGACCAAGGACATCGTCAAGAACGACTACGCCTACTTCAAGCCGCTGCAGGCACTCGGCAACACCATTCAGAACCACACCGTCGACCACCCGGTGATGAGCAAGATCCCGGCCGCCAAGCAGAAGTCCGAGATCTGCGACGACCAGACCGCCCTCACCGAGCAGTACGGCACCGCCCCCTACCTGTTCCGCCCGCCGTTCGGCGACGGCGCCCACACCCCCACCCTGAACACCTCGGTGCAGGAGTGCGGGCCGCGCGCGATCGTGCTGTGGCGCGAATCCATGCAGATCCACGACATGCAGTACCAGTCCGCCGACAAGAAGCTGAAGAACGGCGACATCATCCTCGCCCACTTCCGCGGCCCGTCCGAGCTCAAGGGCGAGAGCATGACCTCGATGTTCGGTGAGATGCTCGCCCGCATCCAGGAACAGGGCTTCGCGGTCGCCC
Source organism: Kitasatospora sp. NPDC059673 (assembly GCF_042734215.1). NCBI lineage: Bacteria > Bacillati > Actinomycetota > Actinomycetes > Kitasatosporales > Streptomycetaceae > Kitasatospora > Kitasatospora sp. NPDC059673. The sequence goes on along the minus strand of NZ_JBHWEN010000023.1, from coordinate 37,925 downwards.
GCCTCGACGACTACATCGCCAAGCCCACCGGCTGACCCAGCATCATCACCGGGCCGGCCCCGGTACGGGCGATGATCACCGTCACCGTGTTCGGCCCGGACGGCTTCAACTGCCGCCGCAACTCCTCCGGCACCACCGACGCCCCCCGCTTCTTGATCACCACGGTGCCGATCCGGCGCTCCTTCACCAGCGCCTTCAACTTCTTGACGTTGTACGGCAGTACGTCCGTCAGCTCATAGGCGTGCGCGTACGGGGTCGGGTGCAGCTCGTCCGAGGTGACGTACGCGATCATCGGGTCGAGCAGCCGGCCGTTCGTCAGCCGCACCACCTCGGCGACCATCCGGCCCCGGATCACCGCGCCGTCCGGCTCGTACAGGTACCGGCCGACCTCGCCCACCGGCGGGTCCGGCAGCGCGCCGCCCGTCAGCGAGTGCGGGCCCGGCAGCACCGTCGCCCGGTACGGTTCGGCGGCCGCGGTGCCGAACCACAGCACCGCCTCCTTCACCTCGCCCCGGTCCGACACCCACTCCGCCTCGGCGCCCTCCGGCACCAGCTCGTGCAGGATCCCCGGGGCCACCTTCAACGCGCCGAACGGGGTGCGCCGGGCCGCCTCAACCGCCCAGGACAGCGGCGGCGAATACGCCTCCGGATCGAACACCCGCCCGCGCGAGGTGCGCCGCGCCGGGTCGGTGAACACCGCGTCGAAGCCGTCCGTGTCGATGTCCGCGACGTCCGCGCAGCGCACCTCCACCAGCTCCGCCACGCCCAGCGCCGCCGCGTTCGCCCGCGCCACCTCGCAGGTCAGCTCGTCCCGGTCCACCGCCAGCACCGCGATCCCGGCCCGGGCCAGCGCGACCGCGTCGCCGCCGATCCCGCAGCACAGGTCGGCCAGCCGCTTCACCCCGAGCGCCGCGAACCGCCCCGCCCGCCACTCGGCCACACTGCGCCGGGTCGCCTGCTCCACCCCGTTCTGGGTGAAGTACATCGACCACGCGTCCGCCCCGAACTTCGCCTCCGCCCGCTGCCGCAACCGCGCCTGCTCGAACGCGGCCCGCACCAGCTCCGCCGAGTACTCCCGCCGCAGCCGGGTCGCCAGCGCCAGCTCCTGGTCCGCCCTGAACTCCCGCAACTCCGCCAGCAGCGCCTGCCCCTGCTCGGTCAGCAGCGCCCGGAACGACTCGATCTCCACGGCTCCATTGTCCTCGCCCCGCCCACCGGCCGATCACCCGCAGCACGCGCGCCACCAGCGCCGGCTCACCCGCCGGCCACCGAGAACGCGATCGCGGCCAGCGCCGGCCCCGCCATCACCAGCGCGACGGGCGTGATCCGGTACCCGCGCCGCAAGGTCACCACCAGCCCCGTCAACGGCACCGCCACCGCCAACGCCATCACCAGCACGCACAACGCCACCGCCCCGCCCGCGCCACCCCCGCGCTCCGACGCCGCGGCCAGGGCGAACACCATCAGCACGAACGCGTACGGCACGGCGCACAGCAGCGGCACCTCCAGCGCCGTCAACCAGAGCGCATGCAACACATCCCGCCGTACGGACGGTCGAGTCTTCGTCATGCGCCCAGCCTGGCGCGGGAGCCGGCGCCGCCGCCTGAGTGCCCGCACTCAATCCGGGCCGGGCATCCACCCGGGTCGCGGCGAAACCCGACACGGCGTCATTGGCACTCTGGTTGACTGAGTGCTAACGGCGTCCTAAGGTCGTTCCTGGCACTCCCCCCAGGGGGAGTGCTAACGCGAAGATGCGTGTCTGACCCCCGCGACGGCAGTTGCGCACCCTCGCCCACCTACCTGTTAGACAACCCCGTAATCTCCGAAGGGGAGCTCGGACGTGACCACCAGCAGCAAGGTTGCCATCAAGCCGCTCGAGGACCGCATCGTGGTCCAGCCGCTCGACGCCGAGACCACCACCGCCTCCGGCCTGGTGATCCCGGACACCGCCAAGGAGAAGCCCCAGGAGGGCGTCGTCCTGGCCGTCGGCCCGGGCCGCTTCGAGGACGGCCAGCGTCTGCCGCTCGACGTCGCCGTCGGTGACATCGTCCTGTACTCGAAGTACGGCGGCACCGAGGTGAAGTACCAGGGCGAGGAGTACCTCGTCCTCTCGGCTCGCGACGTTCTCGCCATCATCGAGAAGTAAGACGTCCCCAGCCCGCCCCGGATCCGTGTCAGCACTGACAGGGGCCCGGGGCGCGGTTGTTGCTCCACGTACGCAGACCACACCCTGAGGAAACGGGATCATGGCGAAGACCCTGCAGTTCAACGAGGACGCCCGCCGCTCGCTGGAGCGCGGCGTCAACAAGCTGGCCGACACCGTCAAGGTGACCATCGGCCCCAAGGGCCGCAACGTCGTCATCGACAAGAAGTTCGGCGCCCCCACCATCACCAACGACGGTGTGACCATCGCCCGCGAGGTCGAGCTCGACGACCCGTACGAGAACCTCGGCGCGCAGCTGGTCAAGGAGGTCGCCACCAAGACCAACGACGTCGCGGGTGACGGCACCACCACCGCCACCGTGCTGGCCCAGGCCCTGGTCAACGAGGGTCTGCGCAACGTCGCCGCCGGTGCCGGCCCGGCCGCCCTGAAGAAGGGCATCGACAAGGCCGTCGCCGCCGTCTCCGAGCACCTGCTGTCGGTCGCCCGCGAGATCGAGGGCAAGGACGACATCGCCGCCGTCGCCTCCCTCTCCGCCCAGGACACCCAGGTCGGCGAGCTGATCGCCGAGGCGATCGACAAGGTCGGCAAGGACGGTGTGATCACCGTCGAGGAGTCCAACACCTTCGGCGTCGAGCTCGAGTTCACCGAGGGCATGCAGTTCGACAAGGGCTACCTGTCGCCGTACTTCGTCACCGACGCGGAGCGCCAGGAAGCCGTCCTGGAAGACCCGTACATCCTGATCAACCAGGGCAAGATCTCCTCCATCCAGGAGCTCCTGCCGCTGCTGGAGAAGGTCCTGCAGGCCGGCGGCTCCCGCCCGCTGCTGATCATCGCCGAGGACGTCGACGGCGAGGCCCTGTCCACCCTGGTGGTCAACAAGATCCGCGGCACCTTCAACGCGGTCGCGGTCAAGGCCCCCGGCTTCGGTGACCGCCGCAAGGCCATCCTCGGCGACATCGCCACCCTGACCGGCGGCCAGGTCATCTCCGAGGAGGTCGGCCTCAAGCTCGACCAGGTCGGCCTGGACGTGCTGGGCTCCGCCCGCCGCATCACCGTCACCAAGGACGAGACCATCGTCGTCGACGGCGCCGGCGCCTCCGACGCGGTCGCCGGCCGGGTCGCCCAGATCAAGGCCGAGATCGCCAACACCGACTCCGACTGGGACCGCGAGAAGCTCCAGGAGCGCCTGGCCAAGCTGGCCGGCGGCGTCTGCGTGATCAAGGTCGGCGCGGCCACCGAGGTCGAGCTCAAGGAGCGCAAGCACCGCCTGGAGGACGCCATCTCCGCGACCCGCGCCGCGGTCGAGGAGGGCATCGTCGCCGGTGGTGGCGCCTCGCTGGTGCACGCCGCGAAGGTCCTGGCGGAGGGCCTCGGCCTGTCCGGTGACGAAGCGACCGGTGTCGCCGTCGTCCGCCGCGCCCTGGTCGAGCCGCTGCGCTGGATCGCCCAGAACGCCGGCCTGGAGGGCTACGTCATCACCTCCAAGGTCTCCGAGCTGGAGCCGGGCCAGGGCTACAACGCCGCCACCGGCGAGTACGGCGACCTGGTCAAGGCCGGCGTCATCGACCCGGTCAAGGTCACCCGCTCCGCCCTGGAGAACGCCGCCTCCATCGCCTCCCTGCTGCTCACCACCGAGACCCTCGTGGTGGAGAAGAAGGAAGAGGAAGAGGCCGCGGGCCACGGCCACTCGCACGGCGGGCACGGCCACAGCCACTGAAGCGCTCGGCCGCTGAGCACTAGCTACTGAAGGGGCGCGAGGAACTGCGCGACCGGCCATGCACTCCCGTAGTGCGAGGCTCGGACCGCCAGGACCTCGCGCCCTTTCGCGTGGGCAGGCGAGCGCACGAACAGGGGCGCGGGGAACTGCGCGACAAGCGCAGGCCACGTCCGCAAGGTCGCGAGCACGTGCAAGTCATTGCCCTGCGTCGCGATCTTGCGGCTGGGGCCTTCCGCTTCGCGCAGTTCCCCGCGCCCCTGGTGGTGCTCTCCCTGTCTTCGCACCCTCCCCTAAGGTTGATGGCGTGATTGAAGCCCGCCATCTCCGTGTTCTGCATGCCGTCGCCCGGACCGGGTCCTTCTCTGCTGCGGCGCGGGAGCTGGGGTGCACGCAGCCCGCGGTGAGTCAGCAGATGAAGGCGCTGGAGAAGGCGGTGGACACCCCGCTGGTGGTGCGGTCGGGGCGGGAGATGCAGCTGAGTGAGGCCGGGCGGGTGCTGCTGAAGCATGCGAACGGGATCCTCGCGGGGCTGTCCGCCGCGGAGGAGGAGGTCGCGGCGATCGCCGGGCTGCGGGCGGGCCGGGTGCGGCTGGTCTCGTTCCCGACGGCGAGTTCGACGCTGGTGCCGCGGTCGGTGGCGCAGGTGCGGTCGGCGCACCCGGGGGTGCGGGTCTCGCTGGTGGAGGCGGAGCCGCCGCAGGCGCTGGCGATGCTGCGCGGCGGGGAGTGCGAGGTGGCGCTGGCGTTCCGGTACCCGGACTCGCAGGGCGGCCTGAGCCTGCCGTCCCCGCACGCGACGCTGCGCGAGGCCCGTGCGGAGGCGACGCTGGAGGCGGCGGCGACGGCCGCGGCGAACGACTGGTCGGAGCTGGTGGTGCGGCCGCTGCTGGACGATCCGCTGGTGGGCCTGGTGCCGGCCGGGCATCCGCTGGCGGGCCGGGGCGAGGGCGAGCCGGTGGATCTGGCGGAGCTGGCGCAGGAGCAGTGGATCGCGGGTTGTCCGCAGTGCCGGGGCCACCTGGTGGAGCTGTGCACGGACGCGGGCTTCGCTCCGGCGATCGAGTTCGCCACCGACGACTATCCGGCGGTGGTGGGCCTGGTGGGCGCGGGTCTGGGAGTGGCGGTGCTGCCGGGGCTGGCGCTGGAGTCGGTGCGGCATCCGGGTGTGGTGCCGGTGCCGGTTCGGGTGGCGTCGGGTGAGCCCGCGCGGCGCGAGGTGGTGGCGCTGACCCTGCCGGACCTCGCGGGGGTTCCGGCGGTGGAGCTGATGCTGGACCAGCTCGCGGCGGCGGCTGCGGCCCGCTGAGGCGTTCGCGGACGGTCCGGGAAGGGACGCGGCGCCGGCCTTGGGGCGGGGCGCCGCAGCGATACGAAGAAACGTTTCTCCGGCTACCCGGAGAGCCGGTTCGGCGGCAGGGAGTGCACGCGGCCGCTCACCGGGTGCTCAGTGGCGGACGGTCTGCGGCATGGCCAGCGGGACCTGGACCAGCCGGTTGCGGGAGCGGCCGAGCAGCTCCTCGCGCTCGTCCTCCGTCATGCCGCCCCAGACCCCGTAGGGCTCGCGGACGGCCAGGGCGTGGGCCGCGCACTGGGCGCGTACCGGGCAGCGCATGCAGACCTCCTTGGCGCTCGCCTCACGGGAGGTCCGGGCCGCGCCGCGTTCGCCCTCGGGGTGGAAGAACAGCGAGCTGTCGACGCCGCGGCAGGCGGCGGAGAGCTGCCAGTCCCAGAGGTCTGCGTTGGGGCCGGGGAGGCGGGAGAAATCGGCCATGGCTCATTCCCTTCGAGGGCGCGGGACCTGGCGGCTCGGGCGGGGTTGCTCCGGCGAGGCTGCGCGGGACCGATACGGACACCTGGAAATATGACTTACACCCAACTACACGGACAAGTCACCCACAGACCGACACAACAGTCAATGACCTAACGGAAGCTATAAAAACGGACAAACGGTGCAATAGGTTTTAAGTCGCACCCTTCCCCGATCGGATGTCCGACCGGGCGCGGGCCGCGGCCGGAAGGCGCGCGCGGCGCGGGCACCGCGCGCGAGCTGCACAAAAGTGCGGCGTGTGCACCGCGAGGTGGCTCTTGTGTGATGGGTTGGCCACGTACAGTGGTGGAGATGGACCTGAAGCCGTAACTCATTCGAGTGACGGTCGTTGGATGTACGGAGGCGGTCAGCAGGCGCGGGACATCGGGATCGGTCGCGGAGCGAGGCGATCGGAACGGGGTCCGTCCCAGCGGCCGTGTCGGAGAGGTTCGTACCAGCCAGGAGGCTCAACGTGACGCGGATCAGCTGCGGAGGACGGTCATGACATCCGTACTCGTCTGCGACGATTCCCCGCTCGCCCGGGAGGCGCTGCGCCGTGCGGTGGCGACCGTGCCCGGCGTGGACCGGGTGACCACTGCGACGAACGGTGAGGAGGTCCTCCGCCGCTGGGTGGCCGACCGTTCCGATCTCGTTCTGATGGACGTTCGGATGCCCGGACTCGGCGGGGTGGAGACGGTCCGCCGCCTGCTCTCGGCCGACCCGGGTGCCCGGATCATCATGCTCACCGTGGCCGAGGACCTGGACGGTGTGGCCCTCGCGGTCGCTGCCGGGGCCCGCGGCTACCTGCACAAGGACGCCTCGCGCGCCGAGCTGCGGGCCACCGTCACCCAGGCGCTGGCCGACCCGACCTGGCGCCTGGCGCCGCGTCGGCTGCGCAGCCCGGACATGGGCGCCGCACCGACCTTGACGGCCCGTGAGATCCAGGTGCTGGAAGGGATGAGCCACGGCCGCAGCAACGCGGAGATCGGCCGCGAGCTGTTCCTGTCCGAGGACACCGTGAAGACGCACGCCAGGCGGCTGTTCAAGAAGCTCGGCGCCTCGGACCGCGCGCACGCGGTGGCGCTGGGCTTCCGCTGGGGCCTGGTTCGCTGAGCGGGTGCGGCGACAACTGCGCTCGCTCGGACGTGTGACGTTGTGGTCCCGAGGCTGCACCATGGAGTAGTGGAGCACCTCGGGGACCAGCGGACAGGCAGGGGAGGCGGCACGGTGCACCCGGCGACGCATAACGTTCCGATGCACAAGTCCGGACGCGGTGCCGCGTTTTCCGGTCCGACCAGGCACCATGGACCGATGCATGACGACGAGGAGGCCGCCGGGACCGATCCGGCGCAGCTCGCCCCCGAGGGTGCGGCTGCCAGTCCGTCGTCGGCACCGGAGGGCCGGTCGGCGGGATCCGACGGTGTGTCGGGTGCGGGTGGCCGTCCGCAGACGGCGGGGGTGACGTCGCCCGAGGAGGCCGAGTTGGTCGCGGCCGCGGTGCGCGGGGACGGCCCGGCGATCGAGGCACTGCTGGGCTACGTGCTGCCGCTGGCGCTGCGCTACTGCCGGGGCCGGCTGCTTCGGCTGCCCGGTGGGGCCCGGCATCATGTGGACGACGTGGCGCAGGAGGTGTGCGTCGCGGTGCTGTGCGCGCTGCCCCGCTACCGGGACACCGGCCGCCCGTTCGAGGCCTTCGTGTACGGGATCGCCGCGCACAAGATCGCCGATCTGCAGCGGGCCGCGATGCGCGGGCCCGGTTCGACGGTGATCCCGCCGGACGACCTGCCGGAGACGCCGGACGACTCGCTCGGCCCGGAGGAGCGGGCGCTGCTGTCCAGCGACGCCGCGTGGATCAAGGAGCTGCTGTCCAACCTGCCGGCCCGGCAGCGCGAGCTGGTGCTGCTGCGGGTGGCGGACGGGCTGTCGGCGGAGGAGACCGGCGAGGTGCTCGGCATGTCGCCGGGCGCGGTGCGGGTGGCTCAGCACCGGGCGCTGTCGCGGCTGCGGGCGCTGGCCGAGGAGTCCGGTTAGCCGGTTCGTCCGGGGGAATCCGGGGCGAATCCGGGGGGAATCCGGGGGGAAGAAGCGTGGGGGCGCGCGCGTTGTCAAGAGGGCGCGACGACACACCCTGCGGCACCAGTACCATGGGGTATCGGCGCCTGGTCGGGTCGCCAAAGTTTCTCCGGTGTGCGCGGTCCTCGGTTGGAGGACCGACCGAACGCCGGGCGTCCTTGGCGGCCGATAAGACCCCGGGCGCCCGTGCGCAGAACGACGGCCCGCCACGGAAGGTTCCCCATGTCTTACAACGCCGCCGGCGTACCCGAGAAGTTCGCGATGCTCGGACTCACGTACGACGACGTCCTGCTGCTGCCCGGGGCCTCCGAGGTGCTGCCCAACCAGGTCGACACCTCCTCGCGGATCTCCCGGAACGTGCGGGTCAACATCCCGCTGCTGTCGGCGGCGATGGACAAGGTCACCGAGTCCCGGATGGCGATCGCGATGGCCCGGCAGGGCGGCGTCGGCGTCCTGCACCGCAACCTGTCGATCGAGGACCAGGTCAACCAGGTCGACCTGGTGAAGCGCTCCGAGTCCGGCATGGTGACCGACCCGATCACCGTCGGCCCCGAGGCCACGCTGGCCGAGGCCGACGCGCTGTGTGCCCGGTTCCGGATCTCCGGCGTCCCGGTCGCCAGCCCGGACGGCAAGCTGCTGGGCATCGTCACCAACCGTGACATGGCCTTCGAGACCGACCGCAGCCGCAAGGTCGCCGAGATCATGACGCCGATGCCGCTGATCACCGGCAAGGTCGGCATCTCCGGCGAGGACGCGATCGCGCTGCTGCGTCGCCACAAGATCGAGAAGCTGCCGCTGGTCGACGACGAGGGCCGGATCAAGGGCCTGATCACCGTCAAGGACTTCGTCAAGGCGGAGCAGTACCCGAACGCCGCGAAGGACGCCGAGGGCCGGCTGCTGGTCGGTGCCGCGGTCGGCGCGTCCGCGGAGGCGTTCGACCGGGCCCAGGCGCTGGTCGGCGCGGGTGTGGACTTCCTGGTGGTGGACACCTCGCACGGGCACTCGCACAACGCGCTGGCCTGGATCTCGAAGATCAAGTCCGCCGTGTCGGTCGACGTGGTCGGCGGCAACGTCGCCACCCGGGACGGCGCGCAGGCGCTGATCGACGCGGGCGTGGACGGCGTGAAGGTTGGCGTCGGCCCCGGCTCGATCTGCACCACCCGCGTGGTCGCCGGCGTCGGCGTGCCGCAGGTCACCGCGATCTACGAGGCCGCGCAGGCCTGCCAGGCGGCGGGCGTCCCGATCATCGGCGACGGCGGTCTGCAGTACTCCGGTGACATCGGCAAGGCGCTGTGCGCCGGCGCCGACACCGTGATGCTGGGCTCGCTGCTGGCCGGCTGCGAGGAGTCGCCGGGCGAGCTGCTGTTCATCAACGGCAAGCAGTTCAAGTCCTACCGCGGCATGGGTTCGCTGGGTGCGATGCAGACCCGCGGCCAGGCGAAGTCCTTCTCCAAGGACCGTTACTTCCAGGCCGAGGTCTCCTCGGACGAGAAGCTGATCGCCGAGGGCATCGAGGGCCAGGTGCCCTACCGCGGCCCGCTGTCCGCGGTGCTGTTCCAGCTGATCGGCGGCCTGCGGCAGACCATGGGCTACGTAGGTGCCGGGTCGGTCGAGGAGATGCAGACCAAGGGCCGGTTCGTCCGGATCACCTCGGCGGGCCTCAAGGAGAGCCACCCGCACGACATCCAGATGACCGTCGAGGCGCCGAACTACACCTCCCGGTAAGGGTTCCGGCAGATCCGCCCGAGTCGCAGGTGACTGCGGCTCGGGCGGATCTTGCTGTCCGGGGGCACCTCCCGGCCCGCGTGCGCGCCCCTGTCGGGGCGCGGAGGGGCGGTACGGGATACTTGAGGGGCGGCCGGGGTGACCCGGTCGGGAGATGGAAAGCAGCAGAAGGGCTCGAAGTGACTGAGATCGAGATCGGGCGAGGCAAGCGCGGCCGCCGGGCGTACTCCTTCGACGACATCGCCGTCGTCCCCAGCCGCCGTACGCGTGACCCGAAGGAGGTCTCGATCGCTTGGCAGATCGACGCCTACCGGTTCGAACTGCCGTTCCTGGCGGCGCCGATGGACAGCGTGGTGTCGCCGCAGCAGGCCATCGCGATCGGTCAGCTGGGCGGCCTGGGCGTGCTGAACCTGGAAGGCCTGTGGACGCGGTACGAGGACCCGCGGCCGCTGCTGGAGGAGATCGCGTCGATCGCCGACGAGGCGGACGCGACCCGGCGCCTGCAGGAGGTGTACTCCGCGCCGATCAAGGCCGAGCTGATCAAGGAGCGGATCAAGGAGGTCCGTGACTCGGGTGTGGTCACCGCCGCGGCGCTCTCGCCGCAGCGCACCGCCGAGTTCTCCAAGGCCGTGGTGGACGCCGGCGTCGACGTGTTCGTGATCCGTGGCACCACCGTCTCCGCCGAGCACGTGTCGGGCGCGGCCGAGCCGCTGAACCTGAAGCAGTTCATCTACGAGCTGGACGTCCCGGTGATCGTCGGCGGCTGCGCCACCTACACCGCCGCGCTGCACCTGATGCGCACCGGCGCGGCCGGCGTGCTGGTCGGCTTCGGCGGCGGCGCCGCGCACACCACGCGCAACGTGCTGGGCATCCAGGTGCCGATGGCGACCGCGGTGGCCGACGTCGCGGCGGCCCGTCGCGACTACATGGACGAGTCCGGTGGCCGCTACGTGCACGTGATCGCGGACGGCGGCGTCGGCTACAGCGGCGACATCCCGAAGGCCGTCGCCTGCGGCGCGGACGCGGTGATGATCGGTGCCGCGCTGGCCCGCGCCACCGACGCGCCCGGCCAGGGCTACCACTGGGGCATGGAGGCCGTCCACGAGGAGCTGCCGCGCGGCAAGCGGGTGCACCTGGGCACCGTCGGCTCCACCGAGCAGATCCTGACCGGCCCGTCGCACACCCCCGACGGCACCATGAACCTGTTCGGTGCGCTGCGCCGGGCGATGGCCACCACCGGCTACACCGAGCTCAAGGAGTTCCAGCGGGTCGAGGTCACGGTCAACTCCGCCCGCTGACCCCGATCATCGGAAAGGGCCCCTGCCGTACCGGCGGGGGCCCTTTCCGATGGTCCGTCAGGACTCGCCGAGCTTCTTGGCGGCGCTGGCGCCGAAGAACGCGCCGAGGCCCAGGAACAGCACCGACAGGAGGTCGAAGTCGGCCTTCCAGCCCTCGAACAGCAGGTCGAAGTGCTCGGTGAAGAGCGGGACGACGTCGGCGCCGAGCTTCTCATGGACCATCAGCGCGAGACCGAACAGCTCGCCGAAGAACACGCCGAGCAGGGTGATCACCGCGGCGACCGGCGGCAGCGCCCGGTGCGCGCCGCCGACCTTGCCGACCGCGAAGCCGACCGCGGCACCGATGCCGATCGCCATGACGGAGAGCTCGCGCTCCAGGGCCTTGACGATGAAGCCATAGAGCAGGGCGGCGGCCAGTGCCGCACCGATGCCGGCCAGGACCGCCAGCGGCACGTTCTTGACCACCGGGACCTTCGGCGCCACCGGCGGGGCGACGGTGCCGCCGCCCCACTCCTGCGTGCCGGGCGCGGGCGGGGGGAGCGGCGCGCCGGGCGGGGTCTGCGGCTGGCCGGCGTACGGGTTGGGCGTGGCCGGGGTCTGCGGCTGGCCGGCGTACGGGTTGGGCGCGGGCGGGGTCTGCGGCGGGCCGGCGTAGGGGTTGTTCGGGTCGGGCGTGGTCATGTCGGTGTCCCCCGAAGTGATGATGTGAAGAGCGCGCAGAGGTTAGCAGGGCATAAGGACGGTTGGACAGCGGTATTGCGCGGGGGTCCGAACCGGTCGTTCGCGGGCGGGAGCGATCGTTTTCGGTCGGTGGGGTGGTGCGGAAGGGACACCGGGGGCGCACGGGGCGCGGGCCTGGTGGGGGTGGGTGGTCGGGAAGGGCGGAGACAGGGGATGATGGTGCCCCGGCGTGCGGCCGCCGCCCGCGGTGGTCCGACAAGCCGTCAGGTCCCGGCCGGGCGCCCGGCGAGGGCCGCAACACCATGGGGAGAGCGCACCGATGACGCAGCCGCAGGAACCGACCGGCCGACTGCTGGCGGACCGCTACCGGCTCGGCGAGGTGCTCGGCCGCGGTGGCATGGGCACCGTGTGGCGGGCCGAGGACGAGATGCTCGGCCGGATCGTCGCGGTGAAGGAGCTCCGGATGACCGGGGCCGTCGACGAGGCCGAAAAGCACCGGCTGATCGTCCGCACCCTGCGCGAGGCCAAGGCCACCGCCCGGATCCGGCACACCGCCGCCGTCACCGTCTTCGACGTGGTCGAGGAGGACGGGCGGCCGTGGATCGTGATGGAACTCGTCGACGGCCGCTCGCTGGCCGACGTGGTCCGCGAGGACGGCACGCTGACGCCGGAACGGGCCGCCCGGATCGGGCTGGACCTGCTCGGGGTGCTCGGCGCCGCGCACAGCCAGGGCGTGCTGCACCGTGACGTGAAGCCGTCCAACGTACTGATCGGCGAGGACGGGCGGACCGTGCTCACCGACTTCGGCATCGCCAGCGTCGAGGGTGACACCTCGATCACCTCCACCGGCATGCTGGTCGGCGCGCCTTCCTACATCGCGCCCGAGCGGGCCCGCGGGCAGCGGCCCGGCCCGCCGTCCGACCTGTGGTCGCTCGGCGGCACCCTGTACGCGATGGTCGAGGGCGTCCCGCCGTACGACCGGGGCTCCGCGCTGGCCACGCTGACCGCCGTGATGACCGAGGAACTGCCGCCGCCCCCGCACGCCGGGCCGCTGCTGCCGGTCATCGAGGGGCTGCTGGAGAAGGACCCCGCGAAGCGGATGGACGCGGACACCGCCCGCGAGCTGATGGAGCGGATCGTCGCCGGGAAGGCGCTGCCCGCGCCGAAGCCCGTCGCCGCCGCGAAGCCGGCCGAGCCCGTCGCCGCCGAGACCGCGACCAGGGCACTGCCCGCCGACCCCGCCGCCGGCGCGGACACCGCGGTGGTGGCGCGCGGCGGCGCGTCCCGCCGGCGCACGCTGCTGACCGTCGCCGCGGTGGCCGCCGTGCTGGCGCTGGTCGCCGCGCTGGTGGTGCTGTGGCCCACCGAGAAGGGCGGCGGGGCGAGCGCCGAGGACGGCGGCGGGAGCACTCCGGTGGCGGCCGGGCAGCCGTCCGCGAGTGCTTCGCCGTCGGCGAGTCCGAGCGCGAGCCCGAGTGCCAGTGCGTCGGCGGAGTCGAGCGAGTCTCCCGGGCCGACGCTGACGCCCGGTCAGGTGCCGGACGGGTACCGGGTGTACAAGGACCCGTCCGGTTTCAGCATCACGCTGCCGGAGTGGATGGCCGACAAGGGTGCGGACTACCGCTCCACCAGCCGGCAGTTCGAGGGCAACGGGCTGCGGCTGGTGGTCGACTGGCAGTCGCCCGCCGGGGACAGCGCGCTCAAGGACTGGCAGGCGTCCGACCAGTCCGCCAGGATGAAGGACTACCGCCGGATCCGGGTCGAGTCGGTCGCCTACCGGGGCTGGAGCAACGCCGCCGACTGGGAGTGGACGTACACCGGCAAGACCGGCACCCTGCTGCACTCGCTGAACCGCGGCTTCGTCACCGGCAACGGCAAGTACGGCTACGCGATCTACTGGACCATGCCGGAGTCCGTGTGGTCCGCGCCGGACGGCTCGCTGGCCCGGCGGATCTCCTTCGAGAGCTTCCAGCCCGCGCCATGACCGGACAGGGCGTCTGGGGCATTCGGGCGCAAGGGAGTTGAAAGGCCGCACCGGGAGGTGGCGGGCGCGGCCGGGGGCCGTAGGCTGGCGGCACTACGGCGTGAGGAACAGGCATGCGAACGGCCCCGGGGCAGGTGGTGGCCGGGCGGTACCGGGTGACGGACCGTCCGGACGATGAGGTCGGCGTGCCCGCGGTGGACGGGCCCAGCGGCGCCCGGGTGCGGCTGTTCGCCCTGGAACTGCCCGCGCCGGCGGTGCTCGGCGGTGCCGCGCCCGCTTACGGACCGCAGCTGACCGCCCGGGTGGCGCAGGTCGCGGCCGCCGCGCCCACCCACCCGCGGCTGCTGCGCGGACTCGCCGCCGGGCCCGAGGGCGAACTGCTGTGGGTCGCCGAGGAGTCGGTGGCCGGCGTGCCGCTGGAGCGGCTGATGGGCGACGGGCCGCTGTCGCCGTACCGGGTCGCGGAGATCGGCGCCGACCTGGCCGGGGCGCTGCGGGCCGTGCACGGCACCGGGCTCACCCACGGCAACGTCACCGCCCGCACCGTGCTGATCTGCGAGGACGGCGCGGCGATGCTCGGCGGCCTGCTGCTGGGCGCCGCCGAGGAGGAACTGTGCGCGGCGCTCGGCGGCGAGGTGCCGCGCCGGGTGTACGAGACGCGCGCGCTCATGCTCGGACCGCTCGCCGAGCGCTGGGCGATCGACGCGGGCGCACCCGCCGACACCTGGGCGCTCGGCGTGCTGCTGTACCGCCTGCTCACCGGCCACGGCCCGTACCCCGAGCACGACCTGCCGACCCTGCTGGCCGCCGTCCGCGACGGACGCCACCACCCTGCCGAAGGGTGCGGCCCGCTGCGGTCGCTGGTGGAGCGGCTGCTGCGCCCGGACGCCGCGGCCCGGCCCGACGCGGCCGCCGTCCAGCGGGAGTTGCGCGAGCTGCTGGTGTTCGCGCCCGAGCCGTACCTGGACGGCCCGCCCGCCCCGCCGCTGCCGGCGCCCCGCACCGAAACCGCGCCGCCGGCGGCCCGGCGGCCGCGCGGCGCCCGCCCGGGGAAGCGGCCGCCGACGGCCCGTCAGAGCGCCGCCCCCGCCGGGCGTCCGCCGCGGATACCCGCGCGACTGCTCGGTCCGCTGGTGGTGGTGGCGGTGCTGGTGCTGATGGTCGCGGCGCTCGCCGGGATCGTTCTGGTCGCAGGCTGAAAGCGGTCGGTCACCGTGCGATTCGCAGGCCGGGGTGTGATTCCCGCGCGGCCCCTCGCAGCCTAGGCTTGCCTTCGAACCGTCGGTGCGAGCAGGCACACGAGGTGCCACGACCTCGTCCGACCGGCGGTGGGGGGTCAGAAGGGGGGGACGGTCATGGGCGCACAGGACCAGTCGACCGGCCGTCTGCTGGCCGGGCGGTACGCGCTCGGCGAGCGCCTGGGGCGGGGCGGGATGGGGACCGTCTGGCGGGCCAGGGACGAAATGCTGGACCGGGAGATAGCCGTCAAGGAATTGACGGTCAGCCACCTCTCGGAGGAGGACCTGGAGATACTCCAGTCCCGGATGAAGCGCGAGGCCCGGGCCGCCGCCCGGATCAAGCACCCGGGCGTCATCACCATCCACGACGTGCTCGAACAGGACGGGCGGCCGTGGATCGTGATGGAACTCGTCGACGGCCGCGCGCTGTCCGAAGTGATCAGCCAGGACGGCACCCTGACCCCGCGTGAGGCCGCCGAGGTCGGCCTCCAGGTGCTCGCCGCCCTGCACCGCGGCCACCAGCTCGGGGTGCTGCACCGGGACGTCAAACCCGCCAACGTACTGATCGAACACGGCACCGGACGGGTCGTGCTGACCGACTTCGGCATCGCCAAGTTCGAGGGCGCGATGGAGATCACCCGCCCCGGCGACCTGGTCGGCTCGCCCGACTACCTGGCCCCCGAGCGGGCCCAGGGTCAGCGGCCCGGGCCGGCCTCCGACCTGTGGGCGCTCGGCGCGACGCTGTTCCACGCCGTCGAGGGCCAGTCGCCGTTCCGCCGCGACAGCCCGCTCGGCACCCTCGCCGCGGTCGTCGACGAGCCGCTGCCGGAGTCCCGGCGGGCGGCCGGACTCGGGCCGGTGCTGGCCGCGCTGATGGCCAAGGACCCGGCGGAGCGGCCCGGCGCCGACGAGGCCGCGAAGATGCTCCGCGAGGTCGCCGCCGGACACACCGTCAGCATCCGCGTGCCGGCGCAGGCCGGCGAGGAACGGCAGCCCACCCAGGCGGTGCCGCTGGCGGACCGGGTCGAGCCGGCCGAGACGCCTGCCGTGGCGGAGCCGGAGAAGCCCGGGCGGGTGCCGGCGCAGGGAGGGCCGACGGAGACCGTGGCTCCGGCGGCGGCCCCGGCTGCGGCGGCCCGGGGCGGCCGGAAGCGACGGGTGCTCGCGGTGCTGGTCGCCGTTCTGGTGCTGGCCGCAGCCGGAGGTGGCGGGTACTACTACCTGGACCACCGGCACCGGGGTCCGGTCGGCGAGGTGTCGCCCTCCGGCGCCGACCCCGCGCTGTCGCCGCCTCCCACCGGCTACAGGTGGCAGGAGGACCCGGCCGGGTTCCGCTTCCTGCTGCCCACCGACGGTCAGTGGGTGCGCAGCGAGGAGGGCACCCAGATCTACTACTCGCCCGACGGCCGTGACCACTACCTGCAGTTCGCGGTGACGGTCGGTCAGCCGCTGTCGCCGCAGGAGCACCTGCTGCAGTTGGAGGCCTCGCTCAGCAAGAGCCAGAAGGACTTCCAGACCAGCAGCCTGGCCTCCGTGCGGATCAACGACCAGGAAGGCGCGGTGTGGGAGTTCAGCTTCACCTCGCCGAGCGGTGTCCGCCGGCACGCGAAGGAGGCGGAGTTCCGGCGCAGTGACGGGACGTCGTACTCGGTGTACGTGTCGGGGCCGGAGAAGGACTGGACGCAGAGCCTGCGGCGCTTCACGACGGTGCTCAACATGTTCACGCCGACGAAGTGAGACGGTGGCGAGGTCGCGGCCACGTGCGAGTCGCTGCTCGTGGCGCGATCTCGCGGAGGGGGATCTCCCGCTTCGCGCGGTTCCCCGTGCCCCCGGGGGCGCATCTCCCGGGGCGCGGCTCGCTCTCGAATGACTGTTACTGGCGGGTACACAAGTGGGCGTCGAGCGCCTAGGCTGCCCGCATGACGGAGAGCACGAGCCAGGGCCGGCGCAATCCTGCGGCCAAGGGTGCGGGGCGGACGGTTGCTTCTGCGGTGCCGGCGGCGCTGGTGGCGCGGCTGGCGAAGGGGGTCACCGCGTCCGGGGAGGGCGTCGCGCAGACCCTCGCGCCGTTGACCGGGGAGGTGCTGGCGGCGCTGCCGGTGTCGGGGACGGCGGATGTGGACCGGGCGTTCCGGGAGGCCCGGCGGGCGCAGCCCGGGTGGGCGGCGCTGTCGGTGCGGCACCGGGCGGGTGTGCTGCTGCGGTTCCACGATCTGTTGTTGCGGCGGCAGGACGAGGTGCTGGACCTCATTCAGGCGGAGACCGGCAAGGCCCGGCTGCACGCCTTCGAGGAGGTCATGGCGGTCGCGTCGGCGGCCCGGCACTACGGGCGGACGGCGTCCTCGTACCTGAAGGACCGCCGTCGTGGCGGTGCGGTGCCGGGGCTGACCAGTGCCGTGGAGGCGCGTCGGCCCAAGGGTGTGGTCGGGCAGATCTCGCCGTGGAACTACCCGCTGGAGCTGTCCGTCGGCGACGCGCTGCCGGCGCTGGTCGCGGGCAACGCGGTGGTGAACAAGCCGGACACCCAGACCGCGCTGACCGCGCTGTGGGCGCGGGAGCTGTTCGTCGAGGCGGGGCTGCCGCCGCAGGTGTGGCAGATCGTGCTGGGCGACGGCCCGGTGGTGGGGCCTGAGGTGGTGGAGCGCGCCGACTACGTGGCGTTCACCGGCTCCACCCGGACCGGCCGGGACGTGGCCCGGCGGGCCGCCGAGCGGCTGGTCGGCGCCTCGCTGGAGCTGGGCGGCAAGAACGCCATGCTGGTGCTGTCCGACGCCGACCTGGACAAGGCGGCGGCGGGCGCGGTGCGGGCCTGCTTCTCCTCCGCCGGGCAGTTGTGCATCTCGATCGAGCGGCTGTACGTGCACCGGTCGGTGGCGGACGCGTTCCTGGCGAAGTTCGCCGAGAAGACCTCGGCGCTGCGCCTGGGCGGCGGCCTGGCGTACGGCGCGGACATGGGCTCGCTGGTGTCGGGCCGTCAGCTGGAGACGGTGACCCGGCACGTCGAGGAGGCGGTGAAGGCCGGGGCGACGGTGGTGGCCGGTGGGCAGGCCAGGCCGGACCTGGGGCCGCTGTTCTTCGAGCCGACCATCCTGGACGGCGTCACCCCCGAGATGGCGGTGTGCGCGGAGGAGACCTTCGGGCCGGTGGTGTCGGTCTACCGCTTCGACACCGAGGACGAGGCGGTCGCCGCCGCCAACGCCACCCCGTACGGCCTGAACTCCAGCGTGTGGACCAGGGACACCGGCCGGGGCCGCAAGGTCGCGGCCCGGCTGCGCACCGGCACCGTCAACGTGAACGAGGCGTACGCCGCCGCGTACGGGTCGGTGGCGTCGCCGATGGGCGGCATGGGTGATTCGGGGCTCGGCCGGCGGCACGGCGCGGAAGGCATCCTGCGCTACACCGAGGCGCAGACCATCGCCGTGCAGCGGCTGCTGCCGATCGGCCCGTCGATGGGCATGGACGACCGGAAGTTCGCCGAGTTCTTCACCACCGGCCTGAAGGTCATGAAGGCGTTCCGCCTGAAGTAGCAGGGCAGTTGCCGTCGCTTGCCGAGGAGGGGCAGTGTCGTTCGACTACGACGTCGTGGTGGTCGGTTCGGGCTTCGGTGGCTCGGTCGCCGCGCTGCGGCTGACCGAGAAGGGGTACCGGGTCGCCGTCCTGGAGGCCGGGCGCAGGTTCGGCCGCGACGAGCTGCCCACCACGTCCTGGGACACCCGCGACTACCTGTGGGCACCCGCCGTCGGCCTGTACGGCATCCAGCGCATCCACCTGCTGCGCAACGTGCTGATCCTGGCCGGGGCGGGCGTCGGCGGCGGCTCGCTGAACTACGCCAACACCCTGTACGTGCCGCCGAAGCCGTTCTTCGAGGACCGGCAGTGGCGGCACATCACCGACTGGCAGGCCGAACTCGCCCCGTTCTACGACCAGGCGCAGCGGATGCTCGGGGTCCGGCTCAACCCGACCATGACGCCCTCGGACGTGCACCTGAAGGCCGCCGCCGAGGCGATGGGCTGCGGCGACACCTTCCACCTGGCGCCCGTCGGGGTGTTCTTCGGCGACGGCCAGGACGGCACCGGCGAGGCCAAGGCCGCGCCCGGCAGCGAGGTCGAGGACCCGTACTTCGGCGGGGCCGGCCCGAAGCGCAAGGCGTGCACCGAGTGCGGGGAGTGCATGACGGGCTGCCGGCACGGCGCGAAGAACATGCTCACCGAGAACTACCTGTACCTGGCGGAGCGGGCCGGCGCCGAGATCCTGCCGCTGACCACCGTGAAGCGGCTGCGCCCGTACGGCGAGGGCTACGCGGTGGACGTGCTGCCCACCGACGCCCGCACCCGGCGGGCGAAGAAGGCCGGGGCCCGCACCATCACCGCCGAGCGGGTGGTAATGGCGGCCGGCACCTACGGCACCCAGACGCTGCTGCACCGGATGCGCGAGGGCGGGCTGCTGCCCCGGATCTCCGCCAAGCTGGGCCACCTGACCCGCACCAACTCCGAGGCGCTGGTGGGCGCGCAGACCTCCGACCGGCGCTACGGGGAGCGGCCCGACTTCACCCGCGGCGTGGCCATCACCTCGTCCGTGCACCCCGACGAGAACACCCACATCGAGCCGGTCCGCTACGGCCGGGGCTCGAACGCGATGGGCGCGCTGTCGATCCAGCAGGTCAGCGGGGCCGGGCGCGGGCCGCGCTGGCTGCGCTACCTCGGGTCGGTCGGCCGGCACCCGTGGATCTTCGCGCAGTCGATGAACCAGCACCGCTGGTCGGAGAAGACGATCATCGGCCTGGTGATGCAGTCGCTGGACAACTCGCTGACGGTGTCCCTGAAGAACGGGAAACTGACCTCGCGCCAGGGCCACGGCGCGCCCAACCCGAGCTGGATCCCGGCCGCGGAGGAGGGGGCGCGGGCGCTGGCCGCGTCCATCAACGGCTTCCCCGGCTCCACCGTCGGCGAGATCTTCGACATCCCGCTGACCGCGCACTTCCTCGGCGGCTGCCCGATCGGCGACAGCGCCGAGACCGGCGTGGTCGACCCGTACCACCGGCTGTACGGCTACCCGGGGATCAGCGTGGTCGACGGCTCCGCGGTCTCCGCCAACCTCGGCGTCAACCCGTCGCTGACGATCACCGCGCAGGCCGAGCGGGCCATGTCGATGTGGCCCAACCGCGGCGAGGCCGACCCGCGCCCCGAACAGGGCGCCGGCTACCGGCCCGTCCAGGCGGTGACCCCCGTTCAGCCCGCGGTCCCCGAGGGGGCGTTCGGGGCGCTTCGGCTGCCGCTGCTGGCCATGCCGAAGGTGCCGCGCAGGGCCGAATGAAGCCGATTGACATCCCCCGACAGCCGATGGGATAAACGGGCACCCGACCACGAACCACCCCCGGGGGGACCGCCATGCCCATCTGCCCGTCCTGCGGAGCGGCTGTCGCCGGTGCCGTGGCGACCTGCGCGAACTGCGGACGCCCCACCGGGCCCCCGCTCGTGCCGCCGCCCGCGATCGGGGAAGTGGTGGCGGAGGACACCGCCGCGCCCGGCGCCTCCCCGTGGGGCGCCGGCCGGATACACCAGGGCCGGCAGTGGCCCGTGCCGTCCCGGGGCTGGCTGACCGCCGGCCGGGTGCTGCTCGCCCCGACCGCCCTGCTGGTGGTGCTGGCCGCGCTCGGCAGCACCCTCGCGCGCGGCGGCGCCGGCGTGGACGACGACCCGGCGGTGCGCTGGACCGTCCGCACCTTCCAGATGTGGCTCCAGCTGACGCTGACCGCGTTCGGCGCGCCCTGGCGCAGCAGCAACTCCAGCAGCTTCGGCGCCTCCACCTCCGGCGTCCACGTGCTGCCGTACGCGATCGCGCTCGGCTGGCTGGCGCTGCTCTGGCTCGGCCAGCGGCTCGCCGCCCGGGCCCGCGCCGCGGCCGGCGCCGCCGAACCGACCGGGCTGGCGGCCGGCGCGCAGGCGCTGCGCACCGGAGCGCTGTCGGCGGCCGGGGTGCTGCTGCTGGGGTGGCTCTCCACCGGCAGCTCGCACGTCGACGAGGCATCGTTCTCGCTGAGCATGCAGGTCACCACTGGTCCGGCGATGCTGCCGCTCGGGGTGTCCGGGTTCCTGGCCGCGGCCGCGGTGGTGCTGTCCGTGGACGGGCAGGGCGCGCTGCGCGCGGAGGCCGCCCGGCGCCGGTGGCTGGGCGGCTGGCTGCTGGCGTGGCAGCACGCGGCGCGGGTGGTCGGGGGGCTGCTGGTGCTGCTCACCGTGGTGTCGGTGGTGATGCAGGTGCTGGTCGACCAGCCGTTCCCGCAGTCCACGTTCCGGGCGCTGACCGTCAACGGCGGCGTGTACCTGTTCGGCGTCGGCAGCGGCGCCCGGGCCGAGGTGGGCGGTCTGCGTGGCGGGCCCGAGGATTCCTTCGCGCTGTACGACCTGGGCGCGCACGGCGGCCAGTGGTGGCTGGCGGTGGTGCCGGTGCTGCTGGCGGCGCTGGCGCTCGGCTGGTCCGCGCACCGGGGGCGGCTGACCCAGCTGGACCGGGCCCGGCTGGCCGCGCTGTACGCGGGGCTGACGGCGGCGCTGGTGCTCGGCACCTCGATCTGGATGAGCGGGAGCAGCACCATCAAGGGCCAGGTCCACGAGGCCCGGATCGAACTGCTCGGCTGGTCGGTGACCTCGGTGCTGATCGCCGCCGCGGCCTGGGCGGTGTTCGGCGCGCTGCTGGTCCCGGCCGCGCTCGACGCGGTGCGCCGCACGCCGGTGCCGGTGTCCGCCCCGCTGCCCGCACCGGCGGGCGAGCCGGAGCCCGAGGGGAGCGCCGGGCTGGTCGAACTGGTCGCCGAGGAGCGGACGCCGGCCGGACGGGTCGACGTGCTGGACTCGCACGCCGCCTACCGGCGGCCCGACGCCGGCTGAGCCCGGACAGGGCAAAGGGCCCCGCGGGGGACCGGACAGGGCAAAGGGCCCCGCGGGGGAACGGGGCCCTTTGTCGGCCAGCACTCGGCGTCAGGGCCGCGCCGGTGCTGGGTGACGGCGCCGGGGGAGGAGCGCCGTCGGGGGAGATGGTTCGGAGCGCCCCCGAGGCCGATGGGCCTCACGGAGCGTGAGAGTCGGGCCGTTCGCGCCAACGGTCCGAGCCTGCGGCGGGAGTGTGTGGTGGCCCCCGTCCTGCAGTCATCGTCCTGGACGAGGGCCGTGCTGTGCAAGCGATTCGACGCAAATTCGGGGGAGGCCGGAACAGGACACGGCGCCGGGGAGCGCCGGAACCGACCGGCCCGGATGGTGACTGTCCGTGATACTGGCTTGCGGGGCGTACCGGGGCGTACGCCGGAGCGGGCGGCCGATGTGCGGCGGCCGGCACCGGTACCGGCCGCCACACCCGGGTCCGCCCGGTCGCGGACGGGTTCGCTGTCCCCTGCTGACCCGACCGCGGCACCGGGGCGCGGTCCCACGGCGGGCCCGTGCCCGCCACGCGCACCGGTGGACCGGAGAAGATCCACGCGTGGTCCACCGCACGCGCCGCCCGCACCTGGAGGATGCCGGCGTCTCGTACGGTCTCCCGGTGCAACGATTCGCCACCCGGTGCGGTCACGGGCGGCTCGGCTGGCAGTCGGGTGAAACGCTCCCGGTAGACTCGGTGGCGACACCCCTTTTGTACCGCCGCCGGAAGGCCGTCCGTGTCCTCTGTACACCCCCAGTCCCCACCGGAGAACGACACCGTCCTGGTCGTCGACTTCGGCGCCCAGTACGCCCAGCTCATCGCCCGTCGGGTGCGTGAGGCGCGGGTCTACAGCGAGATCGTGCCGAGCTCCATGCCGGTCGCCGAGATGCTCGCCAAGAACCCCAGGGCGATCATCCTCTCCGGCGGTCCGTCGTCGGTGTACGAGGAGGGCGCACCGCAGCTCGACCGTGCGATCTTCGAGGCCGGGGTGCCGGTGTTCGGCATGTGCTACGGCTTCCAGCTGATGGCCACCGTCCTCGGCGGCACCGTCGACAACAGCGGCGCCCGTGAGTACGGCCGCACCCCGCTGACCGTCACCCGCTCCGGCTCCACCCTGTTCGAGGGCGTCCCGGACAAGCACGCGGTGTGGATGTCGCACGGCGACGCCTGCTCGGCCGCGCCCGAGGGCTTCACCGTCACCGCCTCCACCGACGTGGTGCCGGTCGCCGCGTTCGAGAACGACGAGCGCAGGCTGTACGGCGTGCAGTACCACCCCGAGGTGATGCACTCCGAGCACGGCCAGCAGGTGCTGGAGCACTTCCTGTACCGCGGCGCCGGCATCGCCCCGAACTGGACCACCACCAACGTGGTCGAGGAGCAGGTCGCGCTGATCCGCGAGCAGGTCGGCGACAAGCGCGCCATCTGCGGCCTGTCCGGCGGCGTGGACTCCGCGGTCGCCGCCGCCCTGGTGCAGCGCGCCATCGGCGACCGGCTGACCTGCGTCTACGTCGACCACGGTCTGATGCGCAAGGGCGAGACCGAGCAGGTCGAGAAGGACTTCGTCGCGGCCACCGGCGTCAAGCTGGTCGTGGTCGACGCCGAGGAGCGCTTCCTGACCGCGCTGAAGGGCGTCTCCGACCCCGAGACCAAGCGCAAGATCATCGGCCGCGAGTTCATCCGGGTCTTCGAGCAGGCCCAGGCCGACATCATCGCCGACGAGGGCCCTGCCGTGGAGTTCCTGGTCCAGGGCACCCTGTACCCGGACGTGGTGGAGTCCGGCGGCGGCACCGGCACCGCCAACATCAAGTCCCACCACAACGTCGGCGGCCTGCCCGAGGACCTCGAGTTCCAGCTGGTCGAGCCGCTGCGCAAGCTGTTCAAGGACGAGGTCCGGATGGTCGGCCAGGAGCTCGGCCTGCCCGCCGAGATCGTCCAGCGCCAGCCGTTCCCCGGCCCCGGCCTCGGCATCCGGATCGTCGGCGACGTCACCAAGGAGCGCCTGGACCTGCTCCGCGAGGCCGACGCCATCGCCCGCGAGGAGCTGACCCTGGCCGGCCTGGACAGCGAGATCTGGCAGTGCCCCGTGGTGCTGCTGGCCGACGTCCGCTCGGTCGGCGTGCAGGGCGACGGCCGCACCTACGGTCACCCGATCGTGCTGCGCCCGGTCTCCTCCGAGGACGCCATGACCGCCGACTGGTCGCGCCTGCCCTACGAGGTGCTGGCGAAGATCTCCACCCGGATCACCAACGAGGTCAAGGACGTCAACCGGGTCGTGCTGGACGTCACCTCCAAGCCGCCGGGCACCATCGAGTGGGAGTGATCCCACCCCCGGCAACCGTGTGACCGCGCCGCCGCTCCCCGACCGGGGGAGTGGCGGCGCCGTCATGTCCGGGCGGCACCCGGCACAATCGGACCCGGTCCTGCCGGCGGTCGGCAGACGGCGCGAGGGAGAGGGCGACAGCGATGGCGACGGGCACGGGCACAGGCCTGGACGAGGGCCGGAGCACGGAGACACGGACCGGGCAGTGGAAGGCGACCGCCTCGCGCCTCGCCCTGCTGCCGCTGCGACTGTTCCTGGGGGCGACCTTCGTCTACGCCGCCTTCGACAAGCTCTCCGACCCGCACTACCTGGCCGGCGCCGGCGACGCCGCCTCCTTCTACGCGCAGACGCAGGCCGCCAAGGCCGGCAGCCCGGTCGGCTGGGCGCTCGCCCCGGCCCTGGACGCGCCCACCTTCTTCGGCCTGCTGATCGCCTTCGGCGAGCTCGCGGTGGGCCTGGGCACCCTGTTCGGCCTGTGGGGCCGGGTCGCCGCCGCCGGCGGCGCGCTGCTCAGCGCCACCCTCTGGCTGACCGTCAGCTTCCACACCACCCCGTACTACCTGGGCAACGACCTGGCCTACCTGATGGCCTGGACGCCGCTGCTGCTGGCCGGCACCCCCTACCTGTCGGTGGACGGCTACCTCGCCGCCCGGGCCGCCCGGGACCGCGCCCGCGGCCTCGCCGAGGACGCGGTGCGCCGCCGCGCCCTGCTGGACGGCGGCATCGCGGCCGTCGCGCTCGGCGGCGCCGGCCTGCTGTCCGGCTCGCTCACCGCCGCCTTCGGCCGCGAGGAGATCGCGCCCGCCGCCACCGGTGCTGCTCCGCAGTCCACGAACCCGCAGTCCGGGGGAGCGCAGTCCGCCGCGCCGGCGGTGGGCGTCCCCGCCGCGCAGGTCCCGGTCGGCGGCTGCGCCACCGTCAAGGACCCGGCCAGCGGCGACGCCGTGTACATCGTCCAGCCGACCGCCGGGAAGTACGCCGGCCTGTCCTCGGTGTGCACCCACTCCGGCTGCGCCGTCAACCCGCCCAAGGACGGCCAGCTGTACTGCCCCTGCCACGGCTCCAAGTTCGACGCCGCCACCGGCGCGGTGCTGAACGGGCCGGCCACCAAGCCGCTGCCCACCTACGCCGTCACCAGGAACGGCGAGCAGCTCGAACTCGGCCCGCAGCAGCAGGCATAGGGCCTGTCCGGCAGGATCGGCCGGACAGGCCCTGGCTAGCCCAGCGTGTGATCGTCGTCGCGGGCCCCGCCCCGGCCGCGCCTGGAGACCGCCACCAGCGCGCCGCCGAGGCCGCCCGCGCCGAGCACGATCAGCGCCAGCGGAAGGACGAACCGGCTGTTCACCTCCTGGTCGTTCACCGACGCCACCAGGTACAGCACCGCCAGCGCCGTGAACAGGCCGCCCGCGACCAGCGCGTACAGATCGAACTGATGCTTCCTCATTACCGTTCCACCCTGATGTCACCGATGCCCATGGTCACCGTCAGTTCCAGCACTCCCTTGGACGGCCGGCCCTGGGGGACCTCGATCACCACGTCCTCGTTGACGACCGGGCCGCCGTACTCCTGACCGTCCGGCAGGCTCGCCGAGCCCACCCCGTCGCGCAGCTTCAGCCGCAGCTCCACACCACTGGGCACCTGCACCACCGCGGTGCCCATGCCGACCCGCAGCTCGGTGCCGAGGGTGCCGCCCTTCGGGTCCAGCGACGACAGGTCGAGCCGGACGTCGCCGACGCCCGCCGTGTACCGCGAGTGCAGGTTGTCCGAGGTGGCCGTCCAGTGGCGGTCGCCGACGGTGTCCGCGACCGTCATCGAGCTGCCGCCCGCGAACACCAGGCCCGCCGTCAGCAGCAGCGACAGGAAGGTCAGCCCGCGGGTGCGCCCCCAGCGGGCGCTGAGGATCATCGCCAGGCCCAGCGGCAGCAGCGCCACCGCCAGCACCGCCGACCAGCGGTGGTGGCCGTGGTGGTCCACCGCCACCGCCCAGGACGCGCCCAGCGCCAGCAGCACCGCCGACGCCCCCAGGACCGAACGCCCGCGCTCCGCGCGCCGCGCGGCCTTCCACTCGCGGTGGCGCGCCATGCTCTCCCGGTGCCGCTCCATCGCCTCGCGCTGCGCCTGGTGGCGCTGCTCGGCCCGCTCCCGGTACCGCGCCATGTTCTGTTCCATGCGCTCCTGGTGGCTCGGCGGCCCGGCGGGCTCCTTGCGCAGCGGGTCGCCCTCCGGGAGATCGGTGCGCTGCCACCAGGGCTGGGCGGGCGCGCCGGGCGGCGGCGTCGCGCCGTACGGGTTGCGCTCCGGGTGCCGCGGGTCCCACAGGTAGCCGGACGGGCCGGCCGGGGGCGTGTCCGCGGGGGCGGCACCGGCCGCCTGCTCGGCGTTCGACAGGCCCGGGCCACCGATCCGCTCGTGCAGGTCGGCGGTGCGGGCCTGCCACTCGCCGCGCAGGTCGCGGCTCATCGCCTCGCCCCAGGTCTTCCAGTCCGCGAAGGTGCCGGAGGAGTCCAGCCGGTCGTACGGGCCGCCGGTCCGCTCGGGGCCCGCGGCCTCGTCGCCGCTGAACCGGCGCCGGCGCTCCGGGTCGTAGCGCAGCGCCAGGAACACCAGCGCGGCCAGCAGCAGCAGCGGGAACAGCTGGTCGCCTTCGTTCATCGAGGAGAAGAACACCCCGGTGCCGATCACCGTCAGCAGCACCGCGCCGATCGACTGGCCGTCCACCCGGCCGGTCAGCACCCGCTGGAGTTCGGTGCGGCCGCCCTCGCCGTCGGTCGCCTCGCGCGGCACCACCAGCCAGGCCAGGCCGTACAGGAACAACCCGAGCCCGCCGGTCAGGCCGAGCACCGCGATCACCACCCGGAACACCACCGGGTCGATGTCCAGGTAGCGGCCGAGCCCGCCGCACACGCCCGCCACCACCCGGTGCCGGGAGGAGCGGGTCAGCGCCGGGCGCGGCTCGGTGGGGGCGTCCGGTGCGTCTCCCGGGATCTGGTCGTCCGTCATGCCTCCCATCCTTCCGGGCCGCGAGGCCCCGCCCAACCGTCCGGAGCCCCGGAGCGACCCTGAACTGTCCCTGAGGCGGGCTCCGGGCCGGACCCTGATGCGCCACCGACCGGGCACCTGCGACCATCGGTGCCGTGGCAGCACCCGACACCAGAACCACCGAGACCGCCCCGCCCGCGCCGACCGACACCCCGGCCGGCGCGCCGCCCTACCGGCGGCTCTACCGCAGCCCGCACGGCCGGATCCTCGGCGGTGTCTGCCAGGGCCTGTCGGTGCACCTCGGGGTGCCCGTCACCTGGGTGCGGCTGGCGTTCATCGTGCTGTTCTTCTCCGAGGGCATCGGCACCCTGCTGTACGCCGCGTTCTGGGTGGTGGTGCCGCTCGGCATCGGCGAGGCCGCCCCCGGCGCCGCCCGCACCGGCCCGCCCGCCGCGCCGGGCGGCCGGTTCGGGCGGCTGCGCGAGCTGCTGGAGCGCACCTTCCACGGCGAGGACGGCGCCCCCGGCACCTTCCCCGCCGACCCGCAGGACCGCCCGGCGACCGCCCCGGCCGGCGCCGGGCAGCGGGCCGGCAGCCTCGGCCAGCTGTTCGCGCTGATCGGCCTGGTCATCGGCGTGATGGCGCTGCTGTCCGCGCTCGGCATCCAGACCGCCAAGCCGTACGTGTGGCCGCTGCTCGCGGTCGGCGTCGGTGTCGCCCTGGTGTGGCGGCAGGCCGACGACTCGCGCTGGCAGAACTGGTTCGGCCTGGAGCCCGGCAGCCGCAAGGGCGCCTACCTGCGGGTCTCCTCCGGGGTGCTGCTGGTGGTGGCCGGCATCGTCGGCTACTTCGTGACCCAGGGCGTCGACTCGCCGATCGCCCTGGTGATCGAGTCCTCGCTGGCCGTGGTGGCCGGTGTGCTGGTGCTGGCCGGCCCCTCCATGCTGCGGATGTGGCAGGACCTCGGCGCCGAGCGCACCGCCCGCATCCGCGCCCAGGAGCGGGCCGAGATCGCCGCGCACATCCACGACTCGGTGCTGCACACCCTGACGCTGATCCAGCGCCGCGCCGAGGACCCCAAGGAGGTGCTGCGCCTGGCCCGCGCCCAGGAACGCGAACTGCGCCTGTGGCTGTACCGCCCCGAGGCCGCCGCCGAGGCCGCGCCCGACACCCTCGCCGAGCACCTGCGGGCGATCGTCGCCGAGGTCGAGGACCGGCACGGCGTCCACATCGAGCTGGTCTGCGTCGGCGACTGCCCGATGGACGAGAAGATCGCCTCGCAGATGCAGGCGGCCAGGGAAGCCATGGTGAATGCCGCCAAGTACGGTGGCGGGGGACCGGTCCAGGTCTACGCGGAGGTGGAGGGGAGGACGGTGTCGGTGTTCGTGCGCGACCACGGCCCCGGCTTCGACCCCGAGGACCTCCCCGAGGACCGGATGGGCGTACGCGAATCGATCATCGGCCGGATGCGGCGCAACGGGGGCACCGCGCGGGTGCGGCCCGCGCCGGACGGCGGGACCGAGGTCGAGCTGGAGATGGAGAGGGCGGCAGATGACTGAGGCAGCGGCACCCGAGAGGCGTGCCCGGGTGCTCCTGGTGGACGACCACCGGATGTTCCGTACCGGCGTGCGCGCCGAGATCGGGCGCACCGAGGAGACCGGCATCGACGTGGTCGGCGAGGCCGACGACGTGGAGTCCGCGGTCCGGGTGGTCGCCGAGACCCGGCCCGATGTGGTGCTGCTCGACGTCCACCTGCCCGGCGGCGGCGGCGTCGAGGTGCTGCGCCGCTCGGCGGGCGTGGAGGGGGTGCGCTTCCTCGCGCTGTCGGTCTCCGACGCCGCCGAGGACGTCATCGGCGTGATCCGCGGCGGCGCCCGCGGCTACGTCACCAAGACCATCACCGGCACCGACCTGGTCAACGCGATCTTCCGGATCTCCGACGGCGACGCGGTGTTCTCGCCGCGGCTGGCCGGCTTCGTGCTCGACGCGTTCGCCGCCACCGACACCCCGCCGGTCGACGAGGACCTCGACCGGCTCACCCAGCGCGAGCGCGAGGTGCTGCGGCTGATCGCCCGTGGCTACGCGTACAAGGAGATCGCCAAGCAGCTGTTCATCTCGGTGAAGACGGTGGAGAGCCACGTCTCCGCGGTGCTGCGCAAGCTCCAGTTGTCCAACCGGCACGAGCTGACCCGCTGGGCCACGGCCCGTCGCCTGGTCTGATCCGCGCGCCGGGGCGCATGCGAAGGGCCCGGCCCCCGCGAGGGGGCCGGGCCCAGGTGCGTACGGGGACGGGGTCAGCCGAGCGGCGCGGGCTCCCGCTCCGGCTTTGGCGCGGCCGCTGCGGCCCGGGCCGCCGAGCGGCGGTCGAGCGCCTTCGCGACCTTCTTGCCGAGCTTCTGGCCGGGCATCTCGATCAGTTTGTAGGTCAGCTGGCTGGCGATCAGGACCGCCGCGAAGAAGGTCAGTGGCAGCAGCCAGCGGCCCCATCCGGTGATCGGGTAGGTGACCAGGTTGTCCTTGAACCACCAGGTGGCCCACAGCACCGGGATGTGCACCACGTACACCGAGTAGCTGACCGCGCCGAGCCAGGTCAGCACCCGCGGCCAGCGGCGGTTGCGCAGCAGCATGCCGAGCCCGAAGACCACCCAGGCCAGCGCGTACGGCAGCGAGAAGCCCTCCCAGCTCTTCGTCCAGGTGCGGTCCAGCGCGGCTTGGCCGTGGTTGTACATGTAGCCGGAGAGGAAGCCCGCGGCGAGCACGAACGCGCAGCAGACGGCGGCCAGGGCCCGGTCGATCTGCCCCTTCTCGGCGCGGAAGATCGCGGTGCCGGCGAACATCGTGGCCAGGATCATCATGCTCTCGAAGAACATCGACCGGGCGTTCAGGAACAGCAGCACCGCACCGAGCGCGCCGAGCGTCAGTGCGCCGATCCGGATCAGCTCGGGGCGGCCGATCAGGATCAGCAGCAGGCCGGTCGCCATGATCAGCACGGTGGCGATGATCAGGTGGTGGGTGGTGGTCGGCACCGCCGAGACCGCCTTCGGGGTCAGCAGCTGAGGCTTCCACCAGGCGCCGAGCAGCAGCGCGGCGCCGGCGAAGAACAGCGAGATCGGCGCGCTCTGCCGGTGCCAGTTCTTCACGAACAGCGCGCTGACCAGGAAGTAGAAGATCATCTCGTAGCAGAGCGTCCACATCGCGCCGAGCGCGCTCGCGATGTTGGTCATCTCGTGCAGCAGTGTCAGGTTCGCCAGGTACGACCAGAACGGCCGGTCGGTGACCACCTCCGGCACCGCCGAGTACTTCGCCGGCAGCAGCGCCAGCGAGAGCGCCACGGTCACGATTATCAGCGGGTAGATCCGGAACATCCGGCCGATCCAGAAGCCCCGGACGTCGCCGCGCCGTTCCAGGGAGGCGGGCACGATGTATCCGCTGACCAGGAAGAACAGCATGACGGCGAAGATGCCGAGGTCGAATTTCTCCTCGACGGCCGGACCCCAGGAGTACCAGCTCAGCAGTCCGAAGTGGTGCACGGCGACGAGGAGCGCGGCGATCCCGCGCAGGCCGTCGAGCCAGCCGAGACGAATGGGCGGCCTGCCGACGCCGGCCGCAGTGGTGGCGCCCCTGGCGGCCGGGGCTGGCTGATGTTCAATCGCGGTCACAGCCGATGAGGCTAGCTCACACCCGTCCCGATGCGTACTGTCCGGGCGCTCCTTCGCAGAGCCCGCCGGTGGGGCCGGACACCGGTCGGGCGCGGGCGGGCGGGCGGAGCGGCTCGACCGGTCACAATCCGTTCGCGCGTTCCCGCTAGGCTCGCTCCGATCAGCGATGAGTGAAATCGGAGAGGCATCCCCATATGAGCGTCAGCGCGACCAGTAGCTCCGCACCATCCGGTGCGGACGCGGCCGCATCGTCGGGTCCCGGGGGCGGGCGCGGACTGAGGGCGATCGCGGCGCGGACGCGCGGCTTCGTCTGGCTGTGGCCGGCCCTGCTCACCTTCGGCATCGGCACGTACGGTTCCGGGCGGCCGTTGCTGTGGGCCGACGAGCTGGCGACCTGGAACGCGGTGGACCGCTCGCCGCGGGAGATCCTCCACCTGCTGCAGAACGTGGACGCGGTGATCGGCGTCTACTACCTGCTGATCCACTTCTGGACGGAGGCCTTCGGCCACTCGCTGATGGTGATCAGGATGCCGTCCGTGCTGGCCATGGCCGGCGCAGCGGCCTTCGTCACGCTCATCGGCCGCAAGCTCTTCAACACCACCACCGGCCTGGTCGCGGGCCTGCTTTTCGCGCTCATCCCCTCGGTGTCCCGCTACGGGCAGGAGGTGCGCGGCTACGCGTTCGTGGTGATGTTCGCCGCGGCGGCGACCTTCCTGCTGCTGCGGGCGCTGGAGAAGCCGGGCGTCCTGCGCTGGGCCCTCTACGCGTTCACCGTGATCGGCGCGGGCGCGTTCCACATGATCTCGCTGGTCTTCCTGGTGCCGCACGCCCTGGTGGCCGGGTGGCGCTGGTGGAGCGACCGTTCGCGCGGCGTGCTGATCGGCTTCCCGGTGGCGGCGGTGGCCGGGGTGCTGCCGCTGGTGCCGCTGATCCTGCTCGGGCAGCGGCAGGTCGGCCGACAGCTGAACTGGCTGAGCAAGCCGAGCCTGCAGTACGTCGCCAACGGTTTCTGGCACGGCCTGTTCGCCTCGAACTGGATCAGCCTCTGCATGGTCGCGCTGGCGGTGCTGCCGCTCGCGTGGTCGCGCGGACGGCGTCCGGCGGTGGAGATCGGCATGATCGCCGTGCTGCCGATCCCGCTGCTGTGGATCATCTCGCACGGCCAGACCTCGTACTTCCTGGACCGCTACCTGCTCTTCACGCTGCCCGCCTGGGCGGTGCTCGCCGGCGCCGGGCTGGCGGCCCTGCGGCCCCGGGCGCTCACCGTGGTCGGCCTGGTCGCGGTGCTGGTGCTGGGCGCCCAGGACCAGCGCGCGGTGCGGCAGCGCTACTCGCACGCGGGCTGGGACGGCGCCGCCGCGGCGAAGGTCATCGCCGCCGGCTACCAGCCGGGCGACGCGGTGGCGCCGCTGCGCAACGGCAACGCCATCTTCAGCGGGGTGGTCAGCGCGCTGGACTTCTACCTCCCGGAAGAGGACCGGCTGAAGGACGTCTTCGTCCAGGAGAGCGCGATCGAGCGCGGCGACCTGTACCCGAAGATGTGCCCCGACCTGGCGGCCTGCATCGGCGACACCAAGCGGATCTGGGTGGTGACGATCGGCTGGCACGACCCCTTCCAGGGCTTCTCGCCGGAGGAGAAGGACGTGCTGGTCAAGACTTTCCCGAAGCAGACCGTCACCCAGGTGCCGAACACCGTGGTCACCCTGATGGAGCGCTGACAGCCGCTTCCCGCCGAGCCGGCCCGGCCCCCACCGGGCCGGCTCACGCGTCCGCGCGCTCCGTATCCGGCCGGTCGACCGCGGCTACACTGTTGCCCGGCACCAGTCCCGGACGGGCCACGGTTTCTTGTGCGACGAGACCGGCGACGGTGAGGTCGCAGTGATCTTCGTTCCGGTGCATGACACCACAAGCGCGACGCCCGTGGGGGAGAGCAGCAGTGACCGTCAGGCTTGGAACCGGTGACCCGGTTCCGCGCGAGGACGCCGAAACGCCTGCCGGACGGCCGCATGGACGCTCGGCAGGGCTGAGTGGTCTGCTCCCGCGACTGCGTGCGGCCGTACGATACGCGACACCCGCCCTGCTCGGCTACCTGCTGGTACGAGCGCTCGGCGTCGCCGTTCTGATGCTGTGGGAGGGACAGCACGGTACCAGCGCGCTGTACCGCGTTGCCACCATGTGGGACGCCTACTGGTACCAGGACATCGCGGTGCACGGCTACGCGGGCTCCGAGCCGGTGCCCGGCCCGCACGGGCCCTACGAGGCGTACGCGTTCTTTCCCATCTACCCGATGTTGCTGCGGGCGGTCTGGTGGATCCTGCCGCTGCCGGTGCACTACGCCGCGCTGCTGGTGGCCTGGGCCGGATCGCTGGCCGCCGCGTGGGGGATCTTCGCCGTCGCGGCCCGGCTGCACGGCCGCCGGGTGGGCGTCATCGCCGCGGTGCTCTGGGGTGTGCTGCCGTACGCGGTGGTCGAGAGCATGGCCTATTCCGAGCTGGTCTTCACGGCCTTCGCCGCCTGGACGATGTACGCCGCGGTGACCCGCCGCTGGGTGTGGGCCGGGGTGCTGTGCTCACTCGCCGGCCTGACCCGGCCGACCGGCGTCGCGGTGGTGGTCGGGGTCGGCGTCGGGGCGGTGTGGGCGGCGTTCACCCAGTGGCGGCAGGCCAGGCGGGCCGGCGAGGTGCGGGAACGGCGTGCGCTGTGGCTGCGCCCGTTGATCGGCTGCGCGCTGGCCCCGCTCGGCTTCCTGTCGTTCGTCGCCTGGGTGGGTGTGCAGAAGGGCCGCTGGGACGGCTACTTCCGGGTGCAGGACGCCTGGCAGTCGCACTTCGACTTCGGCCGGTCCACCGCACACGTCATCCGCGAGATGATCACCGTGCCGGACACGATCTGGCTCACCGACGTCGTGGTGACCCTCACCCTGGTCGGCTACATCCTGATGTTCATGGTTTCCGGGCTGCAGCGTCAGCCACTGGCGCTGGTCGCGTACAGCGCGATGATGCTGCTGCTCGCCATCGGCGACGCCGCGTACTTCAACTCCCGCGCGCGGTTCCTGATCCCCGCGTTCGCGCTGCTGCTGCCGCTGGCGACCGGGCTGGTCCGGGTACGGACCAGGGGAGTGGTGCCGAGCATGCTCGTTGCCGCGGCGGTCTGCTCCGCCCTGTACGGCGGGTACGTGGTCTTCGTCTACAACAACTCCCCGTGAGCGGGAGCCCGGCCGGAATTCTGTGACCGGCCGGGGATGTCGGCGGGTAGCCATAGACTCGAAGGGCCATGACTAGCCTCTTCGATGACCTCCCGCTCCCCGGCTTCGAGCGTCCTGCCGTCGGGTCGAGCCGCCGCCCCGAAGCGGTGCAGCAGCCGCCCCTGACGCTGTGGCCGGAGGACGAGGCACCGCCCGCGGACGAGTCGTACGAGGAGCCGTACGACGAGCCGCCGTACGACCCCGGGTACGGCGCGGAGGAGAGCATCCCGGACGGGCTGTTCGAAACCGACCACGCGGCCGAGAGCGCCCGTGACGCCTGGTACCGCAACGGCGCGGAGCGCACCGTGGTCGACCCGGCGCAGCTGCTGGAGGGCATGAACGACCCGCAGCGCGAGGCGGTGCTGCACCACGGCTCGCCGCTGCTGATCGTGGCCGGCGCGGGCTCCGGCAAGACCCGGGTGCTCACCCACCGGATCGCCCACCTGCTGGCCGCGCGCGGCGTGCAGCCCGGCGAGATCCTGGCGATCACCTTCACCAACAAGGCCGCCGGCGAGATGCGCGAGCGGGTCGAGGCACTGGTCGGCCCGCGCGCCAAGGCGATGTGGGTGTCGACGTTCCACAGCGCGTGCGTCCGCATCCTGCGCCGCGAGGCGAAGCTGCTGAACATGAGCTCCAGCTTCTCGATCTACGACTCGGCGGACTCGCAGCGCCTGATGGCGCTGGTCTGCCGGGATCTGGACCTCGACCCGAAGCAGTTCCCGCCGAAGTCGTTCACCGCGAAGGTCAGCAACCTCAAGAACGAGCTGATCGACGAGGAGACGTACGCCGACCAGGCGGCGAACCCGATGGAGAAGAAGCTCGCCGAGGCGTACTTCCTGTACCAGCGGCGCCTGCGCGAGGCCAACGCGCTGGACTTCGACGACATCATCATGACCACCGTCAACCTGCTGCAGGCGTTCCCGGAGGTCGCCGAGCACTACCGGCGCAGGTTCCGGCACATCCTGGTCGACGAGTACCAGGACACCAACCACGCCCAGTACACGCTGGTGCGGGAGCTGTCCGGCGGCTCGGCCGCGCACGCCCCGCGGATGACCGCGGACGGCGACTTCGTCGACCCGACGGAGGCCAGGCTGGCGCAGATCGCGCCCGCCGAGCTGTGCGTGGTCGGTGACGCCGACCAGTCGATCTACGCCTTCCGCGGCGCGACGATCCGCAACATCCTCGCGTTCGAGGAGGACTACCCGAACGCGACCACGATCCTGCTGGAGCAGAACTACCGCTCCACGCAGACCATCCTGACCGCCGCGAACTCGGTGATCGAACGGAACACCAACCGCCGCAAGAAGAACCTGTGGACGGCAGGCGACCAGGGCGAACAGGTGGTCGGCTACGTCGCCGACGACGAACACGGCGAGGCCCAGTTCATCGCCGACGAGATCGACCGGCTCACCGACGCCGGCCACGCCCGCCCCGGCGACGTGGCGATCTTCTACCGCACCAACGCGCAGTCCCGGGTGTTCGAGGAGGTGTTCATCCGGGTCGGCCTGCCGTACAAGGTGGTCGGCGGGGTGCGCTTCTACGAGCGCAAGGAGGTCAAGGACGTCCTCGCGTACCTGCGGGTGCTGTCCAACCCGGAGGACACCGTGCCGCTGCGCCGGATCCTCAACGTGCCCAAGCGTGGCATCGGCGAACGCGCCGAGGCGATGATCGACGCGCTCGCCGCCCGCGAGCGGATCTCCTTCGCGCAGGCGCTGAACCGGGTCGACGAGGCGTACGGAATGGCCGCGCGCTCCGCCAACGCGGTGAAGAAGTTCAACGATCTGCTGGCCGGGCTGCGTCAGGTCGTCGAGTCCGGGGCCGGGCCGGCCGCGGTACTGGAGGCCGTCCTGGAGGAGACCGGGTACCTGGCCGAACTCCAGGCGTCCACCGATCCGCAGGACGAGACCCGGGTGGAGAACCTCCAGGAGCTCGCGTCCGTGGCGCTGGAGTACGAGAAGGACCCGGGAGAGCGGCCCGAGGGCGACGAGGGCCCGCCGGTCGGCTCGCTCGCCGACTTCCTGGAGCGGGTCGCGCTGGTCGCCGACTCCGACCAGATCCCGGATGCCGACGAGGAGGGGGACGGCGCCGGGGTGATCACGATGATGACCCTGCACACCGCCAAGGGCCTGGAGTTCCCGGTGGTGTTCCTCACCGGCATGGAGGACGGGATCTTCCCGCACATGCGGGCGCTGAACAAGGTCAAGGAACTGGAGGAGGAACGGCGGCTCGCCTACGTCGGCCTCACCCGGGCCCGGCAGCGGCTCTACCTGACCAGGTCGGTGCTGCGCAGCGCCTGGGGGCAGCCGTCGTACAACCCGGCGTCCCGGTTCCTGGAGGAGATCCCGGAGAACCTGATCCAGTGGAAGCGCACCGGCGCGGCGGCCGTGCCCGCCTCGCGCTTCTCCTCGTCCTCGAGTGCGCGCAGCAGTGGCGGCGGCAGCAGCTTCTCGGCGGGTGCCTCGCCGAAGGCGGGCTGGGGCAAGTCGGCGCGCACCGTGGTGGACCGGGAGGTGGTGGCGCTCA
This sequence comes from Kitasatospora sp. NPDC059673, assembly GCF_042734215.1. Classification (NCBI taxonomy): domain Bacteria; kingdom Bacillati; phylum Actinomycetota; class Actinomycetes; order Kitasatosporales; family Streptomycetaceae; genus Kitasatospora; species Kitasatospora sp. NPDC059673. The sequence goes on along the minus strand of NZ_JBHWEN010000023.1, from coordinate 1,601 downwards.
CCGTCGGCGACCGGGTCAGCCACGACAGCTTCGGCCTGGGGACCGTCGTCGCCACCCAGGGCGTCGGCGACAAGGCCCGTGCCACCGTCGACTTCGGCACCGCCGGGCGCAAGGAACTGCTGCTGCGCTACGCCCCCGTCGAGAAGCTCTGACACTCTGACGGGAAGCTCCGACGGGGGCCCCGGCGGTCGGTCAGCGCGGGTCGAGCCCGCGTTCGAGCAGCCACGGCACCGGGTCGACGGGGACGTCGCCGTCGGGCCGCACCTCGAAGTGCAGGTGCGGCCCGGTGCTGTTGCCGGTGCTGCCCGACCAGCCGATCACCTCGCCGGCCCGGACCTGCCCGTGCACGGTCCGGTACGAGCGCAGGTGCCCGTACACGGTGCGGGTGCCGTCGGGGGCGGTGACCGTCGCCATGCGGCCGTACGCCGGGTGCCAGTGCGTGCTGACGGTGCCGTCGGTGACCGCCAGCACCGGGGTGCCGGACGGGACGGGGAAGTCGATGCCGGTGTGCCGCGTCGCCCAGTGCGCGCCGGGCTGGCCGAACACCGCGCTCAGGCCGGGCCGCGCCACCGGCAGCGAGAAGCGCCGCTCCGCCGCCTGGCGGATCGCCAACCCGGCTGCCGCGTCAGGGGTTTGACGCTCCGCGCGGTCGGCGCGCTCGGTGTGCTCCGGCCCCGGGCGGGGGGCGCCCCGCAGGGTCGGCTCGCCGGGGCGCGGGGCCGCGCCCACCGGGCGGTGCGGCGCCGGGTGCACGGTGACCACGGCGGCCGCGAACACGCCGAGCGCCGCCACCGAGGGCAGCGCGACCGCCAGCACCGCCGTCCTGGTGGCGCTGCGGGCCCGCGCCCGGCGCTCGGCACGGGCGGCGGCACGGCTGCTGGGGACCACGGCTGTCACCTCGCGGCGGCTCGGGGACGTACGGCAAGAACCGGTCGAGACTGTAGCGGGGCGGCGACAGAGCGGACAAAGCGTGCATTTCAGCGGGCGTGGCGCGGCGGCGGGCGAGGCCGACGGAGCCGGTGGGCTGTGATTTTCCTTTCTTCTTGGCCGGTGGGAAAGGACGGCGGCCCCGCCGGGCCGCTACCCTCCCCTCAGATCTGTTAAAAGTGGTTAACACGCCCCCGCCACGAGGTCGGCCGGGTGGTGGACGACGTGGTCCAGGAGGCAGTGATGGTTGTGTCAGGGCCGATCCGAGTGGTGGTCGCCAAGCCCGGTCTCGACGGGCACGACCGGGGCGCCAAGGTCATCGCGCGGGCGCTGCGCGACGCCGGCATGGAGGTCATTTACACCGGCCTCCACCAGACCCCCGAGCAGATCGTCGACACGGCGATCCAGGAGGACGCGGACGGCATCGGCCTGTCCATCCTGTCCGGCGCGCACATGACGCTCTGCGCCAAGGTGATCGAGCTGCTCAAGGAGCGCGACGCGGCCGACATCAAGGTCTTCTGCGGCGGGATCATCCCGGACGGCGACATCGCCGAGCTGAAGTCCCTCGGCGTCGCCGACATCTTCACCCCCGGCACCCCCACCCAGGACGTGGTGAGCTGGGTCGAGGCGAACCTGCGCACCGCCAGCTGAGGCCTTCCGCGGCGGCCCCGGGC